>NZ_JAROCG010000001.1:2400000-2760224 GCF_030433645.1 Arthrobacter burdickii
GCCGACCCTCGACTACGTGGTGGTCAAGGTCCCGCGGTTCGCCTTCGAGAAGTTCCCCGCGGCCGACCCCACGCTGACCACCACCATGAAGTCCGTCGGCGAGGCCATGGCCATGGGCCGCAACTTCACCGAGGCGCTCCAGAAGGCACTGCGCTCGCTCGAGCAGAAGGGCTCGCAGCTGTCCTTCGCGCCGGTCGCGGCGGAGGAGGTCGACGCCCTCGTCGAGGCGGCGAAGCGCCCCACCACGGAGCGCCTCTCGCAGGTGCAGCGCGCGCTGCTCGGCGGGGCGAGCGTCGAGCGCCTGTACGAGGCCACCGGGATCGACCCGTGGTTCCTCGACCAGCTGGTCCTGCTCAACGAGGTGGCCGAGGAGGTGCGCTCGGCGCCGAACCTGACCGAGGAGGTGCTGCGCCACGCCAAGCGCCACGGCTTCTCGGACGAGCAGATCGGGCTGCTGACCTCCACGCCCGACGCCGTCGTGCGCGGCGTCCGCCACGCCCTGGGCATCCGCCCGGTCTTCAAGACGGTGGACACGTGTGCCGCCGAGTTCGCCGCCTACACGCCGTACCACTACTCGTCCTACGACGAGGAGGACGAGGTGGAGCCGCACGAGAAGCCCTCGATCATCATCCTCGGCTCCGGCCCGAACAGGATCGGCCAGGGCATCGAGTTCGACTACTCGTGCGTCCACGCCACCATGGCGCTGCGCGAGGCAGGCCACGAGACGGTCATGATCAACTGCAACCCCGAGACGGTCTCCACCGACTACGACATCTCGACGCGCCTGTACTTCGAACCGCTGACCCTCGAGGACGTCCTGGAGGTCATCGCGGCCGAGGAGCGCACCGGTGGCGTACTCGGCGTGTTCGTGCAGCTCGGCGGCCAGACACCGCTGAAGCTGGCCCAGGAACTGGCCGACGCCGGCATCCCGATCCTCGGTACCTCGCCGGAGGCGATCGACCTCGCCGAGCACCGCGGCGCCTTCAGCCGCGTGCTCGACGCCGGCGGCCTCATCGCCCCGAAGAACGGCACCGCGGTGTCCTTCGAGGACGCCAAGAAGATCGCCGACGAGATCGGGTACCCCGTCCTCGTCCGGCCGTCCTACGTGCTCGGCGGCCGCGGCATGGAGATCGTCTACGACGAGGCGAACCTCTCGCGCTACATCACGAACGCCACGGAGATCACCGAGGCCCACCCCGTCCTGATCGACCGCTTCCTCGAGGACGCCATCGAGATCGACGTCGACGCCCTGTACGACGGGACGGAGATGTACCTCGGCGGCATCATGGAGCACATCGAGGAGGCCGGCATCCACTCCGGCGACTCCGCGTGCGTGCTGCCGCCCATCACCCTGGGCGCCGATGTCCTGCAGCGTGTCCGCGAGGCGACCCTCGCCATCGCGGCGGGTGTGGGCGTGCGGGGCCTCATCAACATCCAGTTCGCCCTCGCCTCGGACGTGCTCTACGTCCTCGAAGCCAACCCGCGGGCCTCGCGCACCGTGCCTTTCGTCTCGAAGGCCACCGGCGTGCAGCTCGCCAAGGGCGCGGCGCTCATCGGCACCGGCGTCACCATCGCGGAGCTCCGGGGCAAGCACGGACTGCTCCCCGCGAAGGGTGACGGCGGCTCCCTGCCGCTGGACGCACCGGTGTCCGTCAAGGAAGCCGTCCTGCCGTTCAGCCGGTTCCGCACCCCGGAGGGCACCGTGGTCGACTCGCTGCTCGGCCCCGAGATGCGCTCCACGGGTGAGGTCATGGGGATCGACAAGTACTTCGACACGGCCTTCGCGAAGAGCCAGGCCGCCGCCAACGCGGCCCTGCCGATCGAGGGCAAGGTCTTCGTGTCCGTCGCGAACCGGGACAAGCGCTCCATCATCATGCCGGTCAAGCGGCTCGTGGACCTCGGCTTCGAGATCGTCTCCACCGGCGGCACGGCGGACGTGCTCCGGCGCAACGGCATCCAGGCGACCACGGTCCGCAAGGTCGCGGAGGGCGCGGGCGCCTCCGGCGAGGGCACCGTCGTCGACCTCATCACCGAGGGCGGGATCGACATGATCATCAACACGCCCTCGGGCGGGCAGGCACGCGGTGACGGCTACGAGATCCGCGCCGCGGCCACCTCCTACGGGTTGCCGGTCATCACGACCATCCCCGAGGTGGGAGCAGCCGTGCAGGCGATCGAGGCCATGCGCTCCTACGAGTGGTCGGTGACGAGCCTCCAGGAACACGCCGCCAACCTGCGCGCGTCGACCGAAGCCCGCGATGCCTCCTGAGGCCGGTGCCGCCGCGTCCCGTGCCCCCTTCGGGGAGCGGCTCGCGGCGGCGCGCGCGGCGAAGGGCAGCCTGTGTGTCGGGATCGACCCGCATCCTGCGCTGCTGGGTGCCTGGGGACTGGACGACTCCCCCTCGGGTCTCGAGCGGTTCTCGCTCGCGGTGCTCGACGCCGTCGGGCCCGTCGCGGCAGCCGTGAAGCCCCAGGTGGCGCTGTACGAGCGGCACGGTGCGCGGGGGCTGGCGGTCCTCGAGGCCCTGCTGGCGCACGCCGCGGAGGCCGGGGTCCTGACGATCGCCGATGCCAAGCGCGGCGACATCGGCTCGACGATGCAGGCGTATGCGGAGGCGTGGCTGGGGGAGGGACGGCCCCTGGCCGCCGACGCCGTGACGCTCAACCCGTACCTCGGGTTCGAGTCCCTCCGGCCTGCGATCGATCTCGCCGCCGCGACCGGCCGGGGCGTCTTCGTCCTCGCGCTCACGTCGAATCCTGAGGGCCGATCGGTGCAGCACGTCGGAGGGGACGCGTCCGTGGCGCGGTCCATCGCGCATGCTGCCGCCGCCGAGAATGCCGGGTCGGCACCCGGGCACGTGGGACTCGTCGTCGGGGCGACCATCGGCGACGCCGCCCAGCGGCTCGGCCTGGGCCTCGCCTCGCTCAACGGTCCCATCCTCGCCCCCGGCGTGGGAGCGCAGGGTGCGGGGCCGGAGGAACTCGGTGCCGCGTTCGGGGACGCCCTGCCGTTCGTCCTGCCGACGTCGAGCCGTGCCATCCTCGCGGCCGGACCCGCTCCAGGGAACCTGCGGGCAGCGGCGGAGCGGACGCGCGACGAGCTGGCGTAGGTCGCAGTGATTCCGGGGAGGGCGCATTGATTTCGGAGGCGTACGCCGGGTAGGTTCGGTTCGGGACCCGACCCATCCACCCCATCGATACGACGAGCGGCCGCCGCCCTATCAGGTGCCGTCAAGCGCAGGGAGCACCAGTGAGTCTGAAGCCATTGACGGATGTCGAACGAACACGGGCGCGGGAGAAGGCGACGGCAGCGCGCGCGGTTCGGGCGGACATCAAGTCCCGACTGAAGACCGGTAAGCTTTCGGTGGCGGAAGTGATCGAGAATCCCGACGGCGACGACGCCGTGGGCCGCCTCAAGGTCCTGGATCTCCTCAAGGCCCTGCCCGGCGTAGGGGACGTACGGGCGGCCGCCATCATGGCAGAGGTCGGTATCGCCGCGACGCGCCGCGTCCGCGGACTCGGCATCCATCAGCGCAGGTTACTCGTCGAGTACCTCGGACACCATTCTGGCTCGGCCAGTAAGTAAGGAAGCGTCAGTGTTCCAGCCCCGGTTGACAGTCCTGGCCGGCCCGACCGCGGTCGGCAAGGGAACTGTCTCGACCTACATCCGGGACAACTACCCGGAGGTGTGGCTCTCCGTCTCAGCGACCACCCGCCCTCCCCGCCCGGGCGAGGTCCATGGCGTGCACTACTTCTTCGTCTCCCCGGAGGAGTTCGACCAGCTCATCGAGGACGGGCAGCTGCTGGAGTGGGCCCTGGTCCATGGCCGCAACCGCTACGGCACCCTGCGCAGCACCGTGCAGGCCGCGATGGACGAGGGCCGCACCGTGCTGCTGGAGATCGATCTGCAGGGCGCGCGCCAGGTCAAGGAGAGCATGCCGGAGGCTAATTTCGTCTTTTTGGCACCGCCCAGCTGGGACGAGATGGTGCGCCGGCTCGTGGGCCGCGGCACCGAAACCCCGGAGGAACAGCAGCAGCGGCTGGAAACAGCTAAACTGGAACTTGCCGCCGAGCCGGAATTCAACCACACCGTCGTCAACGACACCGTGGAGCATGCGGCAGACGAGCTCGTATCACTGATGGGACTGCGTCCGCTGCAGCGCTGACAAGCCCTGCACCAGCCGTTCCACCTAATATTTGGAGAATCTGTGTCAACTCAGCCCGAAGGCATCATCAACCCGCCGATCGACTCTCTGCTGGAGGCCTCGGACTCGAAGTACGCCCTCGTGATCTACGGTGCCAAGCGCGCCCGCCAGATCAACGCGTACTACTCGCAGCTGCACGAGGGGCTCTTCGAGTACGTCGGCCCCCTGGTCGACACGAAGCTGAACGAGAAGCCGCTCTCCATCGCGCTGCGCGAGATCAACGAGGGCATGCTCGTGTCCACGCCGATGGAACAGTCCGAGTAGTCCCGCCGGTCGGGCAGGACACGGACAACCGGTGCGGATAGTACTTGGTGTCGGAGGAGGGATCGCAGCCTACAAGGCAGCATCCCTCCTCCGTCTTTTCACGGAGTCGGGGCATGACGTCACCGTCATCCCCACGGACGCGGCGACGCGCTTCGTCGGCACCGCCACCTGGGAGGCCCTCTCGGGCAACCCGGTGAGCAACAGCGTCTGGGACGACGTCGACAAGGTGAACCACGTACGGCTCGGCCACGAGGCCGACCTCATCGTCGTCGCCCCCGCCACCGCCGACGTCCTGGCCCGCGCTGCCGCCGGGCTCGCCAACGACCTGCTGACCGGCACCCTCCTCATGGCGCACGGTCCCGTCTTCCTGGCACCCGCCATGCACACCGAGATGTGGCAGCACGCCGCCACGAGGGCGAATGTCGAGACCCTCCGCTCCCGCGGCGTCACGATCATGGAGCCCGCATCCGGGCGCCTCACCGGCTCGGACTCCGGCCCCGGCCGGCTGCCGGAACCGGCCGACATCTTCGACGCGGCGATGGACGCCGTCGCGCGGTCCTCGGGGTCCGGGGCCCTGCAGGGAAAGCGCGTCACCATCTCCGCGGGAGGCACGCGCGAGGCCCTCGACCCGGTACGCTTCCTCGGCAACCGATCGTCCGGCAAGCAGGGCATGGCCCTCGCCGAGGCGGCCCTCGCCCGGGGAGCCGACGTGACCCTGGTCCTCGCGCATGCGGAGGTGGCACCGCCCCGCGGCTGCGACGTCGTCCGGGTCGAATCAGCCCTCCAGCTGCGCGAGGCCGTCCTCGCGGCGCTCCCGGCCACCGACATCCTCGTGATGGCCGCTGCAGTCGCCGACTTCCGTCCCGCCGAGGTCGTCGCCACCAAGATCAAGAAGAACGACGACGGCACCGACCCGGTGATCACTCTCGTCCGCAACCCGGACGTCCTCCGTGAGGCCGTGCTGGCCCGGCGGGATCACGGGAACCCCCCCGTCATCGCGGGATTCGCCGCCGAGACCGGGGATGCCACGGCAGACCCCCTCTCGCATGCCCGCGCCAAGCTCGCGCGGAAGGGCTGTGATTTCCTCGTGCTGAACGTCGTCGGCTCGGACCGGGTCTTCGGCGAGGACTCGAACGAGGTCACCATCCTCGATGCCGACGGCAGCGAGTCGGCTGCGGTGCGGGGATCGAAGCGGGCCGTCGCGGATGCCGTGCTCGACCACGCCGCGCAGCTCCTGTCCCGCTGAGGCAGGTCCGCCGGCGGGTCTCGGCGGGCCTCCGCCCAACGCCCGTCCGAAGTTCAACCGGTGTCCGTACGGAGTTCAACGGGTGTCCGTCCGGCAGCCGCGGGGACCGTCGGGCCGCGTAGCATCCGGCCGGACTGTCCCTCCGACCAAGTAGAGTGGGCACGTGAATTCACCCCGCACTGATTCCCCCCTGCGCCTTTTCACCTCGGAGTCGGTCACCGAGGGCCATCCGGACAAGATCTGCGACCAGATCAGCGACGCGATCCTCGACGGCCTCCTGGAGCAGGATCCCGACTCCCGCGTGGCGGTCGAGACGCTCGTCACCACCGGACTGGTGCATGTCGCGGGTGAGGTGACCACGGAGGCGTACGTCGAGATCCCGGACATCGTCCGCAAGACGATCCTCGGCATCGGCTACGACTCCTCGGCGAACGGTTTCGACGGCGCCCGGTGCGGCGTGTCGGTGTCCATCGGCCAGCAGTCCGCGGAGATCGCCTCGGGCGTGTTCACCTCGCTGGAGACCCGCGAGGGCACCGGCGTCGATCCCTTCGACGCCCAGGGTGCCGGCGACCAGGGGATCATGTTCGGCTACGCGAGCGACGAGACCGCGGTCATGATGCCGGCGCCCATCTGGCTGTCCCACCGCCTGTCGGAACGACTCACCGCTGTCCGCAAGGACGGCACCCTCCCGTACCTCCGGCCCGACGGCAAGACCCAGGTCACCATCGGGTACGACGGCGACCAGCCGGTCTCGATCGACTCCGTCGTCATCTCGTCGCAGCACTCCTCCGACGTGTCCCTCGAGCAGCTCAGGGCGGACCTCGCCGACCACGTCATCGCGCCGGTCCTCGCGGATTCCGACCTCGACACGTCCTCCGTCCGGCACATCCTCAATCCGGGCGGCGCGTTCGTGATCGGCGGCCCCGTAGGAGATGCCGGACTGACGGGCCGCAAGATCATCGTGGACACGTACGGAGGAATGGCCCGGCACGGTGGTGGAGCCTTCAGCGGCAAGGACCCCTCGAAGGTGGACCGTTCGGCCGCCTACGCCATGCGCTGGGTCGCGAAGAACGTGGTCGCGGCCGGTCTTGCACGCCGCGCCGAGATCCAGATCGCCTACGCCATCGGCATGGCCCAGCCCGTCGGCATCTATGTCGAGACCTTCGGTACCGAGACGGTCGACCCACTCGCCATCGGAACCGCCATCCGCGAGGTCTTCGACCTCCGCCCTCTCGGCATCATCACCGCGCTCGACCTCAAGCGGCCCATCTACCAGCGCACCGCCGCCCACGGCCACTTCGGCCGCGAGGAGGAGGGCTTCACCTGGGAGCGCACCGACCGCGTGGACAAGCTCCGAAGCTACTTCAACGCCTGAGCGGGAAGGGGACAGCGCGCGGCGCAGGCTGCCGGACGCTTCAGCATGACGGAGACGACGCGGGACACGATCGGGACGGACGGCCAGCTGTCGCTGCTGCACGGCTTCGGGCCCGCGAAGCTGCCACAGACCGATCCCGAGCGGGCGTCGACGCGTCCCGTGGCCCGGGTGGTCCTCGACGCGCAGCTACCCCATCTCGACCGGTTCTTCGACTACGCGGTGCCCGCCGCGATGGACGCCGAGGCGCAACCCGGGGTGCGGGTCAAGGTGCGGTTCGCCGGACGCGAGCACACGGGGTTCCTCGCCGAACGGGTCGATGAGGCGAGCACCACGGCCACGCTCCTGCCCCTGGGCAAGGTCGTGTCCCCCCAGCGGGTCCTGACGCCCGAGGTCCTGGCCCTCGCGACGGCCATCGCGGCGCGCTCGGTCGGAACGGTGAGCGACGTCCTGCGGCTGGCCGTCCCGCCGCGCATGGCCCGTGTCGAGGACGAGTTCCCTCCGGGAACCGCTCCGGCCGTCGCTCCGGCCGGCGATCCGGCCGGCGATCCGGCGGTCGATCCGGCGGTCGATCCAGGCGCAGCGAGGCCGGCACAGCCGGCCTCCGGTATCTTCCGGCGCTACTCCAACGGGCCGGCCTACCTGCAGCACCTGCGTGCGGGGGAATCACCGCGCGCGGTCCTCACGAGCCTCGGCGGCTTCGGCAGCACGGCGTGGACGGAGGAGATCGCCGAGGCCGTCGCCGAGACGGCTGCCTCGGGCCGCGGCTCCATCGTCGTCGTCCCCGACCAGCGAGACCTCGCGCGCATCGAAACCGCGCTCGTGGCGCGCCTCGGCCCGACCGCCGTGGCCCGCCTCACGGGGGAGGACGGGGCGACGCCCCGGTACCGCAGCTTCCTGCGGATCCTGCACGGGTCGGCGACGGTCGCCGTCGGGACCCGTTCGGCCGCCTACGCGCCCGTGCGGGACCTGGGACTGGTGTGCCTGTGGGACGACGGCGACGACCAGCATCTCGAGCAGCGAGCACCGTACCAGCACGTCCGCGACGTGCTGCTGTTGCGGGCCGAGCAGGAGGGCGCCGCCGTCCTGCTCTCCTCCTTCTCCCGCAGCACGGAGGCGCAGCGGCTCGTCGACACCGGCTGGGCCCACGCCGTCCAGGCCGATCGTGCCGAGGTGCGCCGGGCGACACCGCGGGTCGTCCACGCCGCCGACGCGTACCAGATGGAACGCGACCCGCTGGCTGCCCAGGCCCGGATACCCCACGCGGCCTGGGCGGCGGCGCAGGCCGGGCTGAAGCACGGGCCCGTCCTGCTGCAGGTGGCCCGCACCGGATTCTCGCCGTCCCTGGCCTGTGACCGGTGCCGTCACGCTGCGCGGTGTTCCTCCTGCGCCGGGCCGCTGGCCCAGCCGAGCCGGAATGCTCCGCCGGCCTGCCGCTGGTGCGGGCGGCCCGAGACCTCCTGGTCCTGTCCCGAATGCGGCGGGGTCCGGGTCCGCGCAACCGTCGCGGGTGCTACCCGGACCGCCGAGGAACTGGGGCGGGCCTTCCCCGGCGTGCCGGTCGTGTCCTCCGCGGGCGAGCACATCGTCGATGCCGTCCGGGACGTGCCCGCCGTCGTCGTCGCGACACCCGGCGCCGAGCCCGTGGCACCCAACGGCTACGCGGCCGTCATCCTGCTCGACGGGAACGCCCTGCTCAGCCGTGAGTCCCTGCGCGCCGGGGAGGACGCCCTGCGGCGCTGGTTCTCGGCGGCCATCCTGGCGCGCCCGTCCACCGCAGGGGGCACCGTGGTCATCACGGGCGACGACGACGTCGCGGTGGGCCACCTCGTGCGCTGGGATCCCGCCGGCGCGGCGGCGCGGGAACTCCTGGAGCGGCAGCACCTCGGCCTGCCTCCCGCCGTCCGGTATGCCGTGCTGACGGGGACCCGCGAGGCCCTGACGTACTTCCTCGAAGGAGTCGAGACGGAGGGCGCCCGCGTCGTCGGGCCCGCGCCCGTCCCGCCGGACATCCGCCGGGAGGCGATGCGGGCGGCACGTGCAGCAGCGGACCCGAAGGACACCGGACGGTCGGGCGCTGCGGCCCCGGACGCACTCGCCGGGCAGGGAAGCCACCGCGTCCTCCTGTTCTTCCCTTACCGGGCAGCAGCCGGCATGACACGGCAGCTGCGGGCCCGCCGCGCCACCCTGTCCGCGAAACGGACGGGAGAGCCGGTCCACATCCGGCTCGATGCGCTCGACGTGCTCTAGCCGACGGCTCGTCGTGTTCTAGCCGGCCGCGCGCACCGGGATAGCTGCGCCGGGATCACCGCAACGTCTCCTCAGCCTGCGTCAGTCAGCCGTCTGCGCCAGTGACTGCGTCCGTTCCCGTGCTCGTGTCGGTTGCCCGCCGCGCGGTCCCGCGATTGAGCGCCAGATGCCCTCCCAGGAATCCCGCACCGGCCACGACCGCGTTACCCGCCAGGCCGAGCCCCATGCCCAGGGCATGACGGTCGCGGATCCGGGCGATCAGGGAACCGAGGAGGAGGAAGATGGCGATGTCGGTGCCCAGTGCGTGAACCGCGCCGATCCGACGCTCTGCGCCCGTCATCCCCGCCCAGTCATCGGCGCCGGAGAGCGCCGTCGGTACCGACGCCGCCAGCCCTGCTCCGACCAGGAGCGTGGCGCTTGAGCGTCCGCCGACCTCTCCGGCCACGTCGAGGATGGACGCGCTCAGCCAGCACCCGAGCGTCACGTCGGTGAGCAGGGGATGCACCGAGTGGCCGAGGATGCCCGTATGGAACGGGCTGTGCCCTGCCCACTTCAGCAGCGGGCCGTACAGAACCTCCTGGGCGACCGCGACCCGCTCCGACAGGGGATCCTCTCCCACGGAGTGCGCGACACGCTGCGGCAGTGACGGTTCCATGGTCATGGACGGTACGCCGGTGCCGTGCGGCTGTATAGAGCGTAGTGACGGATGGCGCCTGTCAGGGAGCGGGCACGGTCCGCCACCCGCCGGAATCGATCTCGACGATGATCGGCGCGGTGCCTGCGGTGCCCCGCGTCCGCAGTGCCTGGGCGATGTCGGCCGGTGGTGCGGCGACAACGAAGGCCTCGCCGCGGTACAGGTCGGCCGTCTCCTCCACGAGGGCGACGACGGCGTCGGGACCGCGTGCCTCGAACCGGCCCGCAAGCTGCAGGCGCGCCAGCCATGAAGGCGGAGCGGCGTCGTTGTCGAGCAGGATCGCCGTGGCCGGGCACTGGAGGTCGGTCACGTCAGGCCCGCCGTCGCGCATGCTCGGCGACGGCCCGCTCGCACGCGAGCCGGAGCTGCCGTGCCGATGCGGCCCACGAGTAGGCGGACGCCCGCTCGAGCCCGGCTCGGGACGCCTCGGCCCACCGGTCCGGCTCCTCCAGGGTGCGCACCATGGCGGCCACCGCCGACGGGTCGTCCGGGTCGACGTACAGCGCGGCGGTGCCGCCGACCTCGCGGAAGATGGGGATGTCGCTGGCGATCACCGGGGTGCCCGTCGCCATCGCCTCGATGATCGGCAGGCCGTACCCTTCCGCCTTCGACAGGGTGACCAGCGCGGTCGAGCCGTGCAGCAGGTCCTCGTACTCGGCGTCGGTCACGCCGCCGTGGAAGACGACGCGGTCCGCTCCGGGAGCGAGGGCCTCGAGCTCCCCGCGGCGTTCCGGGGTGATGCGGCTCAGCAGGTGGAGCATGTGCCCGGGCAGGGCGGCCATGGCGCGGACGAGTGTCTCGACGTTCTTGTAGGGCATGAAGGAGCCCATGTAGAGCAGCGACGCCGACCGCGGCGCCTCCGGATCACGACGGCGCTCCGTCGGCTGCGGCGCATTGCCCACGAGCAGGACCGGCCGGCGTGTCAGCCGGTGCCGGCGGATGAGGTCCGCCGTCGTGCTGGAGATGGTGGCGACGACGTCCGCGCGGTCGAGGAGGAGGCGCTGGGGCCAGTAGGCGAGGTGGTAGAGCCGCCAGAGCAGGCGCACGGGGAGTGGGAGGAACGACGGCGGCGTCGGGTTCTGGTAGTAAATGAGGTCGTGCAGGGTGAGGACGAGCGGATACCTGCGGCCCCAGGACCCCATGGTCTGCATGGGGCATACGACGACGTCGGGTTCGAGGGGGTTGATGCGCCGGGCGACGAACAATTCCGCGGGGGAGAGGGGACTGTTGATGCGCACGTGCGGCACGTCCGGCAGGAGGGCGAGCTGCCGGCGGTCGCTGATGAGCATCACGATGTCGTCCGTCTCGGCGAGCGCGGCGATCAGGCTGGCCCCGTAACGGCTGATGCCGTCGTGGTGGTCGGTGCGCGTGAAGCGCGCGTCGAACAGGATCCTCATGCAGGCGCGTCCTTCAGGCAGTTCTCCAGGAAGTCCTCCAGCAGCAGCGCTGCCTCGCGCGGCTTCTCGTAGTGGACGAGGTGGCCGACGTCGGGGATGATCTCCAGGGTCGCGTGCGGGATGAGCGCTGCCAACTCCCGCTGGCCGGCGACCGACCCGATGTCGTCGTTCTCCGCGGCAAGAAGCAGGACCGGCATCGTCAGCTCCCGGGCACGATCCCGGACGGTGCCCGAGATGGACGCCCGGAACGCCTCCAGCACTACGCGCCGGCCGGCGAACGAGCTGAAGTAGGCGTCGTGCTGCCCATGGATCCAGCGCCGCAGGTTCCTGTCCTTCGTCTTGGCCATGAAGATGCTCATACCCCGCACGATCGCGGGATTCGACAGGAGCGCCCGCCCGGCGGCTTCCGGCAGGCGGTCCGCGGTGACGTAGTAGCCCTCCGCCAGCCGGGATGCGGCCCGGCTGGGCCCCTCGAGGGCGGGAGCACTGATGGGATTGACGAGGACCAGGATCCCGACGAGGTCCGGGTCCAGGGCGGCGGCCTCGGCAGCGACGATCGACCCGAAGGAATGCCCGAGCAGGACGCGCGGTTCCGGGACGAGTCTCCGGGTGACGTCCCGAATGAAGCGGGCGTAGGTGGCGACATCGTGCGTGCCGCTCAGTTCCTGGCCCTGCCCGAACCCCGGCAGGTCCGGCAGGAGGACCCGGTGCCCGGGTAGTTCCTCGACCAGGCGCAGCAACCCGTGGTGGTCCCCCCGGAACCCGTGCACCATGACGATGGTCGCGCCGTGCGGAAGGCGCGGACGTTCGTTCGGTCCGCCGGCGGAATAGTCGGCGGAATGGTCGGCGGGGTAGTCCCAGACCCGCTGGAGCGTCCCCTCCCAGGGGATGCTGCGGACGACGGCGTGGCGCATCAGCCCACCCGGTCCGGGTGCGAGCCGAACCGCTGGTCCCGGTCCAGTGCGTCGAGTGCCGCGAGGTGCGTGTCCGTGAGGACGAACCCGAAGATGTCGAGGTTGGAGCTGATGCGCTCGCGGGAGCTCGCCTTCGGGATCGTGAGGATGCCGTGCTGCAGGTGCCACCGCAGGATCACCTGCGCCGGCGTCCGCCCGAGCTCGGCCGCGATGCGTCCGACGACGGGGTCCTGCAGCACGTTGCCGCGTCCGAGGGGACTCCACGCCTGCGTGGCGATGCCGTGCCGTTCGTGGAACGAGCGCAGGTCGTGCTGCTGCAGGTACGGGTGCAGCTCGATCTGGTTGAGGACGGGGACGACGCCGGTCTCGACCAGCAGGCGCTCCAGGTGCGGCCGCTGGAAGTTGGAGACCCCGATGGACCGGACACGTCCTTCCGCCTGGAGCCGCCCGAGGGCACGCCAGGTCTCGACGTACAGGTCTCTCGACGGGCACGGCCAGTGGATGAGGTAGAGGTCCAGCCGGTCGAGGCCCAGCAGGTCCATCGATGCGTCGAACGCGCGCAGCGTGGCGTCATGGCCGTGGTCGTCGTTCCAGACCTTCGACGTGACGAACAGGTCCTCCCGGTCGCCGGTCTCGAGGTAGGCCCGCGCGGCTTCGCCCACGCCGGCTTCGTTGCCATAGAGGGCCGCCGTGTCGAGGAGCCGGTAGCCGGCGTCGAGCGCCGTCGAACAGAGGTGCGCGGTGTCCGCGGGGGGGACCTTGTAGACGCCGTACCCGACGACGTCGATCGGGGTGCCGTCGGCGAGAGCGACGCGGGGGACTGAAAAGCTCATGGGGGAACTCTACCGAGATCGGCCCGGGCAGGGCCTGCGCCCGGTGGGCCCTGCGTCGGTCAGCGGGGATCGAGCCCGTCGAAGATGAGCTCGAGCCCGTACTCGAATTCGTCCGCGAAGTCGTAGCCGGGCTGCATCACGATCCCGGTGGCGATCTCCATCACCCATGGGTACTGCCCGCCCGAGAACTGCTCCATGATCGGTGCCGCGACGTCGGCCACCGAGTCGGCGCCGCTGAGCGGCAGGGCCACCTCCTGCAGCGCGAAGCCGTAGATGTAGCTGTCGAGCAGTGCATAGGCGTGGGCCGTCGCGCGGAGGGTGAAACCGGCGCTGCGCAGGGTGCCGAGCGTCGCATCATGGTGCCGCAGGGTCGCCGGGCCGGGATGGGTCCGCGATTCGAGCAACCCCACCGCCCAGGGGCGGCGACTCAGCACCTCCCGCATTGAGCGGGCACGGACGAGCATCTCCTCCCGCCAGGGATTGCCGATCACCGGAAGGTGGACCTCGCCGAAGACCAGGTCCACGATGCCGTCGAGGATCTGCTCCTTGTTGGCCACGTAGTAGTAGAGGCTCATGGGCCTGCTGCCCAGCTCCTGGGCGAGCGTGCGGATCGTCAGGCCGGCGATACCCTCGCGGTCGGCCAGTGTGAGCGCGCACCGCAGGACGCGCTCCCGGGACAGGGGGATGCGTTCGTCGGTTCCCGTGCGTGCGGCCATCGCGGCGCCTCCTCGGCCTAGTGTTTTCGTACACTGTACGATAATCTGCTCGCGCGGGTTCCGCACCGTGCGGCCCCGGAAAGGCAGTCATGCAGGAACGGCTCGGGAGGACGACGGCGGGTACCGGGACCATGAGGGCGGTGCTGCAGGATGCCTACGGCAGGGCTGAGGTGCTGCACCCGGGCGATGTGCCGGTGCCAGGGATCGCGGCGGACGAGGTGCTGGTCCAGGTGCACGCCGCCGGGCTCGACCGGGGGGTGTGGCACACGATGACGGGACTGCCGTACCTCGGGAGGCTGGCCTTCGGGCTGCGCGAGCCGAGGAATCCCGTGCCCGGCATGGACGTTGCGGGTGTCGTCGTCGCAGTCGGTGCCCGTGTCTCGCGCTTCGGCGTCGGCGACGAGGTGCTCGGCGTCGGTCGCGGCACCTTCGCGGAATACGCCACGGCGAAGGAGGGAGCCCTCGTGCACAAGCCCGCCGTGCTGTCCTTCGTCGAGGCCGCCGCGCTGCCGGTCTCCGGCGTCACGGCGATGAAGGCGCTGCATGACGCCGGTCGGGTCGGCGAGGGCCAGCACGTGGCGATCCTCGGGGCCTCGGGTGGTGTCGGCAGTTTCGCGGTGCAGCTCGCCAGGGCGGCAGGAGCGCAGGTCACGGCGGTCTGCAGCGGCGCCAAGGGCGAGTACGTGCGCGCACTGGGTGCCCACCACGTCATCGACTACGCGGCGCAGGACTTCGCGCACGGCGGTGCCGCGTTCGACCTCATCCTCGATATCGGCGGCACCCCCTCGGTGGCCCACCTGCGCCGTGCGCTCGCGCCGGACGGCACGGCGGTGATCGTCGGCGGTGAGGGCGGAGGGACCCTGACCGGCGGCCTGCACCGACAGATCGGAGCCGTGGCGCTGTCCCCGTTCGTTCGCCAGAGGCTGGCCATGGTCTTCGCCGTGGTGCGCGCGGAGGCGCTCGAGCGGCTCGTACTCCTGATCGAAGCCGGCTCCGTCGTGCCGAGCGTCGACCGCGCCTTCCCGCTGGCGAGGGCTGCGGAGGCAATGGATTACCTCGAGTCGGGCGCCGTCCGCGGCAAGGTGGTCCTCACGGTGTAGCCGCGCGTGCTTCGGGCGTTCCTCCGCTCAGGTGTGGACGAGGCGCCGGGCGGCTCCCTCGTCCAGGATGAGGTCGGTGGCCAGTCCCGCCGCGAGCGCCCCGCGCAGTCCATGAATCTTCGATTCTCCCGACACGACGCAGATGCGCCTTCGAACCCGCCTGAGGTCGTCGAGGTCCGGGCCGGTGCTGCGCTTGTTGAGCAGGATGTCGCTGTGGGTGCCGTCGGCCCGGAAGAACATGGTGGCGACGTCGCCCACGACCTCCTCGCTCTCCAGAAGGTCGAGGTCCTCCCGGTCCAGGTAGCCACCGCTGTAGACATGGCTGGGGATGCCGGCGCCGATGGACCCGACACCGAAGATCGCCATGGTCATCCGGCCCTGCAGGTCGAGGATGCGGCGGACGCTGCGCTCCTCCCACATCGCCGTCTTGGTGGCCGCATGGTCGAAGAACGCGGGGACGGGGAACTGTTCCACGCGCGCGCCGTAGGCCTGCCCGAAGCGCCGCAGGATCTCGCTCGCGTAGGTGATCCCCGTGGTCTGGGTGTTGCCGGCACCGTTGAGCTGCACGATCGTGCTGTCCTGGGTCTGCTTACGGGTCAGGTGATGGCTGACGGCGCTCAGGGTGGACCCCCAGGCGACGCCGATGATGGCGTTCGAGTCCACGAGGGGCCCGATGGTACGGGCCGCCTGGATAGCGACGCGGTCGAGCACCTCGGAGTCGCTGATGGAGTCCGCGACCGGCACCACGTGGACCTCGACGCCGAACCGGCGGCCGATCTGCTGCTCCAGGGCCGGCGCACGCTCGGATGGATTGTTGACCTGGATCTGGACGAGGCCGGTCTCACGCGCCGTCGAGAGCAGGCGGGAGACCGTGGAGCGCGAGGTGCGCAGCTCGCGCGCGATGGCGTCCATGGTGAGGTCCTGGAGGTAGTACATCTGGGCAGCCCGCAGGGCATCCCGCGAGCGGTTGCCCTGCGGGCGCTCCACCTCTGCGGACTCCCGCACGGGACCGCCCTGCGTCGTCGTCATCCCGCCAGTCTGGCCGCCTTTGCACGTTTGTGCAATCCGATTGACTGTTATTCCCACTGCTCGAAGAATGGAACCGCAGCACCCATTCCAGACAGAGAAGCTACAGAGAAGCGACGGAGTAGTCCCTTGAGCAATCCAGCCGACCGGACCACCGGTGAAGGCACGACAACTTCTACCCGCACCGTGGTGCAGAAGCTCAGGGACACCCCCCGGGCCTCCGTGCTCGTCATCGGTGGCGGCATCAACGGGGTCGGCACGTTCCGCGACCTCGCACTGCAGGGGATCGACGTCGCCCTCGTGGAGCGCGGCGATTACTGCCAGGGTGCCTCGGGTGCCTCATCGCACATGATCCACGGCGGGATCCGCTACCTCGAGAACGGCGAGTTCCGCCTCGTCCGCGAGTCCGTCATCGAGCGCAACGCCCTGCTGAGGATCGCGCCGCACTACGTGAAGCCGCTCCAGACCACCATCCCCATCTACACGACGTTCTCGGGCATTCTCTCCGCCCCCATGCGCTTCCTCACGCACCGCCAGGGCAAGCAGGTGGAGCGCGGCGCCGTGCTCATCAAGGCCGGCCTCACGATGTACGACTTCTTCTCGCGCGACGGCGGCAACGTCCCCCGCCACTCCTTCGTGGGCCGCAAGAAGGCGCTCGCCGCCATGCCGGAACTCCGCAAGGACATCAAGTACGCGGCAACCTACTACGACGCCTCCGTGCACAACCCGGAGCGCCTCACGCTGGACGTGCTGCGCGACGGCCAGGTCGCTAACCCCGCGGCCCGCGCCGCCAACTACGTCAGCGCCATCGGCACCGGCGAGGAGGGCATCGTGCTGCGGGACGAGCTCACGGGGGAGACTTTTCCCTTCCAGGCCGACGTCGTCGTCAATGCGACCGGTGCCTGGACCGACAGCACCAATGCCGCGCTCGGTGCGGAGACCCTCTTCATGGGTGGCACCAAGGGCTCCCACATCGTGCTGGACAACCCCCGACTGCTCGCGGCGTGCAATGGCACGGAGATCTTCTTCGAGCATGTCGATGGCCGCATCGTCCTCATCTACCCCATGGGGGACCGCGTCCTCGTCGGCACCACGGACATCGACGTCGACGTCCAGGAGCAGGCCGTCTGCACGGACGAGGAGATCGCGTACTTCTTCGAGCTGATCGGGCACGTGTTCCCCGACATTCCAGTGTCACGGGACGACATCGTGTACAGCTTCTCCGGTGTGAGGCCCCTGCCGCGCCACGACGACACCCAGCCCGGCTTCGTCTCGCGCGACTACCGCATCGAGAAGCGCGAGGAGAAGCGGGGCGGCCGCTCCGTCACCACGCTGAGCCTGGTCGGCGGCAAGTGGACCACCTTCCGCGCCCTGTCCGAGCACCTCACCGACGACACGCTCACCGCCCTCGGCGCGACGCGCAGGACCTCGACGGCGGGTGTCGCGATCGGTGGCGGCAAGGACTTCCCGACGGACGAAGCGTCGCGGCGCGCCTGGATCGCGGCGGCGGTCCGGCCGGGCGCCGACGAGGCCCGCGTGGAGGTTCTGCTGACCCGGTACGGGACCCGCGCGAAGGATGTTCTCGAATACCTCGCCGAAAGCCCGGACAGCATGTTTAATTCCACGCAGGAGCTGAGCACGCGAGAACTCGCCTACATGGTGGAGCACGAGCAGGTCGGCCACCTGATCGACGTCCTGATTCGCCGTACATCGCTTGCATTCCGGGGCCTGGTCTCCGAGGAACTGCTCGCCGAGCTTGCCGAGACCCTGGCCCCGCTGCTGGGCTGGACCGCTGCGGAATCCGCAGCGGAGATCAAGCTCGCCGAGAAGGTCCTCGCCGAGGCCCACCGGGTGCAGGTCAAGAGCTTGACCGTGTAGCGGCACCTGCCGCGACGTGGTCGAACCGCTGTTCCAGCGGTGCAGTGCCAACGGCAGTGGCTGCCGGGGGGGAACCAACGGGTGCCGTCGAGGCGGCGGCACCCGTCGATAAATGAATAGAAAAAGGAGTCAATGATGTCTCTGGAAGTATTTGTTGCCGAAACATTCGGCACCATGCTGCTGCTATTGCTCGGTACGGGCGTCGTCGCGAATGTCGCGCTCGCCAGGACCAAGGGCAATAACGGCGGCTTCCTCATGGTCAACTTCGGATGGGGGCTCGCCGTCTTCGCCGGCGTCTACGTCGCAGCCCTCTCCGGAGCCCACCTCAATTTCGCGGTCACGATGGGTCTCTGGGTCAACGGCGACACCGCCGAATTCGCTCCCGGCGTCGACAAGAACTTCATCAACGCCATCGCCTACCTGGCGGCCCAGATGCTCGGTTCCATCCTCGGCGCTGTGCTCTGCTGGCTCTCCTACAAGCAGCACTTCGACGAGGAGCCGGACCCCGCCAACAAGCTCGGCGTCTTCTCCACCGGTCCCGCCATCCGTTCCTACGGCTGGAACCTCGTCACCGAGATCATCGGTACGTTCGTGCTGGTCTTCGTCATCCTGTCCCTCGGCCCCACGGCAACGGGCCTCGGCCCCCTCGCGGTCGCACTGCTCGTCGTCGGTATCGGTGCTTCCCTCGGTGGCCCCACCGGCTACGCCATCAACCCGAACCGCGACCTCGGTCCCCGCATCGCTCACGCCATCCTGCCCATCCGGGGCAAGGGCAGCAGCGACTGGGGATATGCCTGGGTCCCGGTCGTCGGACCGATCGTCGGTGGTGTCCTTGCCGGCATCGTCGTCCAGTTCATCACGTTCCCCGTCGCCGCGGCCTAGACACCACCCGGTAGCTGTGCGCAGCCGCCGATCAACGACGTCCATCCAATGAAGGAGTAAGACATGTCGCAGCAGTACGTCATCGCCATCGACCAGGGCACCACCTCCAGCAGGGCCATCGTGTTCGACCACAAGGGCGATATCGTGTCCTCCGGCCAGAAGGAGCACGAGCAGATCTTCCCGAAGGCCGGCTGGGTGGAGCACGATCCCGCCGAGATCTGGGACAACACCCGTGAGGTCATCGGCACCGCACTCTCCCGGGCGAACCTCACGCGCCACGACATCGCCGCCGTCGGCATCACCAACCAGCGCGAGACCGCCGTCGTCTGGGACAGGACCACCGGCAAGGCCGTCTACAACGCGATCGTCTGGCAGGACACGCGGACGCAGAACATCGTGGACGAGCTGGCACAGGACGGCGGCGTCGAGCGGTACAAGCAGAAGGTCGGCCTGCCGCTGGCCACCTACTTCTCCGGCACCAAGATCAAGTGGATCCTCGACAACGTCGACGGGGCACGCGAGAAGGCGGAGGCCGGCGACCTCCTGTTCGGCAACACGGACTCCTGGGTCACCTGGAACCTCACGGGCGGCACCGACGGCGGTGTGCACATCACCGACGTCACCAACGCCTCGCGCACGCTGTTCATGGATCTGGAGACGCTGGCGTGGGACGAGTCGATCCTCGCCGACTTCGGCGTGCCGGTGTCGATGATGCCCGAGATCAGGTCCTCGTCCGAGGTCTACGGCACCGTGCACACCTCGCAGCTCCTGCGCGAGACGCCGGTGGCCGGCATCCTCGGTGACCAGCAGGCGGCGACCTTCGGCCAGGCCGCCTTCGACAAGGGCGGTGCGAAGAACACGTACGGCACCGGCAACTTCATGATCGTGAACACCGGTGAGGAGATCGTCCACTCCAAGAACGGCCTGCTCACGACGGTCTGCTACCGGCTCGGCGACGCGAAGCCCGTCTATGCGCTCGAGGGTTCGATCGCCGTCACCGGTTCGCTCGTCCAATGGCTCCGCGACAATCTCGGCATCATCAACAGTGCCCCCGAGGTCGAGCAGCTCGCCACGACGGTCGACGACAACGGCGGCGTGTACATCGTGCCGGCGTTCTCGGGCCTCTTCGCGCCGTACTGGCGCGCGGATGCACGCGGTGCCATCGTCGGCATGACCCGCTTCGTGAACAAGGGCCACATCGCCCGTGCGGCGCTGGAGGCCACGGCCTTCCAGACCCGTGAGGTGCTGGACGCCGCGAACGCCGATTCCGGGGTGAACATGGAGGACCTCAGGGTCGACGGCGGCATGGTCGCCAACGACGCCCTGATGCAGTTCCAGGCCGACATCCTCGGCATCCCCGTCATCCGACCGAAGGTCACGGAGACCACGGCTCTCGGCGCTGCCTACGCTGCGGGCCTCGCCGTCGGCTTCTGGAAGGACACCGACGAGCTCGCCACCAACTGGGCCGAGGACAAGCGCTGGAAGCCGTCCATGGACGATGCCGAGCGGGAGCGCCAGCTGCGCCTGTGGAAGAAGGCCGTCACGAAGACCTTCGACTGGGTCGACGAGGACGTGCGCTAGTACCGACCGTCCATCTCGGGCGCGTGCCCGGTCCGCCGCAGGGCGGACCGGGCATGTCCTGGCAGCTACACCGTTGGCCTCTGCACCCGGGTATCCGGCACGGGTCGGCGCGCACTGCTAAAGTGAACGCATGCTCCGCGCCCTCCTGCTTACCTAGCCGCACGGTACTCACCGTGCGGCGGCCCCTCCCTGTGTGAGGGGCTTTTGTGTGTCCGGCGCAGGACACCCCCGAGGCGCCAGGGCACGGGTCCGCGGCAGCGCAGCAGACAAGAAGCATCGAGCAGGACGACGTTCCACCGACAGGACAGGTCAACATACAGTGAGCATCAACCCCGAGGGCGCTCAGCCGGACGAGAACACCTACGACTTCTCCGCCATCGAGGCGAAGTGGCCCGCGGTCTGGGACCGGCTCCAGGCGTTCGCACCGGCCGACGACGGCGAGCGCGAGCGCCGCTACGTGCTCGACATGTTCCCCTACCCCTCCGGCGACCTGCACATGGGCCATGCCGAGGCGTTCGCCATGGGCGACGTCGCAGCGCGTTTCTACCGCCAGAAGGGCTACGACGTCCTGCACCCGATCGGCTGGGACTCCTTCGGCCTCCCCGCCGAGAACGCGGCCATCAAGCGCAACGCCCATCCCGCCGAGTGGACCTACGCGAACATCGAGACCCAGGCGAACTCGTTCAGGCGCTACGCGATCAGCGCCGACTGGAGCCGCCGGCTGCACACCTCGGACCCGGAGTACTACCGCTGGACGCAGTGGCTCTTCGTGCGGTTCTTCCAGAAGGGGCTGGCCTACCGCCGCAACTCACCGGTGAACTGGTGCCCCAAGGACCAGACCGTGCTGGCGAACGAGCAGGTCATCAACGGGGCCTGCGACCGCTGCGGGACGATGGTCACGAAGAAGAACCTGAACCAGTGGTACTTCAAGATCACCGATTACGCGGACCGCCTGCTGGACGACATGGAGCAGCTGAAGGGCCACTGGCCCGAGCGCGTGCTCGCCATGCAGCGCAACTGGATCGGCCGTTCCGAGGGCGCGCACGTGCGGTTCCGGATCGAGGCCGACGGCGGCCTGCCGGTGAGCGACGTCACCGTCTTCACGACCCGGCCGGACACCCTGTACGGGGCGACGTTCTTCGTCGTGGCCGCGGACGCCGACCTCGCGCTGGACCTCGTCACGCCGGACCGGAAGGCGGACCTCGAGCAGTACCGGGAGCAGGTCAAGGGACTGTCGGAGATCGAACGCCAGGCGACGGAGCGCGAGAAGACCGGGATCTTCACCGGCCGCTATGCCGTCAACCCCCTCAACGGCGAGAAGCTGCCCGTCTGGGCCGCCGACTACGTCCTGGCCGACTACGGCACCGGGGCGATCATGGCGGTCCCCGCGCACGACCAGCGCGACCTCGACTTCGCCCGCGCCTTCGACCTGCCCGTCCGCACCGTCGTCGACACCGGAGCGGACGATGCCGCCGAGACCGGAATCGCCACGACGGGCGAGGGGACCCTGGTCAACTCCGGCGAGCTGACCGGCCTGGACAAGGCCGAGGCCATCCGCCGCGCGATCGAGCTGATCGAGGAGCAGGGGACGGGCGAGCACACGATCAACTACCGCCTGCGGGACTGGCTGCTCTCGCGGCAGCGCTTCTGGGGCACGCCCATTCCGATCATCCACTGCCCCTCGTGCGGTGAGGTCGCCGTTCCGGACGACCAGCTGCCCGTCACGCTGCCCGAGGGCCTGCGCGGCGAGGCCCTCGCACCGAAGGGGACGTCGCCGCTGGCCGCCGTCGAGGAGTGGGTCAACGTGGCGTGCCCGGACTGCGGCGGCGCGGCGCTCCGTGACACCGACACCATGGACACGTTCGTGGACTCGTCCTGGTACTACCTGCGCTTCGTCGACCCGCAGCTGGACACCGCGCCGTTCGACACCGAGGCCGTGAACCGCTGGCTGCCTGTCGGCCAGTACGTGGGCGGCGTCGAGCACGCCATCCTGCACCTGCTGTACAGCAGGTTCTTCACGAAGGTGCTCTTCGATCTCGGCATGGTCGGCTTCACCGAGCCCTTCAGCGCGCTGCTGAACCAGGGGCAGGTGCTCAACGGTGGCAAGGCCATGAGCAAGTCCCTCGGCAACGGCGTGGACCTCGGTGAGCAGCTCGACCGCTTCGGCGTCGATGCCGTGCGCCTCACCATGGTCTTCGCGTCCCCGCCGGAGGACGACGTCGACTGGGCGGATGTCTCGCCGTCGGGCTCGGCGAAGTTCCTGGCGCGCGCCTGGCGACTCGGTGGCGACGTCACCAGCGAGGTCGGAGCCGACGCATTGGCGGGTGACCGGGCACTGCGCTCGGTGACGCACCGGACCGTGGCCGAGGCCTCGGAGCTGATGGAGGCCAACAAGTTCAACGTCGTCATCGCGAAGCTCATGGAACTCGTCAATGCGACGAGGAAGGCGATCGATTCGGGTGTGGGCGGCGCCGACCCCGCGGTGCGTGAAGCGGCTGAAGCAGTCGCCATCATGCTCAGCCTCTTCGCGCCCTACACGGCGGAGGACCTGTGGAACCGCCTCGGGCACGAGGCGACCGTGGCGACGGCGGGCTGGCCCGCGGTGGATGCCGGGCTGCTGACGCAGGAGAGCGTCGTGGCCGTCGTCCAGGTGCAGGGCAAGGTGCGGGACCGGCTGACGGTGTCCCCGGACATCGCCGAGCAGGAGCTGCGCGAGCTCGCCCTGGCCAGCGAGCAGGTGCAGCGCGTCCTGGACGGCCGGGGGATCCGCACGGTGATCGTGCGCGCGCCCAAACTGGTCAACATCGTCCCGGCCTGATGGAGCCGGGACCGGCGGCGCCGGTGCATAACGACACCGTGCACGCGGATACCGTACGGGTAGCCGTCGTCACCGATTCGGCCGCAGGCTTCCCGCTCGACTGGCTGGAGCCGGGCGGTCCGGCCGAGGACGTGCAGGTGGTGGCGATGCCGGTCCTCGTGGGTTCCGACATCCTGACGGGTGAGCACGACGACGTCACCGGTCCGCTGATGGTGGCCCTCGCCGCGGGGTCGGACGTGCGCACGTCCCGTCCGTCCCCGGGCCAGTTCGACAGGGTGTACGGACGCCTTGCGGAGGAAGGCTACGACGGCGTCGTGTCCGTCCACCTGTCGGGTCTGCTGTCCGGGACGGTCGAAGCAGCACGGCTGGCGGCGTCGCGGGCGACGATCCCGGTCGAGGTGATCGACACGAGGACGGCGGGCATGGCACAGGGCCGGGCAGCCCTCGCCGCCCTCGCTGCCGCCCGGACGGGTGCGGACCTGCAGGCAGCGGCGGCCGCCGCGGCGATGGCGGCACGTGCATCCGCGCTCTACTTCTACGTGCCCAGCGTCGAGCAGCTGCGGCGCGGCGGGAGGGTCACCGCGGCCGCGGCCTGGCTGGGCACGCTCCTGTCCGTCAGGGTGATCCTCCACGTGCAGGCCGGGCGGCTGGTACCCCTCGAACGCATGCGGTCGGCGCACCGGGCGATGGCGCGGCTCCAGGAACTGGTGGAGGCCGACGTCGCGACCCGGACGGGCGGGGTCCTGCTGACCGTGCATCACTTCGGCAACGAGGACGAGGCAGGCGGCCTGGCCGAGCGCCTCGAGGTCATCGCAGGGACGGGACGCGTGTCCCTGGCTCCCTGCCCCTCTGTCCTCGCCGCGCACGCGGGCCTCGGCGTGGTCGCCGTGACGGTCACCGCGGACCAGCCCGTCACCTCCGACAGGTCCTGACGGCCGCCTGACGGTCTTCCTGATGGTCTCCTGAGGGTTACAGCCGGCCGTTCCAGCCGGATGTCCACATAGCATCAGCCGTCGGCGGGTCCGCCGTGCGCCGATCCTAGCGTTGCCCCATGGGAAAGCACCGATGGCCGACGGCAGGGGATGAAGGGGCGCAGCTCCCGCAGGCGTCCGTGTCCCCGCCGCCTGCTTCTCCGCCGTCCGATTTTCCGCCGTCCGCTGCTCGGCTGCAGGACGAGGGCCGGTCCGACGAGAGCCCGGGTAGGGGCTCCGGCCATGAGCAGCACACGCTTCGCCGGAGCAGCGTCCTGCCGCGCCTTACGTCCAATCTGTCCTCACGGCCGGGCAACCAGGATCAGGGTCCTCTCCGAATCGGAGTGCAGTGGGGCATTGCCCGGTCTGCGGCGCTCGTCTTCCTGGGGATCGCGCTGGCGATCGGTGCTGCGCTGTTCCTGGTACGCAGCTCCGAACCGTCTGCCGCTGCGGTGTCGGTACAGCTCGACGCCGGGTTCCCCAGCGGTGCAGACCGAGGCGCTGACCCGCCGGACGCTCCCCGCACGGTCGGTCCTGATGCGGGCGGCACCGTGTCCGGTGCTTCCGGTGCCTCCGGTGCCTCTGGTGCCTCTGGTGCCTCTGGTGCTTCCGGTGCCTCCGGTGCCTCCGGTGCCTACGGAGCCGCGGGTGAGGGCAGTGGGGCCGCAGCCGGGGGCGAGCAGCAGGGGAAGCAGGGGGACGCCCAAGAGCGTGGCGACGACGCGCCGGGAGGGTCATCGGCAGGAACGCCTGCCCCGGCGGACGGTGCCGACCAGGGGACGCTCGTCGTCTACGTCACGGGCGCGGTGGCTTCGCCCGGCGTGGTGACGATCCTGTCCGGCACGCGCCTGTTCGAGGTTCTGGAGAAGGTCGGTGGTGCCCTTCCCGAGGCCGACCTCGAGGGGATCAATCTCGCAGCCACCCCGTCCGACGGGCAGCACATCCACCTCCTCGCCGTGGGTGAGGAGCCGCGAACCGATCAGGGCATACCAGATGCGCCGGTAACTCCTCCGGCCGCGCAGGCCGGCCCCTCCGGCGGAACGACGGACAGCAGCGGTGCTGGCCCGGGTGCGGTCATCGACATCAACACCGCCACCCTCGCCGAGATCGAGTTCCTGCCCCGCGTGGGTCCGGTTCTGGGGCAGCGGATCATCGACTGGACGATGAGCTTCAAAAGTAACCCAGCTGGCAGGCGGCCAGTGCGTAACCTACCAGCCACACATGCTACCCGCCAGTAGGCGTTGTCAGATTACGTTTAAAATGCCAAACTGATTCTCCATAACTCCATAGAGAAACTGAAGGGAGTCGCCCTATGACCCCGCCGGCCTAATGACCATCCCCCCGCAGATTTTTTTACGAGAGGACGCCATGACCGACAACATGGACGACAAACTGGATGATTACAATACGGCCTGTATTGCGAATGAAATTCTAACGGAGCTGCTTAGCTTCTACCGACTGCGAGGCCGAATTAACAGATTCAAACACCACTACCTTTGGTCCTTGCTAGTCCCAGAGGGCTGTATGTGCAGGTACGTGGACTTGCACACAAAGAGTGGCATGCAGAAACTCATTGCAGAGTTTGAATACGAGGCGAGGTTTCCTGGTCGGGTAATTGCTTCACCGGAGAAGGTCAGAGAAATCCTGCATCACTATTCCGAGGGCAGTGGCTCCTTGGATGACCGCCGCAACGAGATCATCATCAACATCCTGGGTATAGATACCGGGACGCAAAGAGGTTGGGACGCTGGCACCTACCGTAAGGGCAAGGAACGGTGTGTTCTCCTTCCCTTTGCACTCTATCTGGCGCACTTGGGGCCAGACACTATGGCTGAGGCCAACGCCGCGTAGCGGACCCTAAAGCAGCACTTGTGCTCCCAGTTCTGAAAAGGACTGGGAGTCTTTCATTTAAGCCGCTTTTTTGATTCAGCTTCAATCTGGATTTGACCAGTAATCGACCAGTCTTTACCTCGATGTACCAGCACCCTGCTCCGAGAATTGGGTGTATCAACACCGGCGTCACACCCGGTATGAACACCAAGGAGATAGAGATGACTGGCGAAATCAGCAGAGGCCCAAGGCGGGTCTATCAGGGTGCGGACGTTCAACGCAGCGGTGCCGTGGTTCCTCGCGTCGTGCGGCGGGCGGAAGTTGAGCGAGCGTGGAAAGCGGACTACCGCGTCCACGCTGGCGGAGCTATCACGAAGGATGCGGGCAAGAACCTCAAGGGCATCCGCAACGAATTTCAGAACCACATCCAGGATGACCCAGGGGCAGAACCCGGCCTGGCCTACTTCGAGGGCAACTTCATCGCCGGCGCTGGTGACATCATCGCGGACTACATGGACGGGGAGAAGCCATGACAGTGACATCGGAGAGGCGCAAAGACGCGGCCCGCCAGCTACGCCGAATCAAAAAGATAACCAGGCGACTCTGCCAGTTGTACCCGGAGCTTTCGACCACGTTCAGCATCCAGGAACGGCGCTACATCCGTTCGCTGGCCGCCGCCATCATGGTGTCTGAATCGGCAGGTGAGACCGATGGGACGTGACGCTGGAATCTCCTTCCACGGGATAAAGCGGGAGGAACATAAGCCGGAATGCGAGTGCGTGGTCTGCAAGCGACAGCGGGAGGCTGAAGCCGAACGGCGGAAGACTGAAGCCGAGGAAGCTCGCAGGGCAGTCCGACAAGAAGCGAAGAAGGCGAGAATAGCGTGGAGAGCCGCCCTTCGGGACGATCATGAAGCGCAGGCCATGACGGCACTCCTGCTGGGCTTTGCATGCGTTCTGGTCAGCGGGTGTTATTGGGAGACTGTGGGCATGTCATACTTTCTCGACCGACATACTGCCCCCGTCGGGTTCAGGGATTTTACGGAGCCCAGCCTGCAGCTTCTCGCCTACGTTCGGAGTCCAAGGACGGACTTCTGGCTTCTGGTGGTTCTTGGCCTTTGGCCGCTTTGTTGGGCGCTGGCTTTCTACCTAGACTCTGCGCTGCGCTACGAGAAGGCCCGTGCAGCTCAGGCCAGGTCGGAGCTTCGACGCCTACGCAAAGCCACGCTGAAGAATGGCAAGCGGTTGGCAAGGGAACGGCGGTGGCGGTGAAGTACCTCAAGGAAGTCCGGGCCACGCTGTTCGCCATCTTGGCTATATTCCTCGCTATGCAACTCGTTGTAGCGGTGATTCAGCCGTACATCGTGTATATCCTCGTCGGCCTCGTGGTCCTGACGGTTGGTTGGTTCTTCTATAGCCGGGGGACCAGGTTGTGATTGATGAGCTGGTATGAGGAGGGCGCAGTTGGTCCCGTCTATCCAACCATTATGGGACGTGCGGGTTGCTCCTCATATCAGCCAATCAAGCCGGAACTCAAAAACTGGTACAGAGCGAGCTAAGTTTAGTTGCTTAGACTCTGGCCATCACGTCGCCCGTGTGAGGGTCGTGTTTATGACGCTTGAGGATTTTCACTTCTGCTTGCAGTTGTTAGAAAGCGAAGTAGGACTAGCCCCTCGAAAGAGGGGCATTTCTTTTGCCCCGCACATTCACAGGCTGATAGCAGCAGTGGCGGAATAGGCAAATCTGTTGGCGGACGTAACCGCCGTTCAAGTAACGCACCTGGTCGATATAGGACTGCCGGGTTGTATGGAGAGTCCACTCATACTAATGCAAGGTGACCTGTTGGAAATCCTTGCCTGCTGCTACCAGCCTGGGAATACATCAAAGCACTCCTAGCGGCCGCATGGGGTTCAGAACAACATCAAAGCCCTTATGCGCCATGCAAGGAGGTGTATTCGCTATGGCCTTAGAACAAGTAAACCCTAACTATCGACACATTACTGCCGGTAGGCAACCAATTGAGAAAAGGTTCTTCGAACCTTCAACTGCAACTGACAATTGCAGTTGTGAATGTCATAAGACCAGGGATGAAGTCGACGCCCTACTCGGAGCCTACGGAGACGTTACGAGTCCGGAGTTCCGTGCTTGGTACTGCAAAGCCATCTACGCACTGGGCTGTCAGAAGTTCAGCGACCTGGCCGATCAAGCACGGAAGGGCAAAGCGCCGGCACGGTACTTCAGCGCTTTGCTGAAGGCGCAGCTCGGAGGTCGACTATGAAGATGCGGCTCTACCTCCAAGTAGTCCAGCCAGTGCTCCAAAGCCTGTTTTCCATGTTGAATCGACCGTTTCAATCAGCCTCGTCATCGCAGCGCTGTCATCGTCTGAGAACATGACGGTCAGTGTAACATTTAGTGCTAGACATATAAGAGACAGCACCAAAATGCATATGAATACGAACTGGTAGGACACGCCACCATATGTAGTTTTTGTTCGTCCGTCTGTTTCAGGCACCTCGGTTCGGGGCGGTGGTGTCGGGCTTGCTTCCGTGCTCGTCGAGGGTCCTATCTTTGAGTGGTCCTGCCTCGCAAAGACACCACCCATCACGTGACGTAATGGCTTTGCTAAGACTGCAAATAGGACCGCGATCAACGGAGCCAACCAGTCTGCCGAGAATTGCATGTTCAACACCCTTTCACATAAAAGATGCTCCCAGCGGGCATATGGTAGGACCAGAGTATGGCAAGGCCAGAATCTTTGGAAGACCTGAGACTCCCGTAGTCCATCGGTATTCGTCCCTACCACTCTGCATCCTCCATCCCGAGAGGCCGGTTGATGAGCTGGAAACGGGCTACCCAGACTGCTACCGGTCCAGTAAGGTGTCCGCTACCTACCCCTAGGGAGAGCAGCAATGGCAGCAAAAATGGAGTACACATCCTCTGACAACGGTAAGGACTTAGCGGACCGATTGAATCGGATAATACGCAATCATGAGACTGGCCAAGTCAGCGTTCAGGTCATCACCACCACGGTGCCAGACCAGCGCAGCCAGACGGGCTCCAAAATCCTTTATGAGGCGTTCATTACTCATCCCGCGTGAAACTCTCAGCAATTGTCCCTGATTATCATTCACCAAAATTGCTTGGGTACTGGTTTGCGAGCGATCCACCTGAGTCGCGTGTCCATCCTCGCCCGGCCGCGTCGTAGAATACTGCTGTCACGTGACTGATTTGGCTTCGTACTATCTCTATGGAAATTCGCTCATGCGCTGAGAGGGTGTGCGTGTAGAGAACCTGGTCAACTCTTGCCGCGAATCTCTCTCCCATATAAATCGCAAAAATTGGTAGTGAGCTGTCATTTCTGAGTTCTATCAGCGTTGGTTGCTCTTCGCCGTTCACGAATGCAGGTGGTGGCCTGGTGGTTATGAGGGTGACAGCCATTGCTTGTTGTCGGCGACTGTCAAAGATCTGACGTCGAAGTGTGACTGCTCCTATGATGAGTGCTCCCGTTGCCCCCACAGCGCCGAAGGCTCCGGAGATAGCGCCGATCCAATCCGTCACATCGGACATCGCCTCAACCGCCTAGTTAGTAGTGCACCTTGTTCCGTAGGGTAGTCGACCTGCCCCGAAAGACGAAGCAAAAAAACAAACCCCCGGCGGAGTAAGGCGTCTAAACCAACTTTGCCGGGGGTTCTGGGTATAAATTAGCACTTCTCCAGTCTAATTGCCAGACCCGCCTTGGTGCTTGTGGATAAGTTGATGCCAACAGATACAAATAGAAGTCTTGACGCTTCATAATGCTTGGCGCATAATACGAATATAAATAAGGCGTCTAACCAATGTTCAAACCACCCCGTTATTCCAATTCTCCCTCCTGGCGTTCTGCCCGGAATGAGCTAATCGGCTGGCTAGGCCTATTCGCTTTCATGTTCCTCCTCATGGTCGCAGCACTGCTGCTGACGGGAGGTGACCGATGAACGACTTGTGGTCACGTATCCAGCTCCTAAAGGTTCACTACCAGATGGGCTCCCTAAGCAAAGTTGAGTTCGTCGCGGTACTGAACCGGTTTTTCAGGGAAGCCACCAGGTTGCGTGAGGCCAATCATGCCTAGCACCCAGAAAGATCGCATACTCAAGGTTCTCGAAGACCGTGGCGACCAGGGCGTCCTGAACATCGAACTGAACGAGATTGCCTTCCGCTACGGCGGCCGGCTCTACGAGCTTCGCCAGGACGGTTACCGCATCCGCACGAAGCACGTACGGAAGGGCGTCTGGCGCTTCACCCTGCTGCCCCAGGACACGGCCAACCCTCAGTCCATGCAAGTGGCGGCGCAGCTGGACGAACCCCAGTACATGGAGTTCCTAGAGACGCTCCGGCCGAGCGACTGCTGCGGCGAGATAGTAGTGGATGGATTTTGTGGAGGCTGCCGTGAGCACGTCTAGAGAAATCAAGTTCAGGGCGTGGAACGGCCTAAAGATGTACGGCTGGGACTGGTGCGCTGAAGATATCTGCCAACAACTATCGGGACGATTCGACAACGATTTCAAAGCCATCATGCAATACACCGGCCTCAAAGATAAGAACGGCACGGAAATTTACGAGGGGGACATAGTTCGTGTCAGCAATCTTAGTATCGGTTTCAAGAACTTCCCAGACTTCGATTGGCGTGCCCTGGCCATCGAGTGGAACCGTTACACCTGGGCACTAAATAACTCCCACGTCTACCAGCCCCTTACGGACTACGACACGAAAACCGCTGAACCGTATGACATCGAGGTTATCGGCAACATCTACGAGAACCCGGAGTTGCTGAAATGAACTGCTGCTACTGCCACCAGCTCCGCGACTTCTCGACCGACATCCATGGCTGCGAGCAGTCCCTCAAAGCCCAGGCGTATGTCGCCGGCCTCGTCAGCAGCATGAAGGCCATGCGAGAGCCCCGCACCAGTGAGCCCTGGGACCCACATCGGGGCCAGCGGTTCAGGGATCTAGAAACAAGCATCAAACTAAGTGGCGGTGAAGTCCGCCAGGAGAACTAAAGAAATGAGCACAACAGTAAGCAAACCCGCCAGTGATTTTGAGCAAGTACCGGAAGGAACGTTCGTAGCACGCTGCTACGGCCTGGTCTTCCTCGGCACACAGGAGGTTCAGTTCAAGGGTGAAACCAAGCAGCAGGAGAAGGTCGTCATCCAATGGGAGCTCCTGGACGAAGACGGCAAGACTAAGGACGGCAAGCCTTTCACCATTTCGAAGACCTACACTCGCACCCTGGACGAGCGAGGCAACCTCTACAGCGACCTGAACGCGTGGCGCGGGAAGCGCTTCAACGCCGACGAGCTGCTTGAGTTCGACATGGTTGCCGTCCTTGGCGCATATGCCATGCTGCAGGTGCTCCACAGCGAGAACGAGAAGACCGGCAAGACCTACGCCAACGTGTCCGCGCTCATGCCGTACAAGGGAGAGAAGCCGGCCGCGGTGAACGCCAACATCTTGTTCGATATTGAAGAGCCGGACGCCGACACCTTCAACGGGCTACCCGACTTCCTGAAGCTCAAGGTACAGGCTGCACCGGAGTTCAAGGCACCAGCGGGAGCAGTCCTGGCTGTAGCCAAAGCTGCCACTCCCATGGCCCCAAAGTCGGATGACGTGGTCATCAAAGACCTGCCCGCCATCGACAACATCAACTTAGACGACATCCCCTTCTAATGGAGGGGCAGCAGACACTCATCGTCCGCGCCCCGGCCAAGCTCGGCACCATGTCCACGATGGTCGACGGCACGATCAAAGGCACCATCTACATCTCCAAGGAACTTCCTGACGATGAGATGACGACTCTGTTCAAGCTGGCGAGGCAGGGGGAGGGCTGGTTCATCTTCAGCCCGAACCCCATCGACGAAGCGGCGATCCCTAAAGAGAAGGCCGACGCCCAGTTCGACGGCAAGTCACCTAGCGAACGCATGTACGACACCCTTTACGTTCGGTGGCGGGAGCTGACCAACCAGTCCGAGCCGTTCGACGTGTACTACGCCAACCAGATGAACTCCATCATCGCCAGACTCAAGCAAGATTTGCCGGGCCGGCCATGACCAAGCTTGGAGGGTTATCAGGACTGGTCGCGAAGGGCTTCAAGGGCCACCGCCACAACTGGAAGCTGCTGGAGCGCCGCAAGCACGGCACGCTCTACAAGTTCCACGTCTGCACGGAGCACCCGGAACCCCTGCTCAAGGCGTACGACATGGCCATCTTCAACCGCGACGCTCTTCAGGGCTCCAGCGAGTACGGGATGCGCCGATGAAGTGCAAGCACCTTTGGCTCATGGTGGTCAATTTCAAGCAGTGGTCGGAGCACCGCATCTGTCTACGCTGCGACAAGCGAATAGTAATAAAGAGGGAAAAGTAAAAATGTCTGTCGATCTAGCGCAGTTACAGCGCATTCATTCACTAGAGGGGGAGATAGCTGCCGCGGAGCTGGAACTCCGGGCGGTCAAGGAACGTCGAACCGAGCTCATCACCGAACTGCCGGAGTTCAAGGATCTGGAGAACGTTCGGGGGATGCTCCGGACCGCGGAGGTGAAGCTTAAGCTGGCTATCCGGGACGACCGGGAACTCAACGCCCTATACGAGCAGAGGGGAGAGGTGAGCTATCACCTGCACGACCTCAGGGACATGCTCAGCCATCACCTCGTCGCTTACCACCCGGACACCGGCCGGGACGTGGTGAAGGACAGCTCCGCCCGCAACCGGCAGATAGAGCTGTCGGCCCGGCTGTCGAAGCCCGGCAAGCGGGTGATGGACCAGACCAAGCTGTCGTTCAGCCAGCACTTCGGCGTGAGGGTGGCTATACCGGAAGCGCCGGTAGCCAAGCAATTAGAACTAACCCAGGAGAAAAAATAGGTGGCAGGAACAGTAGAAGGCGGCAAGAAGGCCGCCGCAACCAACAAGCAGCGCTATGGGTTGAGCTTTTACAGACAGATAGGAAAAACCGGCGGGAAGCGCTCTCGCGGCGGCGGCTTTGCCTTCGACCACGACCGAGCCGTGTACTGGGGGACTGTCGGCGGTAAGTCGCCACGGAAGCGGAAGAAGCTGGAGGCGGACAATGGCTGACCACAGCTCCCAGCGACTTGCTAAGAGCCAGTCCACGCCGGCGAGCTAAAGGCTCACTCCGCGTAGGCCTTGGCATCCAGCTCGAATGCGCGGCCCCGGTACGGATGGACCTTTCCCTTAATGTTGCGAATCCAGCCGATATTTGAATTGTCCCGGAAGCAGGCGAGGGGCGGCTCGTCGATGTCGAAGTCGTATGAGAACTCGTCCCCCGGCAGGATGACGGCCGTCGAATCCAACGCCGTCCCAGCCTTCGAACCGGCGTGAGCGTAGAAGAACACACGATAAATCGGCTCGTCACTTAGGTTCTTGAGGATGTATCGCGTACTCGTGCCTCCGCCATAAGACGGACCGCCGGGAACGGATATAGCCATGAGTTGCGTAGTCTCGGCCACGTAGACGACCTTGCGAGCCTGCGCAATCTTCCGTACTTTCGCATCTTTGGCCATTACAACAACAGCGGCAACGAAGGCTGCGGTAGTCCCGATTCCTCCGACCCAATCAGCTACGGTGCCCCAGGTGTCGGGGTTCAAGTCCATCAATCTCGCACTGCCCTCACTCCCAAATCAGCTGCTACTTGTAGCTCAAGTAGCACCATGGTCTCCCGGAAGTTTACGACAGCCGTCTCATAGGGCTCATATGGCTCGGGCGCGAGTTGGAGAGCGTCTGGCGCTGCAACGACAATCTTCCGCAGAATTTGCGTGACCTCCCGTGCCGTGTTGGCGACGTTATCTGGAGCAAGGATGCGCATGGTCAGTGACATGTCAAACAGTTCCTTCACCGCTGCAGTGATGCTGGCGATACCGGGGTTCTCGATCCCGTCCTTCATCGCGGCGATGGCTATTTCGACGGAGTGCAACTTTCGGATATACGCCATGTAGACATCGATCTTACGATCTCGCAGCCATTGAGCATGTTCCAGCTCCCGGTCGGCCTCACGCTGCTCCGCTGCTGCCGCCCGTGCGGCCTCAATGGTCGCTTGCGTGTTTCCGCTATTGAAAGCCCCAGCAATGAGTGCACCACCGAGACCGGCAATGATTGCTCCACATGCCACGACTATCAGCCGTATAGTCTCCCCATCCATGGTTACAGCTTGCCAGACCAGGCGCCTCGCTTGATGCCGAGCGCAAACACGACTATCGCCGCAGCTATGCTGACGATGGTCAGGGGTACGCCTACCCAAGGAGCGGCAGCGAGTTCATCCGGGACCCCGCTCAGGAAGATTCCTAGACCGATGACAGGCAGTCCGAAGGCGTCTATCTCTGCGGCTCTTTTCTCGTTAGTGTCGATTCGCCGATGAAGCTCTTGCTTGGCTTGGTCTAGGGCGCTCGTCAGCTCGGAAATCTGTGCGCCAAGGGAGTCAATCCGATTGCCCAACTCGGCTTTCACCTGCACCAGGGTGCCTTCGAGCTGCTCAATACGGGTGAGCAGCATATCGATCCGAGTCTTCAGTGTTGTGTGTTCATCCCAGGGTTTCACCCCATACGCTGTGCCCTCAGTTCTGACGCCCCCGCTGGCTTGTCCCGTAGCGGACTCCACGCTGGGTGAACGAGGCCCGAACAGGGAGCGAACCCATCGCCAGCTTGCTCGGACAAACTGACGGCTCCCATCCGGAGATGCAAGTATGGCCCCGGCGAGGCCAACGAGGACTCCGGTCCACTTGATGATGGGCTCTAGTGTGCTTGGCTGGAAGAACTCCCCGATGTCCATGCCGGTAGTCTGCCAGACGTGTTCGGTCAGTACCGATTGTCCGCGACGCTGATGAGCGTTACGGCTGTCAAGGGTTTGTGGTGGAATTATGCTCTAATATGCATTGCATAATTATGTCGTTCAGAATCATGTCAAGGGTTGAGTACGATCCTGCCGTAAGCAGGCGTCAGAAAATTTACATTGGACGACCCGAACATTCCTGTGCATAAAACCCTTGTAATCGGATAATGCTTGGCGCATAATCAGGACACTTAAACAAGGCGTCTACCATTGCAACAAATCAAATCGGTCCTGCATATATTGCTTCTGCTATTCGGCTCTGCCATCGGCAGCTACATTATCCTCGCCGTAGTCGACCAGGCATCTGCTAAGACCGCGCCCGTCGGCCACGACGCGCTCAAAGCCGTCCCGGTTGCCCAGGTGTCCCCGCTCCCAAAACCGTAGCCGCCGTCCCTGCGACGTCGGTCCCTACACCGGCGGCTACTCCAAGCCCTGTCCCGACAGCCGCACCTGTACAGACTCCAGTTCCATTACCGGCCGGCTCTGACGCCGATTGGATGACCGCCGCGGGGATAGACCCTGCCAACTTTGGCTATGTGGAGTTCATCGTTGCCAAGGAGTCGGGCTGGAACCCCAGCGCCGTGAACCCCACCAGTGGAGCCTGCGGGCTCGGCCAGCAACTGCCCTGTGGCAAGTGGGCGGGAGCCTGGAACGATCCCGTGGCCGCCCTAGTCGCAATGGACAGCTACGTCAGTAGCCGGTACGGGGGATGGGCTGGAGCACATGGCTTCTGGCTCAGCCATAACTATTACTAATCAAGGACCAATTTTCATGTTCAACAAAGACATCTATCGAAAGAATCGTGAGGCCGGGAAGCGCGGACAAGGGGAGTACCCAAACCCGATAGTCGCTATCGACTCCAACCCGCCTACTTCGCTTCGAGGGTTGGGGCAACGTCGGAAACGCAAAGACCGCACCCTCACCAGTCCCGCTCATGGCCGGCTATTCAGCGTGCGCAACCTTATCCATCAGCAGTGGCTCAAACGTCTGAAGCGCCGCGAGGCAGCAGAAGCATGAAGCGCACCCTTCTCATCTCCGGCGTCCTGGCTACTGTCGTCAGCGTCTTCGGCCTCTCCGGCGTCAGCTCCAGTGAGCTAGACCTACCCGGCCTGAACCAGCGCATCGACAGCATCGACGCCCGCACGACCAACAACGAGCAGGACATCGTGAAGCTCCAGGAATCCACTGGCACCGCTCCGGCCGTGCATGTAGTCGTCCCAGTAGTAAAGACCACTGCCGCTCCGACAGCCGATACGATCGCACCTCAGCCCGTTGCCGCCGAACCCGCTCCAGCTACGCAGGCTCCGACCGCTGTTCCCACGCCTTGCGTTGCTCCAGTCATATCGAAGGCACCAGGCACGAGCATCGAAGTCATCGGTGGAGGGTGCCGTTGATGGGGGAGACAGCGGTATTCATCATGAAGGTAGTTCTGTTTCTATTCGTCACCTTCCTTGCCACCGTAACTGCCGCCATAGATGGAGGTTTCATATGATTGCTGACTACGAGCCCATCCGACTCCTACCTGGTCAGGTGGTCTACAACGACCCCGACGGCCTGCTCCAGGCACAGAAGAAGGAACAGCCGATGAAGGCGGTCCCTAGTACGAAGTTGGATTCACTGTCAGAGTCGCCAGGCTTCCGACCGCCAAAGCGCTGAGCTGGAAACGACATCAGGGCCAGAAGCTAATTCAGCTCTGACCCTGATTCTCGATTTTGAAGGCGAGATGTACGCCGACCTAGCCTGAAATCAGCCGGTACCAGTTGGATGTGCAGATGCTTCCTGGCTGGTACTGGCCTACGGATTCAAGCCGTGTAGGTGCAAAAACTTTCGCCAGATACCCATGCAACTCGTGGCGAGGTCGAGGGCGTCGCGCTCTTCGCTGCCAGTAGTTCTTGTAATCTCGATAGTCACCAAACACTGGGGATGTACGACTACGCGGCTGACGCGGGCCGTCATCTTCCCGTCGAGGTCGAAGTGCTTAGACGTGTTCGCCATGGCATTGCAAACCCTCATGTCGGGTTGGCTCGTAACCAACGTGCCTATGTCTTCAAACCTGACGCTGGTGGACGGGTCCTTTCTGAGCCAGTCGCTGAGGTGCCAGCTATGAATGAAGAACTCCTTCACTACAGCCTGTGCTTCCCGATTATCTACCGAGCCAGCCGCGTAGAGGTCCTGAACCCTTTTATATGCTCGCTCGACAAGCCCCCACTGCTCAAGCCACGACTTCTCAGCTCCGAAGCCAACTTCGACATGCACAGCATCGAAGATGCCAATGCCGTCGAGGTGCAAGTGTCCCCAGGCATGCCCGCAGTGGGGACAACTCCCTGATTCGCTATCTATGTCATCAGGAAGGTCTTGGGCACACTTTGGGCAGGCGGCCACCTTTACCCCTCTTAGCGCTGAGCGGCCTGGTACTTCTCGACAATCTCCTGCTGGACACGGCCGCGAGTGTTCACCTGGAGGCCGTTATCAAGCGCCCACTGCCGGACTGCCTTGGCGTCAATGCCCGAACCGCTGGAGTTACGCCCAGCCCGCCGTGGCCGCCCACCGGAAGGCCTACGAGCAACCTCGGTAAAGCGCTGCAGAGCTTCGCGGAGTTCGCGGGCGTGCTGTTCGTTGAGGTCAATCTCGTATTCGGTCCCATCGAGACCGAATCGGATGGACTCGCTAGCTTCGGAGCCGTCGATGTCGTCAGAGAGAAGCGTTACTATTTTCTGTGCCATGCCGCGAGTCTACTGTTTCAGTGTTGCAAAGCGCTAAAAACGCGATAACAATCAGGGAAAGCGGAACGCCGGTAATTAGCGCGGCTCGACAGCCCGCTTACGGTTGACCGCAGTAACGGCGAACCCTGCGGCCAGGACGATAGCCCCGATGACGAAAATGAGCGCCCCATTGGTCGTCCAGACCCAGACGGCGAAGGCTGCCCAGAGCAGAGCTATGACGAGAGCAGCTTTCCAGCCCATTGTGGTTTTCATATCGAGGCACACCCCCAGATTGTTGTTCCCACACCGAGTAGCGTCCAACCCAGAGTACCGCCGGAAGCGGCCGAAGCGACGGTTAGTCCAAGGAAGACAGCGCACTGAGCCATCGCGTTGCGCTCAGCCGCCGTCGGGATTGGTCCGTTGATAGCGATGTAGTTCCGCCCGTTCAGCCTGAAGCACCCAAAGGATGAAGAGCAGTAGCCGTCATACGGCCGGAAGCGGTAGTACCCGCCACCGTACGAACCAACAGGCTTGTACCGGTATGACGGGACCGTGACGCATTTATACGAAGCGCAAACCCTGACGTAGCTGTAGGCCTGCGCTGCATCCGGGGTGGCAAGTAGGGTGCTGCCTATCAGCACGTCCACCGCCAGCGTACTGCCGAGTTGCTTCATCACTCTCTCCTAATCAGTTATGTGCGTTATGCAAGCGGCTCAAAAGTAAGACCGCAGCACGACCACAATCAAATAACTGAATTAGGGTTCTAGTCTGATTACACGGCAAATCCGTTTTGAAATAACATCACAATTGAGTTGAGCAGTTTTCAGCTGTTGGCCAGAGCGAAGACTGAAAAGGCTAGCAAGATAATGATCACGCCCGGTCCCGAGATGTTCTGTGCCAACTCTCGCAATGGTTCCCATATGGTGTTCGTGGAGATGGTACCGAGGACGAACATGGCAGCTAGGGCCGCTACTAGTCCGATCACGTGAACCGCAACGGGAGCTTGGCCTAACCCGCGGAGGTTTTGAATCAGCAGGTACAAGAACAGGCCAGCCACAGCCAGGCAGGCTACGGCTCCAAGGCCCGCGTAAATCCAGGTGAAGTCGATGTCCGGGGTAATGGGCCTGATGGGCGTAACGGCGGGGTCGGGGGTCGATGTCGCTTCCAACAAGTGCACGGGGAACCTCCTCGCTAAGGCGACTCCCCAGCCGGTTCGCGGTGTCTTGCAACGCTACAGGGTGCCGCGCCTCAACTCAGTTCAACTTCTGGTCGAAATCTGGTCAGGAATAGTCAGCGTTTTGACTTGCGGGCGAGCTGCACGACCTCATCGACGAAGGCCGTGCCGAGACGATACCCGTCGGCCTTCTCCATCAGGAACTTCAGCGTCAGCTCACGGATGGCAAGCATGGTGGTGGCGTTTGGCCAATCGGGTCGCGCTACTAGTTCCGCAGCGAGTTCAGGAAGCTGCGAGGAGAAAATCTGCTCGTACTCGTAGGCCGTCCTCTTGGCGACGCGGGTGGCGTCCGCTATCGCCTGGCGACCGGCCCAGCTATCCACCAGGTCATCGGACACGGTGCCGGCGATTGATTCAGCGATTGCGCGGCGGTTCTGCACCGATGCACCCCTAAACTCACGGGAAGCAGCGAGCTTGGTTTCGAGCTTCTTCAACTGGGCGTTGTGGAGCTTCTGCTGCTCTGCCAACTCTTCTTCGGATTCCTGGGATTCCTCAGCCGACGCCTCGGAAATCTGCTCCCATAGGCTCTCGTGCCAGTCCGCCTCAGCGGTCCATTCGAAGATGACCCGTGCGCCGGCCACTGGAGCGTCAGTACCTCAATCTCACCTTCGTGGGAACTGGCTCCGGTAATGACCCGGTCAACCTTGCGGGGCAGCTCAACCCTCTCGTCCTGCATCATCAGGGTACGAAGCAGGTCTTCGTAGAAGGTAGTGGTGCTGAGCGAGACAAACGGCGCCTGGGCAGCGACGGCGATAGCGAGGGCGGTGTCGAGCGTGACGGTCGCAGCGCTGAGTTCCACGTCAGCCTGCCCGCTGAACGTGGCTTCGACCACGAACAGCAATCCCTTGTCGGCCGCTGCATCTGGGATGTGTTCAGCCAAAGTGGCCAGCTCGGCCGAATTGAATGTGGTCATCTTCAGTCTTTGGTTTCAGCCTCGTCCAGCTGGCTGATTGCCCTAGCAGCTGCTTTCACCATCTGCTTCGTATTGCTGTTTGTTCCGGCGGCTTCGTAGTCGGCGAGTGTGAGCCTATTCGCTTCTTCGGAGAGGACCTTGACGAACTTACGCTCCAGCTCAATGCGATCAATTTTCAAATTGGACTCGGCTCGCTTGACCCGGCTGTCATTCCAATCGTTCTTTGCGGCGATGACTTTAGGGAAGAGTTTGATGATGCCAGCGACCGCTGGCGCTGCAGCAGTAATGACGATGAGTATCTCCAGCGGGCTGCTGAGGGACACCTTTTCAACGACGACTCCCTTCATTAGAGCGTCCAGCTCTTCTTCAGCGGCCGTTCGCCTTCTCACGTATGAGCCGGTGATGGTGGCGCGTCCGACCACTCGGCCGCGACTGGGGCGCGGCAGGGCGGTCCTATCGGCTAGCAACAGCGTCAGTAACGCCTCGATGTCCTGGAGCCGTTTGCGCAGCTGCGGCAGGGTGTAGTCACGCGAGACGAAGCGCAGCTTCAGCTCCACTCGATGGTCCGCAGCTGTTTGCCTCGTCAGCGTGGTGCCGCCCATGCCGCCGCTCGATTTGCCCACTTCAAACTCCCCTTATTAGTCCTGACCTCCCTCCACCCTACGGGGGAAGCGGTCGGCGCCAGACTGGAGACGCGCCCGGAACCGCAGAGCGACAACCAATCACTTGGGCAGTAATGCTATTGCTAAGGGTTAGCGGGTAGCCCATAGTAGAAAGCAGAATATACAAGGTAGTTTACTAATGGCTAGCGCCCGATACCCGCTCTTCAAACAAAGTCTGCTTTCACAAAGCCCGTCGGTCGATTTGGACACCGACACCATCAAAGTGGCGCTGGTTAACACTTCGACGGACTACACCTACTCCGCCTCGCATCAGTACAAGTCGAGTGTGACCAGCTACGCCGGTACCACCGACCAGACGCTGACCAGTCCGACAGTGGCCCTGGGCGTATTCGATGCCGCCGACAGCACGTTCACCTCCGTAGCCATCTCCGGCACCAAGACAGTGCAGGCGCTGGTCGGGACTGCCCCGGGTTCCGATGAAGGCCCAAAAGGTGGCACCGGGCACTCACGCCGGCAGAGAAGCGAGTCAATTTTGCGGTACTACAGCGCCGCCTCAATCATCTAGAGGCCGAGTTCATATCTGACACCGGCGCGATCTACGACAAGGTCAAAGCTGATGCCGTCGCTCGGCTAACGAGAATTCTGGAAGCTCACGATATCAAGGCGCTCAACGAGTTCAGCCTGAACTTCGCGGGGGAGTACCGGGCTGTCATCGCCGCCCAGATGCGCCAGGCATACGACTTCGCCAAGAACGGCGCAGCCGACGAGCTGAAGGTTCCCGCACCCTCTACCAACCGCGACACCACCGCCCTCATCAACCAGAGCGCCCAGTCCGTCGTCGACAAGCAGTTCGGTGACTTGCTGTTCATAATCAAGTCCGAGGTGCTAAAAGAGCTGCGGAAGAACACCCTGTCGGAAACCAACCTAGGACTGTCGGACATCCTGGGAGCCATCGGGGACGCCTTCAATTCATTCTTCGACTCGAAGCTCAGCCTGACTGGTGCCATCGTCATCTCGCAGGCCGTCAACAGAGGCCGCCAGGACGTGTTTGAGAACTATCGGGCAAAGATATCCGTCTACCAGTACAGCGCCATCCTGGACGATCGTACGTGCCCCATATGCGAAGACCTAGACGGGACTGTCGTCGACTACGCCGGCTACTGGGCCAGCAAGTGGGAGCCGCCGGTGCATGGGAACTGCCGCTGCCTATGGGTTGGCGTGGGAGCAGAGCAGACAGAGCAGCCGGACATCACGGGATTTCCGAAAGCGCCGGGCGGAGTGTCCAAGCCCCAGCTTTGAAGCTTAGAGAAAAAGAATCAGAACAATGTAGATGATGACTGGAGCGGCAGCGCATGCAATTAGCTGCCATACCCACTTGTCTCGGTCTTTCCCAATGGGTGGAATGAACTTCGAGATTGGCTCCGTAAGAACTGCGGTGACCAACGTGAGCATTTGGATGCCAATGACGCCGCCAATTGCCCACCCTAGGTACTCATTCGTATGACCGGATATAAGAACGGCTAGGCAAGCGAGTTCTGCCGTAACCCAAACAAGAATGTTCCCGATGGCAAACTGGGCCTGACCCCAGCTTTTGAGGGCGTAGGGCGATTTTCCTTCGTTGTCGAAAATTTTGCCGGTAACGGCGAGAGCGATGAAAAGAGTAGGAATCGCTGTCGCTGCGACCTGAAAGAAGGCAAATTTCTGCAATGTATTCCCAAAAGATTGACGGTTTACTCATAGCTATTCATAGTGAAAGCATGAGTGGATTTATCACCAATTCCAATTCAACCGGCGACCTCGTTGCTCATACTACTGGCGACGTGAAGGAAGCTATCGAACGGACACGCGAAGCCGAGGCGTACAGCCTTGAGGCTTACACCCGTCGGTTCGCCGGCGACAAGGACTACGCCAAGCGGTATATGGCCGCCAAGACGAGACGAGCCAGTGGCCGATAAGGTCGTCTACCAGCTTCCCTCCGAGGGAGACTTCTGCGTCGTCGAACTGGACGACGGCCGCCGCTACCGCAAGCAGCTGGTGAAGTTCGGCAACTGGGTGAACCCCCACGATCCCCGCAAGAAGATGGTGCTGGATAAGTCCTGGGCTGCCCAAGTGGTGCAGAACTTCAAGGACAAGGTGCTCAACAAGGTTCCCGTCGTCGAGGGTCATCCCAAGACAAGTGGTGAACTCCTGGCCTCGACCCGTGGCTGGTTGGCCGGTCTCTCCATCGAGGATGACGGCGTGTACGGCGAGCTGGACATCACCGCCTCTGATACCACCACCAAAATCGACAGCGGTCTATTCGACGACGTGTCTATCTCCTTCGACCCCGATTATCTGGACAAGCTCAAAGGTGACAACGTCGGCCCAGCGCTATTGCACGTCGGCATTGTGAATGACCCCTACCTGAAAGGGATGAAACCATTTGAGGCATTGGCGGATAAGACTAAAATAATTATGCTAAGTGAAAGCAAGGAGTTAGAAGTGTCGAAAGTAAAGAATGACCGCGATTTTCCGATAGACGTGAAATATACCGAAGAGGGCGAAGAGAAGACCATCACCCTTCCAGCCGGCAAAGAGGTTGAAGTATCCGAAGACGCAGCGGAAGCTGTGACTGGCCAAATCAAGGACGCTACGGCTCCTGAAAAGACTGACGAAGAGAAGGCCGCTGAAGAAACTGCCGCCAAAGAGACCGAGGACAAGGCCGCAGCTGACAAAGAAGCAGCTGACAAGGCTGAAGCTGATGCAAAGGCCAAGGCTGACGCTGAGAAGTCCGAGCTAGAGCAGACCAAAGAAGCCCTGGCTGACGCCAACAAGAAGATTGCCCTAGGAGAGTCGGAAAAGGCGTACGACACCCTGCTCCGCGAGGGCAAGATCGTCCCCGCTCAGAAGGAAACCTTCATCGCTCTGTCCACCGCCGCCACTACCGGAACCATCTCCCTGGCGGATGAATCCACCTCGTCATTGTCCGACCTGCTGACAGACCTGTGACACGCCTGATGGGTACAGCTCAGACGTAGCCCGCGCCCTCGGCATCACCAACTAAGGACAAACCCCTATGGATCTCTTCACGCTCAAGCTCACCAGCTCCCACAACCAGCTTCAGTCCATCAGTGACGCATATACCGCGTTCGGGCTTACCCCACTGACCAGGGCCCTCGACATCCGCAACCTCGTGAACAGCAAGGGCGAAGACGTGAACGTCCTGGCTGCACGACTAGCCCACGAAGCCATCACCACAGACCAGAACCCGAGTGAGTGGTACGCCTCCGCGCTGGGACAAATCAGGGACGCGCAGGCTAAGGAACTCCTCGCCAACGCGTTCAACAGGTCCTTCTCTGCCGCTGTTGCCCAATCGCTCCCTCAGTACCTGGAGGAGGCGTCAGCCGACCTCACGCCGACGCTTGATAAAGTCATCCGCAAGCTCACCACTGCTGCAGGTAAGTTGCCGGCCGGGAAGCTCGCACTCGACCCCGAGGCGAACCTCCAGAACAACACCGGGACGCCGCTCATCGAGGCACGTAACGCCCTCACGCAACTGGCGACAGCAGCAAGCATCTACCAGGCCACGAAACCCAGCGACGTGCCTGTCACACTCAACCGCATCCCCGCAGTCGTTGACCTGCCCACCGCGATACGAGAACAGATCAGGGCCAGCGTCGGCGTGGACATCACCGTCCTCAACAAGACTGAACTTGCAGGCACCTACGCAATCCGGCGCTTAGCACAGGACGCAAAGGACGACATCGACCTCGCACTGGTCGATGTCGCACGCGGCGCATACGAGGGCGTCACCCTCAAGCTCGCAACACCGGAGGAACTAGGCGAACGCCGCGCCAACGCGACTGCCGCGTACAAGCGGGAGACAGTCCGGGAAGGCTCAAGAATCAGGGTCAGCTAACGGGGTGGCGGGCGGATCCCCCAACGGGGTCCGCTCGCTCCTCTGGCATAGCGCCATTCTCACTCATTCAATTTTTTCCACGGTGGCGGGTGGGGGAGGGCGTCTCCCGCGCCCCAAGGTCGCACCTCGTGGCCAGCGACGTATCCCTCTAGTGCCTCACACGCCCAAGGGAGGATGGGAGGGAGCCCCCCCAGTACCCCTCTCAGTCGCTCCTCTGCCATAGCGATAAATATCCCCCCGCAGTTTCTTTTCCATGCCCGTTTGGGTGTGAGAGGGAACTAGAGGGATAGGCACTATGCCAGAGGAGTGCCCTTCACGGCCCAATGGGGCCCGACCCCCGCCCGCGCTCGTCAGGCCCTGGGGTGTCAACTGAGGGCGTCTTGGTTAGTCAGTCGTACTGCAGCGCACTCCGCTGGACACCAACTAGGATGGCTTCAGTTTCTGTTATCGGCAAAGGGGTCTAAGCATGGATGCAAACGTCTGGAAGCAGATTGTTGATAACGCTATTCGCAATACGGGATCGAGAGACCTCCTGTGGTCCGCCTCAAGCGTGGGACCGGAGAGAACTTGAGCTTTGAGGCGTCAATTGACGTAAACACCACGCTCAGCATCTGGGGTTACGAGAAGAATTACTCCTATGAGCTCTGTCGCACTAGGCGAACCGCGGGCGAACCATTCAAAGAGAGTATTCGGGTCACAGCGAAGGACAAAGCCAACGGTATCGATTTCAGTGGTCTCTTCAAAGCTGCTCGAGCTCAGTCCTCGAATGTCATCCGAGAGCGTGCATTCAACGCGGTCATTGACTACCTGACCAATCCGACAAAAGTTAATCCCAGAACTAATGAAGTCGTTCATCCCGAAAACGAGGGTGAACGATGGGATGATCTGCAGGCGATGAGTTTTAGCGGACAATTTACGTATTCTCAGGATGAGGAAATACTCGCTCTCGTGAAGAATCTCACGGCAGAGGGATCAATACTGTGGACTCTCACAACGTCCGACGGCGAGGGCGAGTTTTTTTCAGCCTACGTGGGGGACTCTGATGAGGATGGTTGCCACAACCTGTACCTTTCGTTGGAGGTCGCGGAGACAACGACGAGAGTCAACGGAAAGGTCACATATAATTTCGAGATACAAAACGATCCGAATTTCCTAGTTCGCACAGTCATAAAGCCTACCAACAAGCAATCTCAGAAGTCTTGGCAGCTTGCGAGTGAAATACACTCGATTCTTGCAAAGCAGGTACGAAACGATGAGGAAGCATTCAAGAAAATCATTAGCGATGACATAGTTAACGATGTCTTGGCTTCTTTGGATGAGCCTCACAAGTAGCTGCGCCCCATTACGGGTGCGAGGGCTTCCATGCCCTGACCAACATGCTGCGTCGCTATTCCGGCGTAACGGCCTTGCGCCAGACCCAGCCTTCCGTCAAGGCGTCGATGCGGGGCTCAAGGAACCGAATCTTGACTGCGGTGTCCGTCCATGAGACGGCTAGGGCTTGAATTCTGGCGGCTTAGGTGGTGTAGCGAACCCAGGCGTACACGCGGCGGGGCTCGTCAAAGTCAATTGGCAGGTTCTGGCGCAGCTGTAACTCGGCCGCGGTGAGGAGCATGGGTTCCTTCCGCATCACCCATCGGTCTCTCGCTCGTCCATCGGACGGTCAGCTAATGGGGATACCGCTTATTCTGGTCCTCCAGGGGAGCGTACATGCTGGTTGTGACACTTAGAAGCTAAGACTGCCTCTAGAAAGGCTCTTTCGTGCTCGCTTCCGGCAACCTAGTCTTGGGCGATGGCAAGCGAACCAAGATTCAACTTCCGGCTTCGGTTTCTCACTAGCAATACGCACAGTCTGCCGTTCAGCGAAAACAGTGTCGTCCTTCCAACCGATACGGAGCAGCGGTTCACCCTGTCTGCCATTCCAGAAGGACCACTGTCAGAGGCTCAATCTTTCGTACTAACGGGTGGACCTTTCGACACTCGCGAGCAAGCTACAGACGAGGCGGAGAGGTGGCAGAGCAGAATTTCGATAGCCCTCACCGCACTATTGATGGCGGGGTACTTTGGCGACGCGAGTATGAACGGTGGATTCACTAGCGATGCGCTTGAAGAATTCTCAAAGGACTCGGGCGCCAAGGCATACAACGATCATCTTGGTATCACAGTTTACCCGTACACCGGCAGAGAAGTGTTTTTCGGTGCATCAGCAACCGGCTTCGCGGTTCCGTCGTCCGATCGAGTAATTAAGGCGCTAACTTCCGAGCGGAACAACATTCCAGTTGAAGGGCAACGACGTCTAGCGTTCGAGCTGTATTCGTTGTCCAGGTTTGTTGCATCCGAACCAAAAGCGAGTTTCATGTGTTCGATGATGGCAATCGAAACCCTGATTGAGCGTGAGGAAAGAAGCGACGGTGCCAGAACACTGGTAAAATCATTCTTGCAGCAGGTTAAAGATGCAGGCCTCCCACTGGAGGAAGCGACGGGAATGGCTTCAGCATTGTCAGATATGAAGAAAGAATCGATTAAGCAGGCGGGCATGCGGCTTTGCGCAACGCTAGACGATCGAAATTATATGAATATGAAACCTTCCGAATTGTTCAATGAATGCTACAAAGTTCGTGGCAAGTTGGTGCACGGCGATGACCCTGGTCGCTCTCGGGCTGAATTCGTTCAGTTTGCAGCCGCTCTCTCGTGGCTGGCAGCGGACCTGATTGTCGGGCGAGCGCTGACTGAGGAACTCCGGAGTTAGTGGGTGCTGGGCTTTTAGTCGTAGGGGCTCGTTACGGTCGTCCATATGAAGAGAGCGGCGCACCCTGGCTGGCATGGGATACCCCCGTCACGGGACCGGTTCGTTCCGCCCGAGTCCCTGCCTAAGCCAACAGAGGGCATCCATTGGACGACAGAGAAGGCCCCTCCCATCTGGGCCCAGCTGACCTATCCCGGCGGCGTCATGCAAACTGTGAAGGGCTTTGCGATCGCTTGGACTCGTGAGCTAGTGCAAGTGCAGTGGGTGGAGTACTCGATGGCGCGTGAGGCGTGGGTGACCGCCGACAAGGTGCAACGCCGCCAGGTGGAAGAGAAGAAACGCCACCGCGACGGCTAGATGCCGCCAGAACCAAGGTAACTCGGCGGCACGCGCGGCACGGGGCCGACAGGTTCGTCTAACGACCTTCGCAGCTCGTGCTGAGGTCCGGCGAAAGTCCGAGTTTTGCTCGGATTTTCTGCGGAGTGCCCGATGTATTCACTTGGCTTGCGGGGTCCGTCCACACGCTCCAGAGGGTCTCGAAGCTCGCTTGGTCAGAAATCTCTGCCATCTGGTTCGTTATCGACACGTCTGTGTACCAATTGTCGACAACTACATCCACGTCGGCGTCAACTACCTCGGGCCATGCTGCTGTATCTGCTGAAAACTTCTCGATCACGGACCGGTAGGCGTCCCGAGCGGTGGCTGCTTTTTCGTTCACTGCTTTCATGTTCATGGGCTCGTCGAGGATGTAGGCCCTGTTCACTTCAAGGGCTAGGTCGTCGTTGGCAAAGTTCACCGGGCATACGCCATCAAGGTAAAACTCACCAGCTTCTGGGACGGTGAGACTTGCACCCGAACAGCCCGTTAAAGCGACCGCGGTGATGATGGTGAGCGCTATCCGGCGCATGAGACCCCCATAGTGTTTGTTGACGACAAGTAATTATGCACGCCGACTGCCAAACCAAGTGTTGTTCTCCTAGGGTGAGCCCATGACCGATCAATCACGATTCATGACGCTGCCCGACGTCGCCGCGGAACTCGCCGTCAGCCAATCCCAGATGTACGCGCTCGTGAAGTCCGGCGACCTCCCCGCCATCCAGGTTGGCGGGCGCGGTCAGTGGCGTGTGGAGCGGGTGAAGCTGGAGGAGTACATCGCCCGTATGTACGAGCAAGCAGCCTCAGCACGTGCCAAGATCACGCCCGAGGATGTCGAAGCTAAGGATTGAGCCTTGCTATAGCGGCCCAGAAGGACCCGCGGGAGGCGTTAGGTGAGAGTGCGCGGGGTTACCCTCTGGATCTTCGCGGAACTACAGCTCCGCAAGTGTCACATCGGTAATCACCGCTCTGCATGGAGAGGCCGTACTCTCTGCTGATCTCTGGGTGATCACATGGTGGGTTACCCTTCGCGGACCAAGCCGTACGCCGCTTTTCTGCTTCCTCAAACTGCACCAGTTGCCTCCCCGGCAGAGCGCCGCTCGCTCTCTCGGATGAAGCTTAGCGTTCGTGCTGAATCCTAGAGCCCCTTTGGGTGCGCGTTCCAAAGCTTGGCTCTGTCCTCCTCGCTCGATGTGGCTAGGCGGTCGTGCAGGGTTTGACGGGTGACGTTCACGAGCCGCGCCAGTGCAGCGCGGTCCTGGGTTACCTGGGTGGCTTTAAGCAGTTCATCTATGTCAATCAGTCGGCGGGCAGTCTCGGCCCTAACCATGTACTCAACCTCGGGCGGCTGGCAGGTGCCGTGGCCGTGGTCGATGTGCACTACCTCGTGACAGAGGACATTGCGGTCCTCTACCTCATTCAGTCGCTCGTCCAGGAACACGACGCTCTTACCGTCAGTGAGCCCGACAACCTTGTCGTTCAGGCGTATCCGGATCACCGCAATGTGGGGGTAATGCTCGGCAAGGTGCCGGTAAGGATCGTAAGAAATGCCGAACGGGTTTTGCGCCTGTGTCATGTCGGTAGTCATTGCAGATCCTTCGGCCAGGGGTGCAGATTTCACCACGTAGGCTAAACACTATTGAGCGGAGCCAACTGTTCCTATGTCGTCGCCTTCGCGTTCCTCGGACTAAGGGCGGTCCGACTCCCACGGCCACCCGCCGCCGCTGGTGCGGTGATGGCACTGGTGGGCTTCGTGATGCTTGTCCGCCCTGAACCGAGTGTCCTCCGGGCCGCGGTGATGGGCACGATCGGAGTGGCCGCGGTCCTCTCGGGGCGCGGCAGGGCGTCCCTGACCCTGCTGATGCTGTCGATCATCATCCTTCTCGCGGTGGACCCGTGGCTCTCGGTGTCCTTCGCCTTCCTGCTCTCGGTCGCAGCAACCCTGGGGCTGGTCACCGCCGGACCAAAGGCGGCCGACACGCTCAGCCTCGTGATGCCGCGTGTCGCCGCCCAACTGCTCGCCATCCCCCTGATGGCGCAACTCTTCTGCACACCGATCCTCGTCCTGATCCAGCCGGTACTCCCGATGTACTCGCTGCCGGCGAACGTGCTGGCCTCGCCCGTGGTCCCCGCGATCACTCTCGTGGGGATGCTGGCCGTCCTCGCCCTGGTAGCCGCTCCGGTCCTTGCACAGCCCCTCATCGCTGCAGCCCAGTGGGGGACGCGGTGGGTGGAAGGCGTTGCCGACACCCTTGCTGCTGCGCCGGTGGCATCGTTGCCGTGGATCCCGGGAGCGCCCGGCGCCGCCGTGGCCGCACTCGCATCACTGTCGTTTCTCGTGCTCATGATTAAGCAGGAGGCCATCACCGACTGGTGGGGGAGGAGAATCGCATCCCCCCCAGCCGCGGGTTCCGGATGGCGGCACTGGCACTGGCACTGATCCGGACCCGGATCGAGAGGCGGGCCGGAGCCCGGGTGGTCGCGCCCTACGCCGGCCCGCGCCATCTTCCGCTGCCAGGAAGGACGGGCGCCGGCGGCATCGCGGCGCCGCGCTCGCCCTCCTTCTCGTTCTATGCGCCGCGGGAGGGGCCTTTGTCATCCACCGGACGATGGTGCGGCCCGCCGGGAGTTGGGTGATGGCGATGTGCGATGTCGGCCAGGGAGACGGCATCGTCGTCAGGACGACGGCCGGCCATGCGCTGGTCGTGGACGCAGGACCGGATCCCGACGCCATGGACAGGTGCCTGGACCACCTGGAGGTCGACGTGATCGACGCGCTCGTCATCACTCATCTGCACGACGATCACTACGGCGGCGTCGTGAGGGCCATTCGGGGAAGGGCCCTCACGGCCCTCTACTACTCGACGAGCGAGGAGAGCCCGCCCCGCGAGGTGACTGAGGCTGCAGCCGCCGCCGGACTGGAGGCCGAGCGCCTGACCAGCTCGACGACTCTCGACCTCCCCCAGATCCAGGTCGACGTCCTCTGGCCGACAGGGGACACCGTTCCGTCGGAGGAGAACAACGCCAGCGCCGTCCTCGACGTCGTCGTGCCGACGCCGGACCGGTCCGTGACGCTGCTGCTCACCGGAGATATCGAGGAGGACGCTGCCGCCGCCCTGCTGGCCGCCGAGCCGGCACTGGCCGAGGGGGGAGTGGACATCCTCAAGATCGCCCATCACGGAGCCAGGAACGGCGGCACGGCGGTGCTGGAAGCGATCGCTCCCAGCCTCGCGCTCATCTCCGTGGGTGAGGACAACGACTACGGGCACCCCCACCCGGTCATCATCGACGCCCTCGCCCGCCTGGGTATTGCCACAGCCAGGACGGACGAGCTCGGGTCGTTCACCGTGGAGGTCGTCGGGGACACGGTCGAAGTCCGCACCCTCCGGTAGGGCCGGCACGCCATCGGGGTCCCCCGCAGCTTTGAGGCATGGCCGCGCCGTGAAACAGTAGACGGAGGTCTGACGGAAGGAACCTCGCCACGTGGCAACAAGATCACCCGCCGGCCGCAGCAGCGGCTCCAACCAGCAGCCGGCATCGTGGCGTGAGGCGCGTCCCGCCGCCGTCATGCTGCTGTCCGGTCCCGAGGACTACCTGGCGTCGAAGGTCTCCGAGTCGATCCGGGCCCAGGTCCGCACCGCTCAGCCCGGGGCGGAGCTCGTCACTTTCGACGCCGGATCCTACGAGGCGGGCACACTGACCATGCACGCGAGCCCGTCACTGTTCGGTGACTGGAAGGTCATCGAGGTCGCAGGGCTGGCCCAGATGAATGATGCATTCCTGGTCGACGCGCTCGCCTACCTCACGGATCCCGCACCGGATGTCGTCCTGGTCATGCGTCACTCGGGCGGCAACCGCGGGAAGAAGCTGCTCGACGCGATCAAGGCCGTGGGTACCGTCATCGATTGCCAGCCCCTCAAGAAGGACGGCGAGAAAGCGGAATTCGTCACGACAGAGTTCCGGCTGGCGCGTCGTCGGATCGACCCGGACGCCGTGAGGGCGCTCGTCGCCGCCGTCGGGTCGCAGCTGCCGGAACTCGCGGCAGCCTGCCAGCAGCTCATGGCCGACTCCGCCGGCGATGTCTCCGCCGAGACGGTGGAGAAGTACTACGGCGGACGCGTGGAGGCTACGGGATTCAAGGTGGCCGACGCGGCGCTGGCGGGACGCACGGCCCAGGCGCTGTCCATGCTGCGGCACGCCCTCGCGACAGGCGCGGACCCGGTCCCGATCGTTGCCGCGCTCGCCATGAAGGTCCGTGCCGTCGCGAAGGTCCACGGCGTCAGGGGGTCCTCGATGCAGCTTGCGAAGGACCTGGGCATGGCCCCGTGGCAGGTCGACCAGGCGCGGAAGGAAGCCCAGCGCTTCAGCTCGGACGCCCTCGCACGTTCCATCCGAGCCCTCGCCGAGGCGGATGCCCAGGTCAAGGGCGAGTCGCGGGACCCGGTCTACGCCGTCGAGCGGGCCGTGACCGTCATCGCACTGGGGGACGGCTGACGGACGGCTGACCGCCGCGGGGCCGTGGCTGTGACCGGGGGATGACGGGGAGTGCGGCCGGCACCAACCGTCAGCTGTCGGTCATGGCCGTGCGCCCTGCGCCCTGCGGCAAGCTGACAGGACCTGCGTTATCGGGTGGTGAGGGCGGCGTGAAGGTCGGTGACCCGTTCGAGGATGTCGTCGCGGATCAGGCGCATCCGGTCGATCCCGTCGATGTCGCGCTCGCTGGGCTCGTCGGTGTCCCATCGCTCATACAGGGTGCCCTCGACCTCGTCGACCTGCGCCTCGGGGCCGAGGATGACGACGAGGTCCGCCCGCTCCTGGTCCTCGACGGTGATCTGCCGGGGGACGTTCCGGCTGATGTCGACCCCTACCTCGCCCAGGACCTGAGCGGAGAGGTCGTTGACCGCGGAACCCGGCTTCGATCCGGCAGAAGCGGTGGTCACGGAGTCACCGGCGACCCTGTCCATGAGGCCTGCGGCCATCTGGGACTTGCCTCCGTTCTTCACGCAGACGAACAGGACGAAGGGCTTGTCGGCCTTGAAGCTCACGGGGTGCTCGATTCTTTGGGGCGGGCAGCTGCCCGGGAAGTCGGAAGGGGATCACTGGGCTTCGGCCGGGATAGGCCCGTTAACGATGTAGGGCCGACTCCGTGAGGAGTCGGCCCTACATCGAAGGGTCCGCAGCCTAGAGCGCGTTGACCTTCTTGGAGATCGCGGACTTGCGGTTCGCTGCGTTGTTCTTGTGCAGCACACCCTTGCTCACAGCCTTGTCGAGCTTGCGGCTGGCTGCCTGCAGAGCCGTAGCGGCAGCGTCCTTGTCAGCGCCCTCGACGGCCGTGTTCACGGCGCGGATGGCGGTCTTGAGCTCGGACTTGACCGAGTTGTTGCGCTGCCTCGCCTTTTCGTTGGTGAGGATGCGCTTCTTCTGGGACTTGATATTTGCCACGTATGAGAACTTTCTTTGTATTGCGGACTGGTCGTGAGGGTATTTCGGCCAACCAAGACTGAGCGGCGTGGGGATACCGTATGGCGATTGGCCAAAGTGCCCGGAGACCTGCGCGGACACACAGCTATAAAGGTTACCAGAAACAGGCGCGGAACCCGACCCGTGGTGGTCCGGGCCCGGTCCGGCAACGGGTGGTCAGGGCGTTCAGGAGGGCGCAGGTGGCTCGCACCAGGGGAGGCGGGGACTTCCCGCGCCGGTGCGCTACGCCAGCAGGTGATCGGGCATCGCTGCGAGCACCTGTTCGAAGCGCCGGCGGGGCAGGACTGCGCCCTCGCGCCTGATGTCCGCCGGCGGGATCCGCAGGAGGCGGTCGACCTTCACCTCGCTCGGCCGTCCCTGCCGGTCCCAGGCTCCCGTGCCGATATCGACGTACCGCTCGTCGTGGTCGCGGGCGTTGTTCCGGTCCCGGCTCGTCAGCATCAGGCCCAGCAGGTCACCGCCGTCGCGCCCGATGAGGAGCACCGGGCGGTCCTTCCCCTGCGCCGGGTCATCCTCGTAGGGCACCCACGTCCAGACGATCTCGCCCGGGTCGGGCTTGCCGTCACTCGAGGGTGAATAGGCGAGCAGCGCTTCCTGCCGGCGACCCGTCGTCCTGCGCGTGGCGGCGGGGGCTGCGGAACCGGGTGCCCGGGTGCGCTTCGCACCGCGGCGGGGTGCCTCCGGGGGCGACGCGCTAGCCGCCCGGACGACGCGAACCGCGAGGGACAGGAGGGAGCGGACCGTGAACGCCATGCTCGAATCCTAGGCGGACAGTGGCCGCCGGCCCAGCTGCCGGGGGCAGCGATTCCCGGAGCCGTCCGGCCACGTGGGACACTAAGGGGAGTTGAAACGGCGCGAACCAGCCCCGGCCGCCGCCGATGACGGCACGGCTGGGAGCCGCGTGCCGCACCATGTCCCGAAAAAGTGAGGAACCTACGTGTCACCCATGGCCCGCACCGCGCCGGTGCCTGCCTCCACCGATCCGGCGATCATTCGGAATTTCTGCATCATCGCCCACATCGACCATGGCAAGTCCACGTTGGCCGACCGCATGCTCCAGCTCACGGGAGCCGTCGAGCAGCGGGACATGAAGGCGCAGTACCTCGACCGGATGGACATCGAGCGCGAGCGCGGCATCACGATCAAGTCCCAGGCCGTCCGCCTGCCCTGGGAGGTGGATGGCACCGCCTACGCCCTGAACATGATCGACACTCCCGGCCACGTCGACTTCACCTACGAGGTGTCACGCTCGCTCGCGGCCTGCGAAGGAGCCATCCTGCTCGTCGACGCCGCCCAGGGCATCGAGGCGCAGACTCTCGCGAACCTCTACCTCGCGATGGAGAACAACCTCACGATCATCCCGGTCCTGAACAAGATCGACCTGCCCGCCGCGCAGCCGGAGAAGTACGCCGCGGAGCTGGCGAGCCTCATCGGCGGGGAACCCGAGGACGTCCTGATGGTCTCCGGGAAGACCGGCGTCGGGGTCGAGGCCCTCATGGACAAGATCGTGCGCGACCTCCCGGCCCCGACCGGTGACCCGAACGCGCCGGCCCGCGCCATGATCTTCGACTCGGTGTACGACACGTACCGCGGCGTGGTGACCTATGTCCGGGTGGTCGACGGCAAGCTCAGCCCCCGCGAGCGCATTCAGATGATGTCCACGCGAGCCAGCCACGAACTGCTCGAGATCGGCGTCAGCTCACCCGAGCCGAAGCCCTCCAAGGGGCTCGGCGTCGGCGAGGTCGGTTACCTCATCACCGGCGTGAAGGACGTGCGCCAGTCGAAGGTCGGTGACACCGTGACCAACCTGGCCAAGCCTGCCGCGGAGTCGCTGGGCGGCTACCAGGATCCGAAGCCCATGGTCTTCTCCGGTCTGTACCCGCTCGACGGCACCGACTACCCCGTCCTGCGCGACGCCCTCGCGAAGTTCACCCTGAACGACGCCGCGCTCGTCTACGAGCCGGAGACCTCGGCCGCGCTGGGCTTCGGGTTCCGCGTCGGCTTCCTCGGCCTGCTGCACCTCGAGATCACGCGGGAACGCCTCGAGCGCGAGTACAACCTCGACCTGATCTCCACCGCACCGAACGTCGAGTACGAGGTGACCCTCGAGGACAAGCGCATCCTGAAGGTCACCAACCCGAGCGAGTACCCGGTCGGGAAGATCGCCGAGGTGCGCGAGCCCATGGTGTCCGCGACCATCCTCGCGCCGTCGGAGTTCGTCGGCGCCATCATGGAGCTGTGCCAGCAGCGCCGCGGCATCCTCGGCGGCATGGACTACCTGTCCGAGGACCGCGTAGAGATCCGGTACCGGCTGCCGCTGGCGGAGATCGTCTTCGACTTCTTCGACCTGCTGAAGTCGAAGACCCGCGGGTACGGCTCCCTGGACTGGAAAGCCGACGGCGACCAGGTGTCCGACCTCGTCAAGGTGGACATCCTCCTGCAGGGCGAACAGGTGGACGCGTTCAGCGCCATCACCCACCGCGACAAGGCCTACGCCTACGGTGTCATGATGACGGGCAAGCTCCGCGAGCTCATCCCGCGCCAGCAGTTCGAGGTGCCCATCCAGGCCGCCATCGGTGCCCGCATCATCGCGCGCGAGAGCATCCGGGCCATCCGCAAGGACGTCCTCGCCAAGTGCTACGGCGGTGACATCACGCGTAAGCGCAAGCTGCTCGAGAAGCAGAAGGAAGGCAAGAAGCGCATGAAGATGGTGGGGCGCGTGGAAGTGCCCCAGGAAGCCTTCATCGCTGCACTGTCCTCCGACGAGTCGAAGGACAAAGCCAAGAAGTGACCCCGTACGGTTTCGAGGGGGCCGGTCCGCGTGCCTAGCGCCCTTCCGCTCGGCCTGCCGGCACCCGAGGACGGCGTGCTGCCTGCTGAGGCAGCAGAAGGTGCGCTCGACCGCGACTTCTGCCTCTACGTGCACATCCCGTTCTGCGCTGTCCGCTGCGGCTACTGCGACTTCAACACCTACACCTCCACGGAGCTCGGCGGCGGGGCGTCGCAGGACGCCTACGCCGGATCCGTGCTCGCCGAGCTCGCCCTCGGTGCGCAGGTGCTCCGGTCCTCGAGGATGCCGGCACGGCCGCTGTCCACGGTCTTCTTCGGCGGAGGTACTCCCACCCTGCTGCCCGCCGAGGACCTCGCGTCGATCCTGCGGGCGGCGACGGCGCAGTGGGGCCTGGCCCCCGACGCGGAGGTGACCACCGAGGCCAATCCCGATTCGGTGACGCCGGAGTCGCTGCGCGTCCTGAAGGAGGCCGGCTTCACCCGCGTCTCGTTCGGCATGCAGTCCGCGGTGCCCCACGTGCTCGCCGTGCTCGACCGCACCCACTCGCCCGAACGCGTGCCGCAGGCCGTGCAGTGGGCTCGCGAGGCCGGCCTGAAGGTGAGCCTGGACCTGATCTACGGCACACCGGGGGAGTCGCTTGAGGACTGGCGGACGTCGCTGTCCACGGCGTTGTCCTACGGCCCCGACCACATCTCGGCGTACGCGCTGATCATCGAGGACGGGACGCGGCTCGCGTCGCGCATCCGCCGCGGCCAGGTCCCGCCCATCGACGACGACGACCACGCCGACAAGTACGCCCTCGCGGAGGAGATGCTGACGGCCGGTGACCTGCACTGGTACGAGGTGAGCAACTGGGCGCGCACGCCCGCCGATGAATGCCGGCACAACCTCGCCTACTGGCGTGGCAGCGACTGGTGGGGTGCGGGCCCGGGCGCGCACTCGCATGTCGGCGGCACGCGCTGGTGGAACGTCAAGCATCCGCGCCCGTACGCCGAAGCGCTGGGTGCCGGACGGTCACCCGCCGCGGGGCGCGAGATCCTGTCGGCGGAGGACCGCTACGTCGAGGACGTCATGCTGCGCGTACGGCTGCGTGAGGGACTTCCGACCGCCTCCCTCACGCCACCGGGCCGCACGGCGATCGCCGGGCTGATCGCCGACGGGCTCGTCGAGCCCGCCGCGGCCTTCGCGGGCCGCGTGGTCCTGACTTTCCAGGGCAGGCTGCTCGCGGACGCCGTCGTGCGGAGACTGTTGCCGGACTGAGTGCCGGCCGAGCGCGGGCGGTCCTAGCGGATCAGGCGCAGGTTCAGGGTGTACCGGTAGGGCCGGCCACGGTTGACCTGGATGCCCGCATTCACCGAGAAGATCGTGATCGTGACCCAGATGAGGGCGTTCACGACGGCGAACACCCCTCCGATCACCGGCGCGAGCGACAGGAGCCAGGCCGCCAGCGCCAGGAGGGTCGGCGGAAGCGTGAAGTTCAGCGCCTCCTTCGACTCCTGCGCCGTGAACGGGCCCCGGTCCTTGAAGATGAGGAAGATCAGCAGTGAGGGGATAAATCCCAGGATGCCGCCGAAGTGCGCCAGCGTCGCGAACTGGCGGTCCTCGGAGGCCGTCAGGGGAAGGGCCTGTGCCGGCGTCCCTTCGAACGCGGGCCGGGACTCGCCCCGCCCGTGGTGCTGCTGGTCGGCGGTGTTGGACAACGTCAATTCCTTTGCTGGCTGGCGGGATTGTTCCCCCGGACTGTGTCCAAGGATACGTGGTGGCGGCGCCCGGACTGCTCAGGCGGTGCCCGGGGGAGCGGTCAGGAAGTCGATGACCTCCTCCACCCGGCCGAGCAGCGAGGGCTCGAGGTCGGCGTAGGTGCTGACGCCGGCGAGGATCCGCTTCCAGCCGTGGGCCACGGCCGCCTGGTTGGAGTGCGGCCAGCCGAGCCCGGCGAGAATTCCGGTTTTCCAGTCCTCGTTCCGCGGCACAACGGGCCAGGCGTCGAGTCCCAGCGCGGCCGGCTTCACCGCCTGCCAGACGTCCACGTAGGGGTGGCCGACGATCAGGACGTGGTGGCGCGCCCCCGGCACGGTCATCGCCTGCTGTGCGATCCGGGACTCCTTGGTGCCGGGCAGCAGGTGGTCGACGAGGATGCCCAGCCGCCGCTGCGGACCGGGGTCGAACGCGCGAACCGCGCCCGCGAGATCGTCGACGCCGTGCAGCGGCTCGACGACGATTCCCTCGAGCCGGAGATCGTCCCCCCAGACCTTCTCGACCAGCTCGGCGTCGTGCTGTCCCTCCACCCAGATCCTGCTGGCCCGCGCAGTCCTCGCCCGCGCGCCCTCGACGCGGACCGATCCGGACGCGGTCCGGGTGGTCGCCGGCGCTGCGCGCTGCACGGGTGCGACGACGTGGACGGGCTGTCCGTCGAGGAGGAATCCGTGGCCGAGCCGAAACGTCCGGTGCTTCCCGCGCCGGTCCTCGAGCACCATCACATGCAGCCCGCCGGACTTCTCGACCCGGACCACTGCGCCGACGAATCCGCTCTGCACGTCCTCGAGGACCATGTCCTTCTCCACCGGGACATCGGGCAGGCTGACCCGCTTCGGAGCCGTAATATCCTGTGCTCCCCAGCCGTAGTCCATCCCGAGCTGTCCTTCCGCCGAGGGCTTCGGCGGTCTGCCGCGGCCCGGGTTCCCAATGCTAACAATCGGCTCGGACGTACTAGACTTGGCACTTGGGTGTGTCGAGTGCTAATCGCTCGGAGCCGCCCCCACGCCTGTTCGTGCAGACCCGGAGGTGACATCGAATGAGTGAACCGCGACGCCTGGAAGTGCTCCGGGCCATCGTCGAGGACTACGTCCATTCGCGGGAGCCCGTCGGCTCCAAGGCACTGGTCGACCGGCACCACCTCGGCGTCTCCTCCGCCACCATCCGTAACGACATGGCGGTCCTCGAGGAGGAAGGCCTCATCGCGGCACCCCACACGAGTTCGGGCCGCATCCCCACGGACAAGGGATACCGCCTGTTCGTGGACCGTATCTCCGAGGTCAAGCCGTTGTCCGCGCCGGAGAAGAAGGCGATCCAGACCCTGCTGGAGGGTGCGGAGGACCTCGACGACGTCATGGACCGGACCGTCCGGCTGCTCGCCCAACTCACGAACCAGGTCGCCGTCGTCCAGTTCCCCCGTACGGGCGGGGCGTCGGTCCGCCACATCGAATTCGTCCTGCTGGCTCCGCAGCAGATCCTCGTGGTCCTGATCGCGACCAACGGTACCGTCCAGCAGCGCATCGTCCGGACGCACGCGGACATCCAGGAAGCCGAGCTCGCGGACCTGAAGCAGCGCATCCTGTCCGCGGTGTCCGGGGTGAGACTGTCGGCGCTTGCGGGTGAGCTGGGCGTCGCGGCATCGCAGTTGCCCCCCGCGCTGCGGGCGCACGGGGGTACGATCATCAAAGCGCTCGAGCAGCTCGCCGGGCTCGGACGTGAAGACCGGATCCTGCTGGCAGGAACGGCGAACCTCGCCAGGTCCACGGGTGACTTCCCGCTCAGCATCGGTCCCATTCTCGAGGCACTCGAGGAGCAGGTCGTCATGCTGAGGCTCCTGTCGGAGATGGAGTACGACGCCCGCGGCATCTCGGTGAGGATCGGCAGCGAGAACCCCTACGGTGGCCTGTCGGAGGCCTCCGTGGTCGCGACAGGCTACGGTCCGGACGCCGGAGCGAAGCTCGGGATCCTCGGGCCCACCCGCATGGACTATCCGACGACGATGGCCGCGGTGCGCGCCGTCGCCCGTTACCTCTCGAGGATCCTCGAGGAGTAGGCACCGGCCCCCGTGGCCGTCCCCGGTATTCCGCCGGCACAACGGTATTCCGCCGGCACGACCGGCGAGCAGTAGACAGAAATCTCCAACAGGAAGTGATGTGCACGAGTGAGTAATCACTATGAGGTCCTCGGTGTGGCGCAGGGTGCGACCGGGGAGGAAATCAAGAAGGCGTACCGCAAGCTCGCCCGGAAGCTCCACCCGGACGTGAACCCGGGTGAGGACGCCGCGGAGGAGTTCAAGCGCATCACGCATGCCTACGAGGTGTTGTCCGACCCGCAGAAGCGGCGGATCTATGACACGACCGGCAACGAGAACGGCACGGACAACGGCTACGGTGCCGGCTACTCGGGCTCCGGGTTCGCGTTCCAGGACATCTTCGAGACCTTCTTCGGCGGCGGGGGCCAGCAGGCAGGAGCGCCCTCCCGGACCCGACGGGGCCAGGACGCGCTCATCAACGTGCGGATCGACCTCAAGGATGCCGTCTTCGGCACCAACAAGAAGATCGAGGTGGACACCGCGGAGGTCTGCCCCACGTGTGACGGGACCTGCTGCCAGCCGGGCACGTCGCCCCGCACCTGCGACATCTGCGGCGGCTCCGGCCAGGTTCAGCGGGCCGTCCGGTCGATCCTCGGCCAGGTCATGACGAGCGCGCCCTGCGGGACCTGCCAGGGTTACGGCACCGTGATCCCCAACCCCTGCCACGAATGCAGCGGCGAGGGACGCGTCCGTGCGCGCCGCACCCTGACCATCAAGGTCCCCGCCGGCGTCAGCACGGGCACCCGCATCCAGCTCGCCGGCCAGGGCGAGGCCGGCATCGCCGGCGGCCCGCAGGGCGACCTGTACGTCGAGATCCGCGTCAACACCGACTCGACGTTCCTCCGCGACGGCGACGACCTCCATGTCACGTTGAGCGTGCCCATGACGGCGGCCGCGCTGGGCACCACGGTGCAGCTGGACACGTTCGACGGCGACCAGGAACTGGTCATCAAGCCCGGGACGCAGTCCGGCGAGATCATGACCCTCCGCGGGCTCGGCGTCACGCACCTCAGGAACCAGGGCAGGGGAGACCTGCGCGTCCACCTGAATGTCGAGACGCCGCGCAACCTGGACCACCAGCAGGAGGAGCTCCTGCGCAAGCTCGCCGAACTGCGGAACGAGGAGTACACGGACGGCCAGCTCGCCAGCAGCGGTTCCGGCGTGTTCGCACGCCTGCGGGAGCGCCTCGGGAACCGCTGACCATGACGCGTCCCCTGTTCTTCGGGTCGAGCGAGGCTGTCCGCGCGGCCGCACCCGGCGCCCTGTTCGTCCTCGACGGTGACGAGGGCCGGCACGCCGCAACCGTCCGGCGGCTCGGGACGGGAGAGCGCATCGACGTGTCCGACGGCTCCGGCTACCGGATCGGCGGAGTGATCTCGGCCGTCGGGCCGGGAACCGTCGAGGTCGAGGTGGAGACCGCCGGCCAGGATCCCGCGCCGCAGCACCGCCTGGTGCTCGTGCAGGCCCTCGCGAAGGGCGGTCGTGACGAGCAGGCCGTCGAGTCGGCCACCGAGCTCGGCGTCGACGCCGTGGTGCCGTGGCATGCCGAGCGCAGCATCGTCCGCTGGCGCGGCGACAAGGCCGAGAAGGGCCGGCAGAAGTGGGTGTCCCTCGTGGGTGCGGCGTCGAAGCAGTCGCGGCGGTCGTTCGTGCCCGAGGTCCATGCCGTCCTGGATACCTCGGGGCTGGCCGCCTGGGCGTCGACGGTGGACCGGCTGGTCGTCCTGCACGAGGACGCCGAATCCTCCCTCGCCGATCAGGTCTCGGAGCTCCGCGCAGCGGGTGCCCTGGACGTGCCGTCGTCGACCGCCGTCGTCGTGGGTCCTGAGGGCGGCATCAGTGAGGCCGAGCTGGGGAAGCTGCGCGCAGTCGGCGCCGGTGCGGCCCGACTGGGACCGCACGTCCTGCGTTCGTCCTCCGCCGGCCCTGCTGCCCTCGTGCTGCTGAACCACCTGTTGGGGCGCTGGTAGTCGACCGCGGCTGACGGCCCGCCGGGAGGAGCGCCGCGCTCACCGGACGACGACGGACTTGGAGTCCTGAGCCTGGCCGTGCCCGGAGGGCACGGCCACCGTGATCTCGTAGGAGCCGGGCGGGAGTGTCACGGAGAAGGAGTAGGCGCCCGGAGCGCCGTCCTCGGGCGAGATCCGGACCGAGCCGTCGCGGAAGAGCGAGGTATCACCGGTTCCGCCGTCCGCCGGCCCGCCCTCGCTCCGGTCTATCCGCCAGGCGAGCGTCTGCTCCGATGTCGGCCCCACCCCGTGGATGGTCAGCCCGGAGCGGTCGGCTTCGACGCCCTCCTGCGGGTCGATGATCCATACGGGAGCGAGTGTGGAGGTATCCCGGGTCCACTCCCCGCCGACGTCCACGGAGTTGAAGGCGCGGTAGCCCGCCGCTCCGTCGACGAGTACGACGACGGAACTGGACTCGCCGCCGGTGATGAGGCCGGCGTTCGAGGCGGCCGCCGTGGCGGTGTAGACGAGTTGCTGCAGGGCCAGGCGCGCGTCGCTCTCTCCGAGGCTCTCCGAGAAGGCGTCCGAGGAGATGTCGAGGGTGATGACGTTCTTCGTGGAGATCGACGAGCTCACGCTCGATGCGGCATGCCAGGGCGAGTGGTAGTCGGAGTCGAGAGGTTGCCCCGCGGTCATGAGCCGCACCGCGTCGGAGATGGGATCGCCGGTGGATTCCGGCGCCACGAGGAATTCACGGAACAGCCGGTCGGTCCCCTCGACCTCCCCGAGCCAGTAGACCGGCAGGAGCGGCCGGACGGCGTCAGCGGGACCCGCTGCCGCGCCCTCGGTCTGGACGCGCGCCTCAGGCTCGGCCGACTCCCCGTCGGGGACCGCTGTCGGAAGCGGGACGGGAAGGGTCGTCGTCGGTGCGCTGCCCTGCAGCAGCCCCACCTCCGGAAGGAAGAACACACTGCTGGCCGCGAGCACCGCGCCCGACGCCAGGAGCATCCCGCGGAGCCCGAGCCGGTTCTTCTTCAGGGGGTCCTGCTCGTGCATGCCGGCCCCCTTCCGTCGGCGCGCTGGTGCGCGGGTGGAATCTGTAACGTGAAATCGTCCCGGTCGGCCCGACCCTCGACGTCTGCGCCGGAGGGTTCGGCGACCACTCGTGGGCGCGTACCTGCCGGACCTGTTTCAGCTTGGCACAGCGTGCGGAGCACATCAGTGCGAATACGCGCGGTCGACGGGACTGAAACCTGATCGATACGAACCTGTTGCCGATTCGCGACGAAAGTCGAGCGGCGCTCGGTAAGACGTGAGCCACCGGACGGCGCGGGAATCAAGGCGCTCACGCGCCTGTTGACAAAATGGGGATGCCGTAACATTGGCATCTCTGCCGGTGCCGGTGAGCTGCGTCCCGAGGGCGGGATCGGCGCCGGGCATCAGCACGAACGGCAGCATGAACACCAGCAGAAGCGACACCACAGTACGACTACTCAGACGAGGGGCGATCGAAGGCCGGACGGCCGAGCTATGAGCGAATCTTCAACAGGCATCAACGTGGCAGGACTCGACACACGGACGTTCGTCTTCGACTCGACGGAGCAGATGGTTCAGGCGCTCGGTTCGAACGACGAGGCCCTGCGTCTGATCGAAGACTCCTTCCCCGGCATCGGCCTGCAGGCCCGGGGCAACGAACTGACGATCACCGGTCCCTCGGCGGACGTGCTGCGTACCGAGCGGCTCATCGGTGAGATCCAGACCATGGCCACCAACAATGCGACGGTCTCTCCCCATGTCCTCGAGCAGCTGGTCACGATGCTCAAGACGCAGAGCGCTGCCCGGCCGTCGGAAGTGCTGTCCGTGAACATCCTGACCTCGCGCGGCAAGACCATCCGCCCCAAGACGCTCAACCAGAGCACGTACGTCGAAGCGATCGACCGGAACACCATCGTGTTCGGTATCGGCCCGGCGGGTACCGGCAAGACCTACCTGGCCATGGCCAAGGCCGTCCAGGCGCTGCAGCAGAAGGAAGTCAACCGGATCATCCTGACGAGGCCCGCGGTCGAGGCGGGGGAGCGCCTGGGCTTCCTGCCCGGAACGCTCAACGACAAGATCGATCCGTACCTGCGCCCGCTGTACGACGCCCTGCACGACATGATTGACCCCGATTCCATCCCGCGCCTCATGGCGGCGGGAACGATCGAGGTCGCACCCCTGGCGTACATGCGCGGGCGGACCCTGAACGACGCCTTCATCATCCTCGACGAGGCCCAGAACACGACGCCCGAGCAGATGAAGATGTTCCTCACGCGCCTCGGCTTCGGTTCGAAGATGGTGGTGACCGGCGACGTCACGCAGGTGGACCTCCCCAACGGCACCAGTTCGGGACTGCGGATCGTCAGCGAGATCCTCCGGGACGTCAACGACGTGTACTTCAGCGAACTGGACGCCGCCGACGTCGTGCGGCACCGGCTCGTCGGTGACATCGTCAGCGCCTACAGCACCTGGGACGACGAGCAGCGCGCCGGGCAGGCGCGTGCCGGCCGTCCGGGGGTGGCACGATGAGCGTCGAGGTCAACAACGAATCCGGGTACGACGTCGACGAGGAGTCGCTCGTCCGTCTCGCGAATTTCCTGTTCGAGTCGCTCTTCCTCCACCCCGAGGCCGAGCTGTCGATCATCCTGGTGGATACGGCGGCGATGGAGAAGCTGCATGTCGAGTGGATGGACGAGCCCGGCCCCACCGATGTGCTCTCCTTCCCGATGGATGAACTACGCCCGGGCACACCCGGGCGCATCACGCCGGCCGGACTGCTCGGGGACATCGTGCTGTGCCCGGAGGTCGCTGCTTCCCAGGGTGCGGCCGCGGGTCACAGCACGAACGACGAACTGCTGCTGCTGACCACGCACGGCGTCCTCCACCTCCTCGGCTACGACCACGCGGAACCCGAGGAGGAGAAGGAGATGTTCGGCCTGCAGCGCCAGCTCCTGTCGGAGTTCCTCGGGGGCACCGCACCCCAGGAGACCAGCGCTTGACCATCTGGCTCCTCGGGCTCATGGCCCTGCTCTTCGCCCTCACCGCTGCCCTCGTGACCGCTGCCGAAGCGGCCTTCAGCTACCTCCCGCGGCAGGAGGGCGAGGTCCTGGTGCAGGAGTCGCGCGGGCCGTCGCTCCGCCGCATCCTCGAAGCCCCCGTCGCCCACATGCATGCGCTGCGGTTCTGGCGGGTCTGGTTCGAGATGGCCGGCGCCGTCGCCGTCGCCATCCTGTTCCACGACCTGCTGGACAACGTCTGGCTCGCCGGGCTCCTGGCGACAGCCGTGATGGCGGCCGTCGGGTTCGTGATCGTTGGAGTCTCGCCCCGCCAACTCGGTCGGCTGCACGCCCTCGCCGTCGTCCGCCTGACCGCCGGACTTGTGGCTTCCCTCTGCACCGTCCTCGGACCCATCCCGCGCTGGCTCGTGCGGATCGGCAGTTCGATCACCCCGGGCGCCGCACGCGACGAAGCAGCGTTCTTCACGCAGGAGGAGTTCCGCGAGCTCCTCTCCCGCGCCTCGGACGCCGAGATGATCGAGGACAACGAGGCGGAGCTCATCCACTCGGTGTTCGAACTCGGGGACACGAAGGTGCGTTCCGTGATGGTTCCGCGCACCGACATGGTCACCATCGAATCGGGCTCCACGCTGAACCAGGCGATGTCGCTCTTCCTGCGCTCGGGATACTCGAGGATCCCCGTCATCGGGGAGAGCTCGGATGACATCAAGGGCCTGCTGTACCTGAAGGACGTCGTCGCCAGCCTGCACGGCCGCCCGGCGTCGAACCTCTCGCGGGCGGTGGATGGGGACTGCAGGCCGGCCCGGTACGTCCCGGAGTCGAAGCCCGTGGGCGACCTGCTCCGGGAGCTGCAGCGCGAATCCACCCACGTGGCCATCGTCATCGACGAGTACGGCGGAACGGCCGGGCTCGTCACCCTCGAGGACCTCATCGAGGAGATCGTGGGCGAGATCGTCGACGAGTACGACTCCGAGGTGCCTGAGCAGGAACAGCTCGACGACGGCGAATACCGCGTCAGCGCCCGGATGGGGATCGACGACCTGGGCGAGCTCTTCGGCCTCGACCTCGACGACGAGGAAGTCGACACGGTGGGCGGACTCCTGGCCAAGACCCTCGGAAGGGTGCCGATCGTGGGATCCGAGGTCACAATTGACGGTATAGGCCTGCGGGCCGAGCGCGTGGAGGGCCGACGGAACAGGGTCTCCCACGTCATCGCCTACCGCTTGCCACCCGAGCACACCGAGCAGGACGAACGAGAGACGATAGAGGCTGACAATGAGCGACGCTAAGCACAGGGCCGGATTCGTCTCGCTCGTCGGACGGCCGAACGCCGGCAAGTCCACCCTGACGAACGCCCTGGTGGGGCAGAAGGTCGCCATCACCTCGGCCAAGCCGCAGACCACCCGGCACACCATCCGCGGCATCGTCAACCGGCCGGACGCGCAGATCGTCCTCGTGGACACCCCGGGGCTGCACCGGCCGCGCACCCTGCTGGGCCAGCGCCTCAACGACCTCGTGGCCGACACGCTCGCCGAGGTCGACGCCGTCGGGTTCTGCCTGCCCGCCAACGAGAAGATCGGTCCCGGTGACCGGTTCATCGCCGAGCAGCTGGCGCGGCTCAACCGCAAGCCGCTGATCGCGGTGGTGACGAAGACCGACCTCGTCGACCGCCAGGCACTCACGGAGCAGCTCCTTGCCGTGGCGAAGCTCGGTACCGACGTGGCGGGTCCCGGGGGATGGGCGGACATCGTGCCGGTGTCGGCCGCGGACGGTTTCCAGGTGGACACGGTCGCAGAGGTGTTCAGCAACCACATGCCCGAATCGCCGGTCCTGTACCCCGGCGGCGAGCTGACGGACGAGCCGGAAGCCGTCATGGTCGCCGAGCTCGTCCGGGAGGCAGCCCTCGAGGGAGTCCGTGACGAGATGCCGCACTCGATCGCGGTCGTCGTCGAGGAGATGATCCCGCGCGAGGGACGCAGCGAGGACAATCCGATGCTCGACGTCCACGTGAACCTCTACGTCGAGCGGCCGTCCCAGAAGGCGATCATCATCGGCAAGGGCGGTTCCCGGCTCAGGGAGGTCGGCACGAACGCCCGCCGTGGGATCGAGGCCCTGCTGGGAACCCGGATCTACCTGGACCTGCACGTCAAGGTCGCGAAGGACTGGCAGCGCGATCCCAAGCAGCTGGTCAAGCTCGGCTTCTAGCCGGCACTACCTCCCGGCCCCGTTCGTTGGGTCCGGGAACGGGGCCGCCGGTCCTGCGACACCTGCTGATCGCCGTCGATCACCGCGCCCGAGGCGCAGCGGTGATCCGGCCGCTGCACCGGCCGCGGTGAGCGAGGGACAAAACCCCGCCGGCCTCGGGCCGGCACCGACACCATCCGAAGGAGCCAGGGCATGACCCGCCGAACGTCCCCTGAGGGCGCCGACAGCGCCAGCGATGCCCCTTCGGCAACTGTCCCCGACGCGGCAACCGCCCCCGACACGGCCGGCAGCACGAATGAGGCGGACGGCCCGCACCCGGCTGGGCGGCACCTGGGCAACGCACGCCGGAGGCTCAGGGTGATCGCCATCGTGATCGCGTCGGTCCTCGTGGCCGCCGTCGCGTTCGTCGCCGTCCAGGTGTTCCGCCTGCAGTCCAACGTGGCCACGATGCCGCTCAATCTCGGCGGGGAATCGGCCCTCCCGGTCGATTCCAGCACGGACCCGCTCCAGATCCTGGTCCTCGGTACCGACACCCGGACCGGCAACGGCGGCGAATTCATCGGCGGGGAGGATCTTTCCTCGGGTGAGGGGAACTCGGACGTCATGATGCTGGTGACACTCTCCGCGGATCGGGAGAACGTCACGGTCGTCTCGTTCCCCCGTGACCTCCTGGTGCCACTGCCCAGCTGCACCGATCCCGAGACGGGAGAGTCATCCGAGGAGATGGACCTCGGCCAGCTCAACGGCGCCCTCCAGGAGGGCGGACCGGGCTGCACCGTCGCTGCGATCAACAACCTCACGGGCCTGTCGGTCGACCACTTCATGATGGCGGACTTCAACGCGGTCAAGGAACTGTCCTCCACGCTCGGCGGCGTGGAGGTCTGCGTCGAGGAGCCGGTGGACGACGAATACTCGGGACTGTCGCTGCCGGCCGGCACCAGCGAGGTGGAGGGAGACCAGGCCCTCGCCTTCCTGCGCACGCGCCACAGCTTCGGCGATGGCGGCGACACCGGGCGCATCGCCGCCCAGCAGTCCTTCCTGGCGTCCATGGCACGCAAGGTGCGGGCCGAGGGCACGCTGACGAACCTGCCCAAGCTCTACGCGATCGCCGACACGGTCACCCGCAACCTGACGGTCGACGAGGGCCTGTCCCAGCCCACGGAACTGCTGAAGATCGCCGACCGCATGAAGAACGTCGATCTCGGCAACATCGCCTTCGTGACGGTGCCTACCGCGCCGTGGGTGGAGGACCCCAACCGGCTGGTCCTCGACGAAGAGGGCGCCGCGCCGCTCTTCGAGGCGCTGCGCGAGGACCGCGGCCTCACCGAGGCCACTCCCGAAGCCTCGACACCCGCGCCCAGTAGCAGCTCGGCGCCGGCCACTCCCGAGGCGCCGGCCATCGATCCTGCGGCCGTTCCCGTCCTGGTCATCAACGCGACGATGAACGCCGATCGCGCGGCCGAGGTGCAGCAGCTCCTCGTGGACGCCGGGTACTCGCAGGCCACACCGTACGAGTCCGTCCCGGCCGAGACGACGCAGATCCTGTTCGGGACCGGCTACGACGCGGCGGCCGCCGACCTCGCCGCCCGCTTCGGCGTTCCCGCGAGCCAGGTGCAGTTCAGCGCAACCGCTGTCGGGATCGAGCTGCTCGTCGGCGCGGACCTCGCGAGCGGATCCCGGGTCGTCGTCCCGCCGCTCGGCAGCGACCTGCAGGGCCAGACGGCGGACCAGGTGACCTGCCAGGCGTCGTCGGGGTTCTAGCCCGACCTGCCCGGCCCGGAGGCACCCGGGAACTCCCCGCGTGGAATTCTCCTGGACGCGCCCGGCGCGCCGCACCCCGCCTGACGGAGGGATGCGGCGGCGCCGCCCTACCAGATGCGGACCCGCTCCTCGGGGGTGAGCCACAGGCCGTCCTGCACGCCCACGCCGAATGCCTCGTGGAATTCGTCCAGGTTCCGCACCACCTGGTTGCAGCGGAACTCGTTGGGTGAGTGGGGGTCGACGGTCAGGCGCCGTGTGGCCTCCTCGGGGCGGATCTTCTGCTGCCAGCAGGTGGCCCAGGACAGGAAGAACCGCTGGGCCCCGGTCAGCCCGTCGATCACGGGTGCCTCGGCGCCTCCGAGGCTCAGGAGATAGGCGCGGTAGCTGATGCCGAGTCCGCCGAGGTCCCCGATGTTCTCGCTGAGGGTGAGTTCCCCGTTCACCGTCCGGCCGGGGACCTCCGAGGGCTCGAGCGCGGCGTACTGCGCCACGAGCCGCCCGGTCAGCGCGTCGAACGCCGTCCTGTCGTCCTCGCTCCACCAGTTGTGCAGTCGTCCGGTCCCATCGAACTGGGAGCCCTTGTCGTCGAACCCGTGCCCGATCTCGTGCCCGATGACCGCGCCGATCGCCCCGTAGTTGACGGCGTCGTCAGCCTCGATGTCGAAGAACGGGGGCTGGAGGATGGCGGCAGGGAAGACGATCTCGTTCATCGTCGGCATGTAGTAGGCGTTGACCGTCTGCGGCGTCATGAGCCATGCGCCGCGGTCGATCGGCTGCCCGAGCTTGTCCAGCTGCCTGCGGTGCTCGAACTCCGCTGCGCGAAGGGCGTTGCCGTACAGGTCGGACGGCAGGACCTCGAGCGGCCCGTAGTCGATCCACTTGTCGGGGTAGCCGATCTTCGTGGTGAACTGCGCGAGCTTCTCGAGCGCCCTGGCGCGGGTCGCGTCCGTCATCCAGGTGAGACCGGTGATGCTCGACTCATAGGCGGCGATGAGGTTGCCCACCAGCTCGAGCATCGCGGCCTTGTGCGTGGCCGGGAAGTGCCGCTCGACGTAGCGCTGCCCGATGGCCTCGCCCATCGCCCCCTCGACCAGGGCCACACCGCGCTTCCACCGGTCCTTCAACCGCGGGGTCCCTGCGAGGTGCGTGCCGTAGAAGGCGAAGGCGGCGTCGACGAAGCGCTCGTCGAGAAAGTCGGAGGCATGCAGCAGGACGCGGCTCACCAGCCACTCGCGCCAGGTCCCGAGGTCCTCCGCAGCGAGCGCCGCGTCGAGTCCGCGCACGAAGTCGGGCTGGTTGACCACGAGTTCCGCCGACTGGTGCGGCTCGTCCGTGACGATCCGCAACCAGGGGACGAGGTGCCCCGAGAATCCGGCGACGTCGTCGTGCTGGACCAGGTTGTACGTCTTCTGCGGATCCCGCCGTTCCACGCTGCCCATGGACCACGCCGCGAGGCGCGTCTCGAGCGCGAACACACGGTCGGCCGCTCCGACGGGATCGTCCGTGGCGACGAGTCCGAAGAGTGCCGCAAGCAGGTCGCGGTACCTGTCCCTCGTCTCCGCGAAGCCCTCCTCACGGTAGTACGACTCGTCCGGCAGCCCGAGGCCCGACTGGTACAGGTGGAGCAGGTACCGCTCGGGATTGCCGGCGTCATTGCTCACGTAGGGTGCGACGAGTCCCTGGACCCCCGACCGGGTGAGCCCCGCGCTGAGGTCCACGAGTTCCTCGACCGTCCTGATCGCGGCGATCCGCTCCAGCAGCGGCACGATCGGAGCGGCTCCCTCCGCCTCGATGCGGTCGGTGTCCATGAAGTCCGCGTAGAGGACGCCCAGCTTCGCTCCGACAGGGTCCGCTGATCCCTCGTCCGCCCCGGCAGCGTCCTCGATGATGGTGCGGACCGCGAGTTCCGACGCGTCGCGCAGCGCGGTGAAGGAGCCCGTCAGCGGACGGTCGTCGGGGATGACCGTCTCCCTCAGCCACACGCCGTTGGCGTGCCGGAAGAGGTCGTCCTGGGGCCGGACCGTCCGGTCGAGATGGTCCGGATCGAGTGTGCTGATCGTCATTGTCGCTTCCCGTTTCCTCGTGTTGCGGGGCAGGGTGGCGCTCGTCCGAACGCCCCGCCAGCCATCCTATGCGCCGTGCTATGGTGGCACTGTGCGCGCGCAGCTGACTCTTCTTCGGTGCCGCGGCGAGGCCATCTAGGACATTCGAGCTACTGGCCAATCCTCGCCGCGGAGTCTGCGTTGCCCGGCCGCCAGCACCTTCAGTTCCAACAGACAAGGCCGATTCCCATGCGAAACGCACAGAAGACCTCCGGTATGCCGTTCGGTAAGTACCGACCCTTCCAGGAGCAGATCTCCGTCGAGCTGCCCGACCGCACGTGGCCCGACAAGGTCATCACCAAGGCGCCCCGCTGGTGCGCCGTCGACCTGCGTGACGGCAACCAGGCCCTGATCGACCCGATGAACCCCGAGCGCAAGCACAAGATGTTCGACCTTCTCGTGCAGATGGGCTACAAGGAGATCGAGGTCGGGTTCCCCTCGGCGTCCCAGACCGACTTCGACTTCGTCCGCCAGCTCATCGAGGGCGACCGCATCCCCGACGACGTCACCATCCAGGTACTGACACAGTCCCGTGAGCACCTGATCGAGCGCACCTACGCGTCCCTCGAGGGCGCCGACCGCGCCATCGTCCACCTCTACAACTCGACGTCGGTCCTGCAGCGGCGCGTCGTGTTCAACCAGGACCAGGACGGCATCATCGACATCGCCCTCCAGGGGGCACGCCTCTGCCGCAAGTTCGAGGAGAACATGGGCGACACGGCGATCACCTATGAGTACTCGCCGGAATCCTTCACCGGGACCGAACTGGAGTTCGCCGCAAGGATCAGCAACGAGGTCTCCTCCGTGTTCGAGGCCTCCGCGGACCGCCAGATGATCCTGAACCTGCCGGCCACCGTGGAGATGGCCACCCCCAACGTCTACGCCGATTCCATCGAGTGGATGACCCGGAACCTCGCGGACAGGGACAGCATCATCCTGTCCCTGCACCCGCACAACGACCGCGGGACCGGCGTCGCAGCCGCCGAACTCGGCTACCTCGCCGGCGCGGACCGCATCGAGGGCTGCCTCTTCGGCAACGGGGAGCGCACCGGCAACGTGGACCTGGTGACGCTGGGGATGAACCTCTTCAGCCAGGGCATCGACCCGGAGATCGACTTCTCCGACATGGACTCCATCCGCCGCACGGCCGAGTACTGCAACCAGCTCAGCGTGCCCGAACGCTCGCCCTACGGCGGCGACCTCGTGTTCACGGCGTTCTCGGGTTCGCACCAGGACGCCATCAAGAAGGGCTTCGAGAGCATGGAGCGCGACGCCGCCGCAGCCGGCGTCGGGGTCGACGACCTGCCCTGGGCCGTTCCGTACCTGCCGATCGACCCGAAGGACATCGGGCGCTCCTACGAAGCGGTCATCCGGGTCAACTCGCAGTCGGGCAAGGGCGGCGTGGCCTACCTGCTGAAGAACGAGCACAGCCTGGACCTGCCGCGCCGGGCGCAAATCGAGTTCTCCGGCGTCATCCAGCGCCGGACCGAGACCCAGGGCGGCGAGGTCAGCGGTGCGCAGCTGTGGTCGGTCTTCCAGGACGAGTACCTGCCGACCCGTGCAGAAGGCGCCTCCGAGGCCTGGGGCCACTACGAGCTGACGTCGGTCAACACGGACACCGCGGAGGACGGCTCGTTCAAGCTCGTCGCGACGCTCCTGGTGGACGGGGTGCAGCAGCGCAGGAGTGCCCAGGGCAACGGCCCGATCGATGCGCTGCTGGCCATCCTCAGCCACGACGGCGTCGACGTCCGCGTCCTCGACTACACCGAGCATGCCCTGTCCTCCGGCGGGAACGCCCGTGCTGCCGCGTACGTCGAGTGCGCGGTCGGGGAGCGGGTGCTGTGGGGCGTGGGAATCGACGCCAACACGACGATGGCGGCGCTGAAGGCCGTCATCTCCGCCGTCAACCGCGCCATCCGCGACGCCGCCTGATTCCGGCACTTTCCGCCCGCCGCCCCCGCGCCTCCCGAGCTCCGCGGGGGTGGCAGGTGGGAGAATGGTCCCGTGCCTTCATCGACAGCCTTCCGCACCTACCGCACCGAAGGTGTCGTCCTGCGGACCTACAAGCTCGGTGAGGCGGACCGCATCATCGTGCTCCTGACGCGTGAGCACGGCCAGGTCCGTGCGGTGGCCAAGGGCGTGCGCCGGACCAGCAGCAAGTTCGGATCGCGCCTGGAGCCCTTCATGTCCGTCGACCTCCTGCTCGCGCACGGCCGGAACCTCGACGTCGTCACCCAGGCCCAGACAAAGGGCGCCTACGGGCACGGCATCGCCTCCGACTACGGCCGGTACACCGCCGCGACTGCCATCGCCGAGACCGCCGAACGCCTGACGGACATCGGCGAGGGCGGGGGAGCGCAGTACGCGCTGGTCGCCGGCGCTTTCTCCGCGCTTAGCCGCAACCTGCACCCGTCCGAGCTGATCCTCGACTCCTACCTGCTGCGCGCGCTGGCGACGGCGGGCTGGGCCCCGAGCTTCACGGACTGCGCCCGATGCGGCGCCCCCGGCCCGCACTCGGCCTTCTCCGCGCCGCTCGGCGGGGCCGTCTGCCCGTCGTGCCGTCCGCCGGGCGCCGCGTCGCCGTCGGCCGCCACGATGGAACTGCTAGGAGCCCTGCTGACGGGCGACTGGGCGATCGCGGACGCGTCGGACAACGGCGCCCGCCGTGAAGCCGCCGGACTCGTGGCGGCCTTCCTGCAATGGCACCTCGAACGCGGGGTCGCCTCCCTCAAACATGTGGAGCGTGTATGAAGAACCATCGTCCCGTGGCGCCGTGGCCCCACCCGAGCGGTGAGCAGGCGCCGTCGATCCCGCGCCAGTTCGTGCCGGCTCACGTGGCGATCGTCATGGACGGCAATGGGCGCTGGGCGAACGAGCGGGGCCTGCCGCGCACCGAGGGGCACAAGGCCGGGGAGGCCGCGCTGCTGGACGTCATGGCGGGCGCCATCGAGATCGGCGTCCGGCATGTCTCCGTGTATGCGTTCAGCACCGAGAACTGGAAGAGGTCCCCGGAGGAGGTGCGCTTCCTCATGGGCTTCAACAAGGAGGTGCTGAGGCGCCGGCGGGACCAGCTCGACGAGTGGGGCGTCCGCATCCGCTGGTCCGGACGCCGGCCCAAGCTCTGGCAGTCGGTGATCCGCGAACTGGAGGACGCCGAGCAGTACACCGCGCACAATACGACGTGCACGCTCACGATGTGCGTGAACTACGGCGGTCGCGCCGAGATCGCCGACGCCGCCAGGGCCATCGCCGAGGACGTCGCGGCCGGCACCCTGAAGGCCTCGTCGGTCAGCGAGAAGACCATCCAGCGGTACCTGGACGAACCCGATCTGCCGGACGTCGACCTGTTCCTCCGCACATCCGGCGAGCAGCGACTGTCGAACTTCATGCTCTGGCAGTCGGCCTACGCGGAGATGGTGTTCATGAACACGCTGTGGCCCGACGTCGACCGACGGACGCTGTGGCGTGCGGTCGAGGAGTACGCCTCACGCGACCGCCGGTACGGGGGAGCGGTGGACAAGGCTGCCGTAGGCAGCGCGTCCTCCTAGGGACGGAAGCCCCCCGGCCGGCCGTCCTCCCGGCACGGCCCGCACGCGGGCACGTACACGTCCAGCCACCAGGCGGCGATCCCGACCGCCTGCGTCCTCACCTCGCGGCGTGAGAGTAAGACGTCGTGCAGGGCGCCGGGAAGCCGCCGGATGGTCACATTGGGACCGAGTTCGGCCGCCCGGCGCACCATCGGGGTGACGTCGAGGACGCTGTCCGTCTCCAGCATGGCGCTGTTCCAGCTGGTGCTGATGGTGGACGCCTTCGAACAGAGCACGAGCACCGGGACGTCGATCGACACCCCCCGGGCGAGGGCCGCATGGCCGGCCAGGACGGCCGCCAGCCAGCCGGCCCGGATGGGGAAGCCCGCCTCGGGTCGCCACGCCGGGTCGATGCTCCACTCCCCGTCGCGGGTGTCGCTGATGCTGCGGAAGTAGAAGCCGAGTTCGGGCAGCCTCAACCGGGTCTTCGGCCGACGCCGCGACACCGCCAGGATGCCCTGCGCGGCGCTCCGCAACTGGGCGCTGCCCGGGGTGTCGAGCCACGGGCTGTTGAGGACGAGCGCAGCGATCCGGCCCGGGTTGCGGGCGGCCCAGAGCGCCGTGGTCAACCCTCCGGTGGAGTGCGCCATGAGTACCAGGTCGACGGTAGGGGTCGGGGAACAGGCCGTGGAAGAGGCTGCGGGAGAGGCCGTGGAAGAAGCCGGTGCGGAGTCCCCGTCGCGGCGGGCGGCCAGGCGGTCCGTCAGCGCCGCGATCGCCGCTTCGAGGTCGGCGTCGTAGTCGTCGAGGGAGGTGGTGAATCCGGGGGTCTGGCCCGGCAGGAGGCTCCGGCCGTACTTGTGGAGGTCCAGGGCGAAGAACGCCCAGCCGCGGGCGTGCAGTGTCCGGGCGAGCTCCGTATGCAAGAAGTAGTCGCTGAAACCGTGGACGTAGAGCACCGCCCGGGTCGGTCCGCCCTGCTGCGGGTCGTCCCCGGCGGGCCCGTCGTCGGGCTCGTACGCGACGAGGGTGGCGACGCGCGGCCCCTCGTCGTCGGGCTCCAGCGGGAGTGTCAGCGCACGGAAGGATCCGCCGAGGATGTCCTCCGACCAGAGCTCGTCCATGCGATGACCCTACCGCCGACCCTGCTGCCGGCCCTGCTGCTGGCCCTGCTGCCGGCCCCGCTGCCGGCCCTGCTGCCGGACCTGCTGCCGGCCCTGCTGGTGGGGCGGCGGCCCGATCCCGTCCTGAGTTGGTGCCCGCCCCGTCCGCGTGGAATTCTGGAGGCATGCGCTTCTACCCGACCTTCTTCCGGATCGTGTTCTCCGGAATGGACGCCGAACGGGCCCACAGGATCGGGTTCGCCCTCATCCGGGTCGCCGACCTTCCACCTGTGGGATGGGCGCTGCGGCGTTTCTGCGCGCCCGATCCCCGCCTAGCCACCACCGCCTTCGGGGTGGACTTCCCTTCACCGTTCGGCCTCGCTGCCGGCTTCGACAAGGCGGGCAAGGGCGTGCTTCCGCTGACCGCGCTCGGCTTCGGGCATGTGGAGATCGGGACGATCACCGGCCAGGCCCAGCCCGGCAACCCGGCGCCCAGGCTCTTCCGGCTCGTCGAGGACAGGGCGGTCATCAATCGAATGGGCTTCAACAACGACGGGGCGGCTGCCGTCGCCCCGCGCCTGCTGTCGGCCCGGCAGCGGCTGGCCCGGCGCTACGGCGCACGTTCGCGCCCGGTCGTCGGGGTCAACATCGGCAAGACCAAGAAAGTGGACCTCGCCGATGCCGTCGCCGACTACCTCGTGAGCGCCGAGCAGCTGGCCCCCGTGGCGGACTACCTCGTGGTCAACGTGTCCTCGCCGAACACCCCGGGCCTCCGGCTGCTCCAGACCGTGGAGTCGCTCCGGCCCCTGCTCGAAGCGGTCCGCCGCACCGCCGACGAGGCGGCGGGGCGCCATGTGCCGCTCCTCGTCAAGATCGCCCCCGACCTGATGGACTCCGACATCGATGACGTCGGCGCCCTCGCGCTGGATCTGGGGCTGGACGGCATCGTGGCCACGAACACCACCATCACGCGTGAGAACCTCGTCACCGATCCCGCGACCGTGATGGCCAAGGGTGTGGGCGGCCTGAGCGGCGCACCGCTCAAGGCGCGGTCCCTCGAGGTCCTCAAGCGCCTGCGTGCCGCCGTGGGGGATCAGCTCGCCATCGTCGCCGTAGGCGGCGTCGAGACCCCCGAGGACGTCCTCGAGCGGCTGGAGGCCGGCGCCACCCTCGTCCAGGGGTACACGGCGTTCCTCTACGAGGGTCCCTTCTGGGCGCATCGGATCAACCGCGGCCTGCTGCGCGCGCGCCGCACCGCGGCCTGACCGGACGGAGCCGGGCCGTCCCGCGGTCCGCTGATCAGACAGAAGAAGCCGGGCCCGCGGGCCCGGCTTCTTCGTTTCCTCCACCCGCAGTTCCTGCAATCGCCCGGCATGCGGCCGGCGTCAGGACGTGCAGATATCAGGCGGTGCAGATCAGGAGATGTGGATCAGGAGGGGTACTGTCCCCGGCTGACCTGCGGCTTCGGGAGGCGCAGGCGGCGGAACTGCAGCGCACGCGTCACCCCGTACCAGAGGTCGCCCTGGTTGGGGGAGCCGAACTTCTCGGTCAGCTTCTTCTTCAGCTTCCGGCGCAGCAGGACGCAATCGACGATCACAGCGACGATGAGCACCCAGAAGGCCATCAGGACGGCGCTCTGCACCGCGACGGACTGGAAGAAGCTCAGGACCACGAACACCAGGGCGGCGATCATGAGGAACTCGCCGATGTTGACGCGGGCGTCGACGAACTGGCGGATGTAGCGACGGTTCGGGCCCTTGTCCCGCAGCGGCAGGTAGCGCTCGTCCCCGGTATCGAGGGCCTGGCGCGTCTTCGCGCGTTCGTCGCGCACATTCGCACGGCTCTGGTCCCGGGCGGCCTTGCGGTCGGTGGGAACGAGGGGCCGTTTCCGCGCGGCCTCCTGCACGCTGCGCTTGGGCGTCGGTGCGCCCTTGCCCTGGGCGCGCAGCGCTTCGTCGGTGCGTGAAGCGCTGTCAACGGCTTCCTGGGCAGGCGGGGTTTCTTTTCGTCCGAACACCCCTTCAGGATACCGGCTCGGTGTCCGGCGGACGCCCCCTCGGGAGCGCGGGCTTCGACGCCGGTCCGCGACGGCGCATCCCCCGCCCCATGGGGCCGCGTGTGTAGGGTTCTGGCATGACTTCCACGAATACCTCCACCGAGCAGTCGCACGACCGGTCCCACGTCGTCGAGCAGTTGCGGGCGAGCGTCGACGCCGCGTTCCCCCGCGTCGTCGAGCAGCTCTCGGGCCTCGTCGCCATCCAGGGCATCGCCTGGGAAGCGTTCGACGCGGCCGAGCTGGACCGCAGCGCCGACGCCGTTGCCGCACTGATCCGGGGTGTCGGCATCGACGATGTCCGCGTCCTGCGCGTGGACAACGACGGGACTCCCGGCGGGCCCGCCGTCGTCGCCCGCCGCGCGGCGGCCGAGGGCAAGCCGACCGTCCTCCTCTACGCCCACCACGATGTGCAGCCGCCCGGAGATCCGGCGCTGTGGGAGACGGAGCCCTTCGTCGCCACGGAGCGCGACGGCAGGCTCTACGGTCGCGGAGCGGCCGACGACAAGGCGGGCATCATGGCGCACATCGGCGCCTTCGGAGCCCTCACCGAAGTACTCGGCGACTCCTTCGGGGTCGGGGTGACGCTCTTCATCGAGGGGGAGGAGGAGGCCGGCTCGCCGACCTTCCGCACGTTCCTCGAGACGTACCGCGACGACCTCGAGGCCGACGTGATCGTCGTCGCCGATTCCAGCAACTGGAAAGTAGGGGTGCCGGCACTGACCACGAGCCTGCGCGGGCTGGTGGACGGCACCATCGAGGTGCAGGTCCTCGACCACGCCGTGCACTCCGGCATGTTCGGTGGTCCGGTCCTCGACGCGCCGACCCTCCTCGCGCGGCTCATCGCGACACTGCACGACGACGCCGGCGACGTCGCCATCGCGGGCCTGCGGGGCGGCGACCTCGCGTCCGTCGAGTACGACGAGCGGGACTACCGCTCCGACGCCTCGGTGCTCGACGGCGTCGAACTCGCCGGCACGGGCTCGATCGCCTCCCGCCTGTGGCACAAGCCTGCCCTGTCCATCATCGGCATGGACATCCCGAGCGTCGCCCTGTCCTCCAACACGCTGCTGCCGCGGGCGCGCGCCAAGTTCAGCCTCCGGCTCGCTCCCGGCGAGGATCCGCAGGCCGCCATGGCCGCCGTGCGGGCCCACGTCGAGTCCCACGCCCCCTTCGGGGCCAGGGTCACGTTCACACCGGGGGAGACCGGCAGCCCCTTCCAGACGGACACCTCCGAGCCGGCGTCGCGCCTGGCACTGGAGGCACTCGAGGAGGCCTGGGGCGTGCAGCCCGTGGAGGCCGGCATGGGTGGCTCCATCCCCTTCATCGCCGACCTGACCGAGCTCTTCCCCTCGGCGCAGATCCTGATCACCGGCGTCGAGGACCCGGATTCGCGGGCCCACAGCGCCAACGAGTCGCTGCACCTGGGAGAGTTCCGGAAGGCCGTGCTCGCCGAGGCGATCCTGCTCGCCCGGCTCAACGACGAAGGACTCGCCGGCGCGTGAACGCCCGGCGCGCGCGGGAGGGCGGAAATGTTTCGGCCCTCCCGTCCGTTATGTCTGGAGCGTGCACGGCTACCATTGGATCAAGCCGTGTGCGCCACACCGCGGACGGCACTGAGAGCGGACACCATGGGTCCGAGCTAGGAGAAACACTATGAGCACATCGACCACCGAAACAGGGTCCCTCCAGGAGTCCTCGGAACTTCCCGTGCACGAGGTCAACCTGTCCGATGTCGCAGCCGGCAAGGTGCGCAGCCTCCTCGAGCAGGAAGGACGCACCGACCTCCGTCTGCGCGTCGCGGTCCAGCCGGGCGGCTGCTCCGGGCTGATCTACCAGCTGTACTTCGACGAGCGCGTCCTCGACGGCGATGCGGTGCGGGACTTCGACGGAGTCGAGGTCATCGTGGACAAGATGAGCGTCCCCTACCTGTCCGGTGCGTCCATCGACTTCGAGGACACCATCTCGAAGCAGGGATTCACCATCGACAACCCGAATGCAGGCGGATCCTGCGCCTGTGGGGACTCCTTCCACTAACACGTCGCAGGGGCCCGGAACATCACCGATGAGGTGTGTTCCGGGCCTTTTGCATGTCACCAGATCGCCGGCCGTACAGGTAAGCTCTACAGTGAGTAGTAAAACTGGATGTGCTCCCCGGGCAGCTTCATGGGCGGGTGGCAACGCACGTAGAAAAGGAAGGTCCGTCTGTGAGTTCGCAGGACCGAACCGGTAGCAAGCGCGTCAGGATCGCGAAGATCTCCAGCATCTCGCTGGCTGGCGCCCTCCTACTGACCGGCTGTTCGGCACAAGCCCAGAATGGCTGGCTCCCGGCTGACCGGGACAACACCAATCACACCGGGATCATCACCGATCTGTGGGTCAATTCGTGGATCGCGGCGCTGGTCGTCGGCATCATCACGTGGGGCCTGATCATCTGGTGCATGGTTGCCTACCGCCGCCGGAAGAACGACACCGGCTACCCGCGGCAGATGAGCTACAACCTGCCGCTCGAGATCTTCTATTTGACGATCCCGCTGTTCATGGTGCTCGTGTTCTTCTACTTCACCGAGCGCGACATCAACACGATCGACGCCCGCGTCGAGGACCCCGATGTCATCGTGGACGTCCGTGGCAAGCAGTGGGCGTGGGATTTCAACTACGTCACCGAGGACAAGTACTCCACGGGAGAGCAGGCCCACCTCACGGGGGAGCCGGGCCGGGTCGATGACCTGCCGACCCTGTACCTGCCCGTGAACCGGAGTGTCGAGCTCCAGCTCAACGCCCGCGACGTGCAGCACTCGTTCTTCGTCCCGGCGTTCCTGCAGAAGCGGGACCTCTACCCGGGGCGCACCAACTACATCAACCTCACCCCTACCAAGGAGGGGACCTTCGCGGGCAAGTGCGCCGAGCTGTGCGGTCAGTACCACTCGGAGATGCTCTTCAACGTCAAGGTCGTCTCGCAGGCGGAATTCGACGCGCAGATGGCGCAGCTGGAAGACGGTCAGCTCGGTGACGAGTACGACCGCGACTCCTACCCAGAGGATGATCCCGATACCGACCCAGCCAGGAGCAGCAGCTGATGTCCACCTTCGAATACACCCTTGAGGAAGCCGGCACCATAGCCGCTCCGCGTGTTGTTCCCCGGTCCAAGGGACGCATCGTCGTCAACTGGATCACGACGACGGACCACAAGACCATCGGGTACATGTACCTGATCGCCTCGTTCGTCTTCTTCTGCTTCGCCGGCGTGATGGCGCTGATCATCCGCGCCGAGCTCTTCGAGCCCGGGATGCAGGTCCTGCAGACGAAGGAGCAGTACAACCAGCTGTTCACGATGCACGGCACAGTGATGCTCCTGATGTTCGCGACACCGCTGTTCGCCGGCTTCACCAACGTCATCATGCCGCTGCAGATCGGGGCGCCCGACGTCGCCTTCCCGCGGCTGAACGCCCTGGCCTTCTGGTTCTTCCTCTTCGGCAGCACCATCGCGGTCTCCGGATTCATCACCCCCCAGGGTGCGGCCTCGTTCGGCTGGTTCGCGTACGCCCCGCTCTCGAGCACCACCTTCTCGCCGGGCATCGGCGGGGACCTGTGGGTCTTCGGCCTCGCACTGTCCGGCTTCGGCACCATCCTCGGTGGCGTCAACTTCGTCACGACGATCATCTGCATGCGTGCTCCAGGCCTGACCATGTGGCGGATGCCGATCTTCACCTGGAACGCCCTCATCACCTCGATCCTGGTGCTGATGGCCTTCCCACCGTTCGCCGCAGCCCTGTTCGCACTCGGTGCCGACCGCCGCTTCGGTGCCCACATCTTCGACCCGGAAGCCGGCGGTGCCATCCTGTGGCAGCACCTCTTCTGGTTCTTCGGCCACCCCGAGGTGTACATCATCGCGCTGCCGTTCTTCGGCATCGTCTCCGAGATCTTCCCCGTCTTCAGCCGCAAGCCGATCTTCGGCTACAAGGGCCTCGTCTACGCGACGATCTCGATCGCCGCCCTCTCCGTGACGGTGTGGGCGCACCACATGTACGTCACCGGCGCGGTCCTGCTGCCGTTCTTCGCCTTCATGACGATGCTCATCGCCGTGCCGACGGGCGTGAAGTTCTTCAACTGGATCGGCACCATGTGGCGCGGGTCCCTGACCTTCGAGACCCCGATGCTGTGGAGCATCGGCTTCCTCGTCACCTTCCTCTTCGGCGGTCTGACCGGCATCATCCTGGCGTCGCCGCCGCTGGACTTCCACGTCTCGGACACCTACTTCGTGGTGGCCCACTTCCACTACGTGGTCTTCGGCACTGTCGTGTTCGCGATGTTCGCCGGGTTCTACTTCTGGTGGCCCAAGTTCACCGGCAAGATGCTGAACGAGCGCCTCGGCAAGATCCACTTCTGGATGCTGTTCCTCGGCTTCCACGCCACGTTCCTGATCCAGCACTGGCTCGGTGTGGAGGGCATGCCCCGCCGCTACGCCGACTACCTGCCGGAGGACGGCTTCACGGCGATGAACCAGTTCTCGACCATCGGGTCCTTCGTCCTCGGAGCCTCGCTGATCCCGTTCTTCTGGAACGTCTACATCACGTGGCGCAGCGGCAAGAAGGTAGAGGTGGACGATCCCTGGGGCTTCGGAGCCTCGCTGGAGTGGGCGACGTCGTGCCCGCCCCCACGCCACAACTTCACCTCGCTCCCGCGCATCCGCTCGGAGCGCCCGGCCCTGGACCTGCACCACCCCGAGCTGCAGCAGACCCACACGCCCGATGACAACGCCGCGGGCCAGATCCTGGGCTCCGCCGCCCGGAAGGACGCGAACGTATGAGGATCGAGACCAAGCTCTTCGTCTACATGACGCCGTTCTTCCTGCTGGTGGGAACCGTGTACGGCTTCCTCGTGGAATGGTCGGAGCCCGTAGGATTCCTCGCGCTCTACCTCACGGCAGGCCTGTCGGGGATGATCGGGTTCTACCTCGCCTTCACCGGCAAGCGCGTGGGCCTGCGCCCCGAGGACCGTCTGGACGCCGAGATCCACGAGGGTTCCGGTGAGCAGGGCCAGTTCAGCCCCTGGAGCTGGTGGCCCCTGGTCCTCGGGCTCGCCGCCGCGACCGGTTTCCTCGGTATCGCGATCGGGTTCTGGATCATGTACATCGGGATGGGGCTGGCCGTGATCGCCCTGGTCGGCTGGGTCTTCGAGTACAGCCGTGGGTACCACGCCCACTAGGCCTGTCCAACCTGTACGACCCGTCCGAAGGGAGCCCGTCGCGTGCGGGCTCCCTTCCGTTTAAGTACAGTCGATAGTGCTGCCGCCGGGGCGGCCTGAGGATCGGGGGGGGACGGACAACATGGCGGTGCTGCCGAGGCCCTTCAACGCCGAGCCGCTCGACGCAGCGTCCGGGGCGCCCAAGCATGTCCAGCTGCGCGAGAGCCTGCGGCGCTACGTGCGGCAGTTCGGGGAACCCGGGGAGGGCATTCCGTCCGAGCGTCAGCTCAGCGAATACTTCGGCGTGGCACGCATGACGGTACGCCAGGCCATCGACGCTCTGGTCGCGGAGGAAGTCCTCGAGCGCATCGTCGGCCTGGGGACCTTCGTGGCACGCAGCAAGATGGATCTGCACATGAAGATGACCTCCTACTCGGAGGAGATGATCCGTCGAGGCATGGTGCCCGACGCCAGGGTGCTGAGCTTCGAGCAGCAGGGCGCCACGCCACTCGTGGCGAGGGAGCTACAGATCGAGATCGGGCAGCCGGTCGTGCGGTTCCGCCGGCAGCTGCTCGCCGACGGGGAGCCCATGAGCGTCGACGAGAACTTCATCCCCGCGCACCGCGTCAAGGGCATCCTCGATGATCCGCCGCCGACGTCGCTGTACCACGTGCTCAGCGAGAAGTACGGCCTGGTGATGGAGTGGGGCGAGGACACCATCGAGGCGACCGCTGCGTCGCCGGCGATCGCGCGGCTGCTCAACGTGGAGATGAACGCGCCGCTGCTGAAGATCCAGCGCCATGCCTACGTCGCGCGCGCCATGATCGACTACTCGGTCTCGTACTACCGGGCGGACCGCTACAAGCTCTGGGTGCCCCTGCAGCGGCCGGGTGTGCGTACGCCGCGGGCCTACACCTCGAAGCGCCTCGGGTAGCACCCGGCCACTGCGTGGCCGCGCAGGGGACTCAGCGGCACACGGTGGTCCGAGCGGACCCAGGGGGCACTTCGTGGCCGCGCAGGGGACTCAGGGGCACTTCGTGGCCGCGCAGGGGACCAGCCGGACTCCAGGGGGCACACGGTGGCCCGAGGACGGCTCAGCGCCCCGCGACGAAGACCGCGAAGGCCGCGCCGATGACGGCACCGAGGAGGCAGCCGGCCCAGACCTGCCCCGGGCTGTGCGCGCGGAGCCGTACCCGTGACCATCCCACCGCCGGGGGTACGAGGAGGAGCGGTGCGGCCTTCGGGCCGAAGAGCGCCACGATCCCGACGACGAAGAACACGGCGACCGCGGAGTGGGCGGACAGCTTCCACCAGAGGTTCACGACGAGGACGACGACCACGCCCCCGACTGTGCACAGGACGGTGCCGGTGACCGCCCAGGGCGCGTGCAGGAGAGTGAGGAGCAGGAGTCCCACACCGATGGACACGAGCGTCGCAGCGAGCACCGGGCCCCGCTGACGGCGATCACTGATGTGGTGGTCCACCAGGTGGCCGCTGTGCACGAGGAGCAGCACCCCCGCGAAGGGGAGTGCCGCGGTGAAGACCACCGCGATGGCGCCGGGGAGTATCCCGCCGGGTCCGCCCGCCGACCGAACCGCGGCGACCAGGAGGAAGGCCGACACGAGGATGGCCGGAGCGAAGACCTCGCTGATCGCAGCAGCAAGGGAACGGCCGGCCGATCTCTCTCGTGCGGTGCCTGAAGCGGTCACGGATGACCTTTCCGGAAGGTGGGGGACGTGGGGACCCGGGGCGGCGGCAGGGGGCTGGAGACGGCGAAAGGGCCCGGACTCAGGAGTCCGGGCCCTTTCGGCGAGCAGCCTAGTGGCTTGCGATCGACTCGCGATCCTTCGCACCGGCAACCTCGTCGTGGTGGTCGCCGTGTGACGCCGCCAGTTCCTTCGGCGTGACCGGTGCGACCCGGTCCTCGAAGAAGAAGCGGGACGCCCGACCGTGGACCTTGTCGAGCAGGCTGACCTTGCCGTTCGCGTCCGCGGTGGGCACCATGACCTCGGGCGAATCGAAGCTGACCAGCTTGTATCGCTTGTAGTCGTCGACCGGCTCGTGGACCTCGATGAACTCGCCGTGCGGCAGCCGCACGATACGTCCGGTTTCGCGGCCGTGGAGGGCGATCTCGCGGTCCTTGCGCTGCAGGGCCAGCGCGATGCGGCGCGTGACCATGAAGGCGATGACCGGACCGAAGAACACCAGGAAGCGCAGCCAGTAGGTCACGTCGTTCAGCGACACCAGGAAGTGGGTGGCGATGAGGTCGGAGCTGGCAGCAGCCCACAGGACGCAGTAGAACACGACGCCTGCGACGCCGACGGCGGTGCGGGTAGGAGCGTTGCGCGGGCGGTTGAGCAGGTGGTGCTCGCGCTTGTCCTTGGTCACCCACGCCTCGATCCAGGGCCAGGTGAACATGAGGGCGAAGACGATGGTCGCGGGGACCAGGGCGGGGACCAGCACGTTCAGCGAGAGCGCGTTCACTCCCCAGGGGAACGGGATCATGAACTCGAAGTCGAAGTTACCGATCGTGCCCGGCATGAGGCGCAGGGCGCCGTCGACCCAGCCGATGTACCAGTCGGGCTGCGTTCCGGCCGACACGGGGGAGGGGTCGTACGGGCCGTAGTTCCAGATCGGGTTGATCGTGAACGCTGCGGCGATCGCGGCCAGCACGCCGAACACGATGAAGAAGAATCCGCCGGCCTTCGCTGCGTAGACCGGACCGACGGGGTAGCCGACCACGTTCGTGTTGGTCCGGCCCGGGCCAGGGAACTGCGCGTGCTTGTGGAGCACGACCATGAACAGGTGGACGCCGATCATGAGCAGGATCACGGCCGGGATCAGCAGGATGTGGAGAACGTAGAGGCGTCCGATGATCATCGTGCCGGGGAACTCCCCGCCGAAGAGGAAGAAGCTCAGGTAGGTGCCGACCACGGGGAGCGCCTTCATGACGCCGTCGATGATGCGCAGGCCGTTGCCCGACAGGAGGTCGTCGGGGAGCGAGTAGCCGGTGAAGCCGGCCGCCAGGCTCAGGATGACCAGGGTGCAACCGACGACCCAGTTGAATTCACGGGGACGGCGGAACGCGCCGGTGAAGAAGACGCGGAGCATGTGCACGGCCACGGAGGCCGCGAAGAGCAGAGCCGCCCAGTGGTGGATCTGCCGCATGAACAGGCCGCCGCGGATGTCGAACGAGATGTCGAGGGACGAGGCATAGGCCACGGACATCTCGACGCCGCGCAGGGGAAGGTAGCTGCCCTCGTAGTGCGTCTCGGCCATCGACGGGTCGTAGAAGAAGGTGAGGAAGGTACCGGTGAGCAGCAGGATGATGAAGGTGTACAGGGCCACCTCACCGAACATGAACGTCCAGTGGTCCGGGAAGATCTTCCGGCCGAACTCCTTGACGATCCCCGAGCCGCCGACCCGGGAGTCGACATAGTCGGTGACCTTTCCTACGCGCGTCTTCGGCACGTAACTTTGCGTCGCAGTTGAGCTGCTCATGGTCAGCCTCGCTCCCAGAAACTAGGTCCTACGGGTTCTTGGAAATCGCTTGACGCGACGAGGTAGCCCTCGTCGTCGACTTCGATGGGTAGCTGTGGCAGCGGACGCGCAGCCGGCCCAAAAATCACCTTGCACTCTTGCTCGAGGTCGAAGGTGGATTGGTGGCAGGGGCACAGCAGGTGGTGTGTCTGCTGTTCGTACAGTGCTACCGGGCAGCCGACGTGCGTGCAGATTTTGGAATACGCAACGATTCCGTCGTAGCCCCAGTTCTCCCGGCCGGGAGAGGGGTTGAGCTCCTCGGGGTCCAGGCGCATCAGCAGGACGACTGCCTTCGCCTTCTCCTCGAGCTTGTTCTCGATCTCGTTGAGGCCTTCGGGAATGACGTGGAACGCCGATCCGATGGTCACGTCCGAGGCACGGATGGGTGTACCGCTCGGGTCACGGGTCAGGCGGACGCCGGTGTCCCACATGGTCTGCTTCAGGGAGTTACCCGGCAGCGGACCGAGGTCGCGGAAGATCGCGATCGCCGGCAGGGGAGCCAGCAGCGCCGCTCCGAGGAGCGTGTTGCGGATCAGCGGGCGGCGCTTGATGCCGGACTCGTCGAGGACGTCGTTGACGATCTTCTCCGCGTCCTGGCGGTCCCTCTCCGGGCGGATCTCGTGGCGGCTCTCCGTGATCTCGTGGTCCGGCATGAGCGTCTTCGCCCAGTGCACGATACCGACGCCGATACCCAGCATCGAGAAGGCGGTGCCAAGGCCGAGCATCAGGTTCTGGAGGCGCAGGCGCTCCACCGACTGGTCGAGCGGGACGAAGAAGTAGCCGGCGAAGAAGAGCAGGGTACCGAGAACCGAGATGAAGAACAGCAGGGCGACCTGGCGTTCGGCGCGCTTCTCCGCGCGTCGGTCACGATCCGCGAGGCGCGGCCGGTGGGGCGGGAGACCCGGGTTCTCGAACTCGTCGAGTTCCCGGCCCGGCGTAGCGACGGTGACCGAGGTTCCCGGAGCGCCGTTACTGGAGTCGGCCATGATCACTCTCATCCTTCTTTAGGTGCTGCATTCGCAGGTCTGTCATTGATTCGTTCTCGAGGCGTGCGCGGATGGTCAGGAGGACCTTGACGTGAGCCACACGGTGAAGGCGATGACGACGCCCAGCCCGGCAACCCAGATGAAGAGCCCTTCGGAGACCGGACCGAGCGAACCGAGGTCCGCTCCACCCGGCGAGCCCTGCTCCTTGATGGTGTCGAGGAAGGCGATGATGTCCTGCTTGTCCTCCGGCGAGATGTTCGCGTCGTTGAAGACGGGCATGTTCTGCGGACCGGTAACCATGGCCTCGTAGATGTGCCGCTCGCTCGTGTCGTCGATGGACGGAGCGAATTTGCCCTGGGTCAGCGCGCCGCCGGCCGCTGCCGCGTTGTGGCACATGGCGCAGTTCACGCGGAAGAGCTCACCGCCGTTGGAGGCGTCACCTTCGGAGGGGTCCAGGATCTCCTCGGACGGGATGGACGGACCTGCGCCGAGCGACGCCACGTAGGCGGCCAGCTGCCCGATCTGCTCGTCGGTGAACTGGACCGGCTTGGCCTGCGCCTGGGGGCCGTCCATCTGCATGGGCATGCGGCCGGTGCCGACCTGGAAGTCGACGGACGCGGCTCCCACGCCGATGAGCGACGGTGCCGCATTGGAGCCCGTGGCACCCAGCCCGTGGCAGGAAGCGCAGTTGGCCGAGAAGAGCTTGCTGCCCTCTTCGACGTCGTCGGCCGTGAATGTGGTGGTCTGGGCCTGTGCCTGGTTGGCGGTGCTGGCGGCGGCGTAGATCCCGCCGGTGACGAGGAGTGCCATCAGGAGCAGCGCGAACGCTGCTAGGGGATGACGCCGCCTCTGGGAGAGTGCCTTCACGGAATGCTTCCTGCCTTTTGTGGTACCAGAGCTGCTGGACTTCTTCATTGAATTCTACCTCTAGTAGAAGAGTCTGGGGGAGGTAGTTACTGAAGGAAGTAGATGATGATGAACAGGCCGATCCAGACCACATCGACGAAGTGCCAGTAGTACGACACCACGATGGCGGAGGTGGCTTCGAAGTGGCCGAAGCGGCGGGCGATGAACGCGCGGCCGATGATGAAGAGGAAGGCGATGAGACCGCCGATCACGTGGATCCCGTGGAAGCCCGTGGTCATGTAGAACGCCGACCCGAAGGGGTTGGACGACAGCGCGACGCCTTCGGAGACCAGCTCTGCGTACTCGTAGGCCTGCACCGAGACGAAGATCGCGCCCATGATGAACGTCAGCAGGAACCACTCGACCATGCCCCAGCGGGCGAAGGAGAAGAGTCCGCCCGTCCTGCGCGGCTGCAGGCGCTCGGCGGCGAAGACGCCGAACTGGCAGCTGAAGGAGCTCGACACCAGGACGATGGTGTTGATGAGGGCGAACGGGACGTTCAGCTTCTCGGTCTCCGTGGCCCACAGTTCGCTGGAGGTGGAGCGCAGGGTGAAGTACATGGCAAAGAGGCCGGCGAAGAACATCAACTCGCTGGACAGCCACACCACGGTTCCTACGGAGACCATGTTGGGACGGTTGAGCGCGGGATGCGGGGCGGCACTGGGGGCTTGGGTCGCAGATGTCACGATCTCATTATGTCCCCAAGATCATTCCGATCACCAACGCGAAACGGCGCCCCGAAGCCTCCTGCGAAGGGGTGGGGAGCCCTAACGCCCGGTATTCCGCGGAAGTTCCCCGTGATGACTTTCTACAATTCGTAGATAATCTTGGACGGTGAGCCTGACAACAAGCCCTCCCGCGGCGCAACCCACCTGGCCGTCGATCTTCTCGTCCCTTCTGGCGGGCCTCGATCTGAGCACCGGGCAGAGCCGCTGGGCGATGGACACGATCATGGCGGGGGAGGCGAGTCATGCCCAGATCGCCGGCTTCCTCATCGCCCTTCGGGCGAAGGGCGAGTCCGTGGACGAGCTCGTCGGCCTCGTGGAGGCGATGCTCGGCCGGGCGCACCGGATCCAGGTGGCCGGCCCCACCCTGGACATCGTCGGCACCGGCGGTGACGGGCTGAACACCCTCAACATCTCGACGATGTCCTCGCTCGTGGCCGTAGGAGCCGGGGCGAAGGTTGTCAAGCACGGGAACCGGGGGGCGTCCTCGGCCTCGGGTGCGGCGGACGTGATCGAGGAACTGGGTGTGCGGCTCGATCTCGCACCGGCCGACGTCGCCCGGACCGCCGAGCAGGCCGGCATCACGTTCTGCTTCGCGCAGGTCTTCCACCCGTCCATGAAGCACGTAGCCGTGCCCCGGCGGGAGCTCGGGGTTCCCACGGCGTTCAACTTCCTCGGCCCGCTGAGCAATCCGGCAGGGGTCTCCGCCCAGGCGCTCGGGTGCGCCGATGCCCGGATGGCTCCGCTGATGGCCGGGGTGCTCGCGGCGCGGGGCATCCGCGCGCTGGTGTTCCGGGGCGACGACGGCCGGGACAAGCTGACGACGAGCGGGTCGTCCACGGTGTGGGAGGTCCGGAACGGAGAGGTCCAGGCGCACGAGGTGCACCCGGGGGACTTCGGGCTCGACGTCGTCCCCGTCGATGCGCTGCGCGGCACCGACGCGAGCGGCAACGCGGACGTGGTCCGCGCGGTTCTCGGCGGGCAGGCCGGCCCGGTGCGGGACGCCGTCATCCTGAACGCAGCGGCGGGCCTGGTGGCGCTGGACGAGACCGCCGACGGCGGCCTCGTCGACCGGATCCGTACGGCGATGGAGCGGGCGCGCACGTCGATCGATTCCGGCGCCGCCGCAGGAGTGCTCGAGCGGTGGGTCGAGGTCAGCCGGTCCTCCTGACCACCCGGCTCGTTGTCCCGCCGGCTCGGCCGGCCGACACGGGATCCTTCCGCGGCGTCGTCGCCCGGTTCGCCCGGGGAGTTCCGGGCAGCGCCCGCAGTGTCAGCTGTCGAAGCCCAGGGTGAACGCGGCGTCGAGGTCGTGCTGGGAGTAGGAACGGAAGGCGATCTGCGTCGTCGTCGAGCGGACGCCGTCGACCTTGGAAAGGCGGTCGGCGATGACGTCCGCGAGGTCCTCATGGCGGCTCACGCGCGCGATGGCGATCAGGTCCCATTCACCGGTGACGGAGTAGACCTCGCTGATGCCCTCGATCTCCGAGATGGCCTGGGCGCTCTCGGGAATGCGCGACGCGTCGGTCTGGATGAGGACGAATGCGGTGATCATGGCGTGCCTTTCAGGAGGGGGCGGGGACTCGGATCTACGCTACCGGTTTCCGCGGCGTCGCCTGATCCAGCGCACGACGGCGCGGGGCAGGAGGAGGAACGCGCCGAGGACGAGCAGGGTGACGACCTGGAAGCTCAGGGCCACCCCGCCGCCGGACAGTGCCCGCAGCGCGAGGCCGCCGATGACGGTGCCCAGCCACAGGACCAGCCCGGTGGGCCGCAGGGCGGCGGGGGAGCGCCAGGCCCGGACCGCGAGGGCCGACAGCGCATACGCGACGAGGAACGGCCAGGCCGTCTCCAGGACACCGGCCACGGTAACGCCGTGCTCGTGGGTGCGGCGCCCCGAAGCGGCGAAGGCGAGGATCAGGACGACGTCGGCGGCTCCCCAGGCGGCAGGTACGGCACGGGAACGCTCCCGTACCTGCTCGACCGGAGGAGGGACAGGGTCGGGGCGGGGCATGGAACCAGCGTAGTGGTTGTCGCCGTCCTGCCCGTGGACTAGATTCGGGCACCAGCCGGCGCTCCAGCGCGGCACGAGCAAAGGACACCTCCGATGGGATCGATAACCCCGTGCCTCTGGTTCGACAGCCAGGCCGAGGAAGCCGCTCAGCTGTACACATCGGTCGTGAGGAACTCCCGCATCGTCGACGTCTCCCGCGCCGGGCAGGGACCGGATGATCCGGCGCTGACGGTGTCGTTCGACCTGGACGGCCAATCGTTCGTCGCCCTGAACGGGGGCCCCGAGTTTTCCTTCACGGAAGCGGTGTCCTTCCAGATCGCCTGCGCGGACCAGGCGGAGGTCGACCACTACTGGACCGCGCTGACCGAGGGCGGCGAGGAGAGCCGGTGCGGCTGGCTTAAGGACCGGTTCGGACTCTCGTGGCAGATTGTTCCGACCGTGCTGCCCGGACTGATCGGAGGCGAGGACGCCGCGGGCGCCCAGCGCGCCCTCGAGGCCATGCTGGGCATGCGGAAGCTGGACATCGCAGCCCTTGAAGCCGCCTATCGGGGCGACTGATCTATCGTCCGGCCTCATCCCGCGGGTCCAGCAGCGGTTCGAGCAGTGCGGCCCGGAGTTCGGGCCTGAGGCCGACCTCGTCGTCGACGTCCGACCCCAGCGCCTGGAGCGTCCGGCTGAGGTAATTGCGCGCAGCCGCGGCAAGGACGATCTGCACGATCTCCTCGTCGCTGAATCCTTCGTTGCGGAGCACCTGTGTGTCCGCATCGGTCATCGAGGAGGAGTTCCTGCTGAGTTTCTCCGCGAACGCCATCATCGCGACGTCGGACGACGGCAGCCCGGCGGTGCGGTAGTCGCGGGCGATCCCTATCAGCTGCGCCTCGTCGATCAGCCCGAGGGACTTCCGGCCGTGGGCGAGACGGCAGTGGGGGGAACCGATGCCGAGTGCGGCGGCAAGTGTCACCAGCTCGTAGCGGCGCTTGTCCATGGGCCCGGCGATAGCGCCGATCAGCTGCTCCCAGGCGTCATACGCCTCCGGATGCAGTGCCAGCACGCGGGTATGCGGCGCAACGTAGCCGAATGCCGCGATGTCCTTCCGGTAGATCTCTGCCACTGTTCCGGACGCGTCCTGGGGATCGATGGTGGGGATGATCATGGCGTGCCACCTTCCGCGGGGACCTCCAGTATGTGCCTCCGCACCGGAGGAGGACACTGCCTCCCGGCACAGCCTGCGCACAGCATCGCGAAAGGTGGGCCACAAGCGCGGCAGTGACAGTGGTCCTGGGCCGTGTGGGCCCATCACTGCAACCGCTCGAGACGAGCGGAAGATCGAGGAGACGAAATGATTCAGCGTAGGAAGATCGCATTGGGCGTCAGCGCTGCTGCCCTCGTGGCCGGAGCGAGCCTCGGAGTCACCGGTATGGCCTCTGCGGCAACGACGGCGACGCCCGAGCCGACGGCCAGCGCGTCGGCCACTCCGGGTGACGAGAACCACGACGGCGGCTTCGGTCGCCACGGCCGCGGCGGAGTCGATACGGCAAGCCTCGCCGAGAAGCTCGGGGTGGAGGAAACGGCGGTCAGCGACGCGCTGGAGGCCATTCGGGACGAGGCACGGTCCGGGAAAGACGACGGTACCAGGCCTGATCGGGAGGCGATGCAGGCCGCTCTGGCTGCTTCGCTCGCGGAGGCACTGGGACTGGACGAGTCCACGGTGCAGACCGCCCTGGATGACCTTCGCACCGAGCAGCAGGAGGAACGGGCCGCTGCCCTTCAGGACCGTCTCGATGCCGCAGTCACGGACGGGTCCCTCACCCGGGCGGAGGCGGACGGTGCGGCCAAGGCCGTGGAACTCGGCATCATCGGCGGACACCGGTAAGCGGAACACCATCGGCTGGTCCTGGAGAGCCCCGCTTCGGACAGCCCGTTGCGCACGGCGCCGCCCTGCCCCTGGTCGGCGCCGTGCGCACAGGCCCGGTTCCTCGGCAGCCCTGCTGCTGCGGAACCGGGTTGTCCGCATTGCTCCTCCCTGCGGCAGCCCGGCGACGTACTCTTTCCTCAGTCGGCGGGAAGCGCAGACCAGCGACCCCGCCCTTGTCGAGAAGCACACGAGGAGCAGCCATGACGACCCTGCAGAACCGCCCCAGGACAGCGTTGCTCGTCATCGACGTGCAGAACGGTGTCGTCGCCGATGCCTATGACCGCGACGCGGTCGTCGCGAACATCGATGTGCTGGTCGCGAAGGCACGCACCGCAGGTGTCCCGGTGGTGTGGGTGCAGCACTCGGATGCCGACCTCGAGGTGGGTTCGGATTCCTGGGAACTGGTCCCCGAACTCGAGCGACTCCCGTCCGAACCGCTCGTGCACAAGAGCTATGGGGACTCGTTCGAGGGAACCGACCTCGAGGATGTCCTCGCAGCGGCAGGCGTCGGTCGGCTGGTGGTATCGGGTGCTCAGACCGACGCGTGCATCCGCTCGACCATCCATGGGGCGTTCGTGCGGGGGTACGACGTGACGCTGGTCGGTGACGCCCATACGACCGAGGACCAGAGCGCGTGGGGTGCCCCTTCGCCGGACAAGGTCATCGGTCACACCAATCTGTACTGGCAGTACCAGGCCGCCCCCGGCCGGACCGCCGGTGTCGGCGCGACGGCGGACATCCGTTTTCCGGGCTAGCCGTCCCATCGCCACGTGCGCCCCCGGTCGGGTCAGGGGAGCCGGCTCGGCCTCAGCACGGAGGCGCTGCCGGCCTGCGCGGGGTCCAAGGGGACAGGGCTGACCAGGACCGCCGGTCCGCGGGAGAGGGTCCCGCTGTCGAGTGGGCGGCAGCGCAGCCCGCCCCTGCCCCGCATCGCCTTATGGGCGCCGGGCGCGAGCATCCTATCCATCCAGGCGCAGGGGTGCGCGTGCCGGCCTCCGTGGAATCCCACGCTCCCCGTCCGTGTCTCCAGGACGAAGTCCTGCCCGATGAGGGGCGGAAGCTCTGCGCCGCGCAGGACCAGATTGCGGCGGGGCAGCAGGGGATCGAAGGGATCGGCGCCGAGCTCTGTCGCTATCGCCTCAAGCGACTCGATGGCGAACAGGGTCACCGCGGCATCCATGTGGGCCGCCTTGCCGAAGAAGCGGTCTCCCACGATTCCCTTGCCCGCGACGACCTCGACGCTGTCGGCGTCCGTGGTCACGACGTCCGCCGCACCATCCCGCGCCCGACCGAAGTAGGCGTGCGCCCCCGACACGAGCAGGTGCAGGATCTCCACGTCGTACCGGAAGCCGGGCGTCATGCCCCCACGGTATCCGGTCGTAGCACTCCAGTTCGCCTCGATAGCCCCCGGCACCGGTTCACTCCGGCCGACAGTCCTCCCGAGGACGGAAACGGCCGGAGGTGTCTCGGACAGGTCGTCGGGGTGGACATTCCACCTAGGCGAAGGAGGGGGTCGCGGGCTCGACGCCGCTGGCATCGAGGGTGCCGGCCCCCGGACCGAGGTGGGCGCCGTTGCGGTACCGCGCACCGGGGTGCTGGTCGAACAGCCTCGTGTTCCCCGGGCCGAACAGGCGCTCGCGGAGGGTCGACTCCTCATAGGACGTCCGGTACAGGCCTCGTCGCTGGAGTTCGGGGATGACGAGTTCGATGAAGTCCTCGGCGGTGCCGGGCGTGAGGAACTGCCGTAGGTTGAATCCGTCGAGGTCCGTGCCCTCGACCCACCGCTCGATCTCGTCGGCGACCTCGCCGGGAGTGCCGATGGCGACGAAGGGACCGCGGTCGAACCTCGTGATGCTTTCCAGTGCCTGCCCGACCGTCGTCCCCGGCCGATGGTGCCGGTTGCTGGGCTGCTTGTCCCAGCCGGGGCGGTCTTCCCGCGCGAGGATGTCGTCGATGACCTCGTCCGGCCGGTAGGCAGCGAGGTCGATGCCGTCACCACCGGCGTGCGCGAGGTAGCCCTCGGCACTGGAGAGTCGCCGGTACTCCTCCGCCTTGCGCTGTGCCTCCTTGTGGGTCCTGCCGACGATGACGACGGCCCCGGCGAAAGCCTTGATGTGGCCGGCTTCCCGGCCGTTCTGGACTGCCAGCCTGCGCAGGTCCTGGACGTTCTCGCGGTACGCCGCCGCGTCGCGTCCGCCGACGAAGACGCCCTCGGCGTGCTTGGCCGCGAACGCCTTCCCCGCCGTCGAACTGCCGGCCTGGAACAGGACCGGCGTGCGCTGGAGGGACGGTGCGCTGAGGTGGGGACCGGCGACGGAGAAGTTCGGGCCACGGTGGTTGATGTAGCGGACCTTGGACGGGTCGGTATAGACCCGCCGATCACGGTCCTCGATCACCGCGTCGTCGTCCCAGGACCCTTCCCACAGCTTGTACAGCACATCGAGGTACTCGTCGGCGATGGCGTAGCGCTGGTCGTGCTCCACTTCGTCGGCCAGTCCGAAGTTGCGGGCCGCGTTGGGGAGGTACGACGTGACGATGTTCCAGCCGAACCGGCCCTTGGTGAGGTGGTCCAGCGTCGAGGCCCTGCGGGCGAAGGCGAACGGCGGCTCGTAGGTGGTGGAGAAGGTTGCGGCGAAGCCGAGATGCCTGGTGACCGCAGCCATCGCCGGGATGACCAGCAGGGGGTCGTTGCTCGGGATCTGGACGGCTTCCCGGAGGGCCGTCTCGGGGCCGTTGCGGTAGCCGTCGTAGGTGCCGATCACGTCGGCGAGGAACACGCTGTCGAAGAGCCCTGCCTCGAGCATCCTCGCAGTCTCCGTCCAGAAGTCGAGATCGTTGAAGCGGTGCCGGTTGTTCTCGGGGTGGACCCAGAGGCCGTGGGAGATGTGGCCCACGCAGTTCATCTCGAAGAGGTTGAAGGCGATCTGACGTGTCATGCGTGGACCTGGTCCTTTCGGAAGGCGGGAAAACCGGGGAGTAGGAAGCACAGAATGTCCTGGCGCCTGTGCGCGTCGAAAGCGTCGCCGACCGTGGAGCCGGACGCCTCATGACCAGTACGTCGTTGCGTGAGTCCTGGCACGGCCGGCACACGGTGCGGAAGAGGACCGGACAGCGACAGCAGGATCGGCGTCGTCCGGCAGGTGCCTGCTAGGGAACGGTGCGGTGGGCGGTACAGCTCACGGGATAAGCCTTTCGACGTGCTCTTGCCCACGCCGGACCAGCACTGTCATGCCGAGGCGAAGGCCGCTTCGTCATCCGAACCACCCAGGAACATGGGGTTGGTGCGCGGTCCAGTCGGAGCTTTGCGACCGCATCTCTTGAAGCTGGAACGACTATAGGCGGAGAACGGAGCGGTGGGACCAATGAGAAGCGATGTGACCCGTCGTCGGAGCGGCCGTTCCATGCCGTGAACTCCGCGTCAGCCGATGTCCACCGTGCCGTCCTCACCGATATGCCAGCCCGGATTGTGGGCGATCTCCCAGACGATGCCGTTCGGATCGCGCACGAGTGCGTGGAAGATGCCCCCGAAAGCGCCGTCCCGGGGCTCCTGCAAGATGGTCGCGCCCGCAGCCGCCATCGCCGAGACGAGCTGGTCAACGTCGGCAGGACTGCCGACGTTGTGGGACAGCGTCACCCCGGACGGCGCGGGTCTGGCATCGAGTCCGGCGTCCTGGGCGAACTTGTCATCGAGGAACAGCCCCAGCAGCAGGCCGGGTGCCACCTGGTAGAAGATGATCTCGCCCGGAACATCCAGTGCCGGCGTCCAGCCCAGCGTCCGGTAGAACGACCGTCCCGCATCGAGGTCCCGCGTGGCGACGGTGATGAAGTGCAGCTGTTGGTCCATGGCGAGAGCGTAGCCGCGCGACGGCTGTCCGGTGAGTGTGCGCAGCCATGGACTTCCGCATGCGGTGCGGTTGCCCCTGCGGCCGTTCCAGGCGCGACCGCTCTGCCGCCGGTTGTCCGGCTGCTACTTTGGGCCTAAAAGGAGACCGTCAATGCCGCGCCCCCGATCCACCCTCCTGTCCGTCGAACTGATCGTCGAGGCAGCACTGAAGCTCGTCGACGAGACGGGCGACTTCAGCTTCCCCAGGATCGCCCGCGAGCTCGGCGTCAGTCAGTCCTCGCTCTACAACCGGATCTCCAGCCGCGAACACATCGTGGAACTCCTCCGCGCCCACCTCTTCACCTCGAATCCCACGCCGTCGACCACTGACGCCCCGTGGGACGAGGCGCTGCGCATGCTCATCCGCGGGTATCGCGACTGCTTCGCTCCGCACCCCAGACTGGTACCCCTGCTGGTGACCCAAACGGTGAGGGCGGCCGAGGTGATCGCCATGTACGAGGATCTGACGCTCGCCCTGGAACGGTCCGGCCTCGACGCCGCCGACGTCGCTCCGGCCCTCTCGCTGGTCGACTACTTCGCCCTGGGTGCGGCACTCGACTTCACTGCCCCCGAGGAGGTCTGGGGGCCGGAACCCGAGAAGTACCCGGCCCTGACGAGGGCGGTCCGATCCAGCCCGTCGGCGCCGGAGCGGGTCGAGCGCGCCTTCGAGTTCGGCCTCGAGGCACTGATCGCCGGCATCGCAACACGGGTGAAACACAAAGTTAACTGAAAGGCTTTCAAAAACTATTGCTCGGGGGGCCCCTCGCCCCGATACTAAATGAACGCCGTTCATTTGGAGTGGCGGCCATCACACTCTCAATGAATGGAGCACGCCGTGGGAAGAACGCCTGCACAACCCGACGCCACCGTCAGGGTTCCACTGACGGCCTCCCGGGCCATCTCCACCTTCGGGATCACGGTCGTAGGATTCATGACCGCGAATCTGGTCCCCGTCATGATCGTCGCGCTGGCCGACCTGGGGTTCACCCCGACCGGAGCGGGCACACTCATGACGGCCTGCCTGCTCCTGTCCGCCCTTGCCTGCCTGGCTACCTCCCGTTGGACCGCCCTCGGCGGCCGCTATGTAGTCGCGCGGGCGGGTCTGGCACTCACGGCCCTGGGGTTCGGTGCGGCCGCCCTGGTCGCCGAGCCTACGATCGCCGCGGCCGGGATCATCGTCGGCGGCATCGGCGGTGGCGGCGCAGTCGCTGCAGGCGGAGCCGCCCTTGCTGCGTTGCGTGATCCTGACCGTGCATCGGGTATCAGCGGATTCGCCAACAGGGCCATTGTCGCCGTCGTGCTGTTCATCATCCCCGTCGTCGGCCTGGGCATGGCGAGCGCTTTCGGCATCCTGGCATGCCTGGCGCTTGCGGCGCTCGTGACCACGGGGTGGCTGCCGGATCGTCCGGCCGCCACACCGCACGGCAGCATCGGCCGCTCGGCGTCTCCCGTCGACAGCCCACGAAGCGTGACCATCGCCGGCGTCGTGCTCCTTGCCTGTTTCGCTATGTGGGCACTGGGCGAGGACTCGCTCTGGGCCGTCGCAGCAGTGATGGGGGCAGAGCAAGCCGGGCTCGATGAAGCAGGAATGGGCCTGGTACTGAGCCTTTCGACCCTGGGTGGGCTCCTGGCTTCCGCACTGGTGGGAGTTGCAGGCAAACGACTCGGGCGGACGGTCCCGCTCGCAGTAGCTCTCCTCATCGGTGCGGCGCTGAAGATCGCGTCCGGATTCATCACCGATCCCCAGCTGTACCTGGTGGTGATCATCATCTGGAACACCGTCTACATGGTGGCGTTCCTCTATGTCATCGCTATCGCCGCCGCGCTGGATCCAACAGGCCGCTGGTCGGCTCCCATCCTCGGGGTCTACCTGGTCGGTTCCTCCTTCGCACCCCTCTTCGGCACCGCGGTCTCCTCGGCTCTGGGCTACCCGGCCCTGGGCATCATTCTCGGCTGCATCACCCTGCTGGTCCTGGGTCCCCTGGTAGTCGTCTCGCGCGAGTCCCTGCGCAGGGAAAAACGTCCCGTGCCGGACGCGACGCCGGAGACCGATTTCCCCCACGCAGCCATCGCCTGACAATAGAACGGATTCTCGTGCCACTTCAGCAGACCGCCTATACCAACGCGTCCATCCTTACTCCTCGGGGAGTGATCAAAGGCTCCATCCTCGTCGACGGCACCAGGATCCATGCCGTCCGTCATGATGACGCCGGCCATCAGGGCACTGACCGGGCCGACACGGCGAGAACGCGTGAGGTCGACCTCGGCGGCCGCTTTGTCCTGCCAGGATTCGTCGACGCGCACACCCACCTGCTCATGCTCGGACAGTCCCTGCAGAAAGTGCAGCTCCGCGGAGCCTCGTCGCTGGCGGAGATACAGGAAGCGGTGAAGGACGCGCGACGCCGGAACCCCGGGGCCCCACGCATTCTGGGCGGCGGCTGGCTCTACAGCGCCCTGGACGGCACCGCTCCCGACCGGGCGATGCTCGACGCCGCCGTCGAGGACGTCCCCGTCTACCTTGACGCCAACGACCTGCATTCGGTGTGGGTGAACTCGGCAGCACTGGCAGAGCTCGGCATCACCGCTGACACCGAGGATCCCCATGGAGGATCCATCACGCGGGACCCCGAGACCGGAGAAGCGACAGGGATGCTTCTCGAGACCGCGGCGCAACAGATCGTCTGGCCCGCGCTGGCCCGGCAGGCCACCGACACCGACCGGGATTCCTGGCTCGAGAGCGCGATCAGCCACTATCTTGCCAGCGGAGTCACCAGCGTCGTCGACATGGCCGTGGAGGACAACGACCTCCAGGCTTTCCTTCGCGCAGAAATCCGACACGGGGGAGAGCTGCCCCTCCGGATCAAAGGACACTGGTTCGTCCACCGCCGACCCACCGTCGAGGAGAACCTCCAGCAGGTGCACCGTGCCGTCGAGCTGGCCGCTCAGGTGGACTCGCCGACCCTGAAGATGGCAGGCATCAAACTGGTTCTCGACGGGGTCATCGACAGCTGCACCGCAGCGATGAAGGAACCGTACTTCGATGGAACGAACGGCGACCCTATCTGGGATCGCGAGGCCCTGATCCCCGTCGTCGCGGCAGCAGATGCGGCCGGACTCCAGATCGCCATCCACGCCATCGGCGACGAGGCCTCGGATATTGCACTCGACGCACTGGAAGCGGCCTATGCGATCAACGGGCCCCGCGACCGGCGCCACCGGATAGAACACCTGGAGACCGTCACACCCGAGAACGTGGTCCGGCTGGCCCGGCTCGGCGTCGTCGCCTCGATGCAACCCGTCCATGCCGACCCCGCCATCCAGCACAACTGGCAGGCCATGCTGGGAGATGACCGGACAGACCGCGCCTACCCGTGGGTGGAATTCATCGCCGCCGGGGCTACTCTGGCGCTGAGCACCGATGCGCCGACCGCCCCCCACGAGCCGCTCCCCAACATGTATGTCGCAGCAACCCGCAAGTCCGCGCTGGATCAGTCCCTGCCGGCGAATCTTCCCCGATACGCGCTCGACCTGGAGTCGGCCCTACATCACGCCACCAGGGATGCGGCCTATTCCTGCAGGGCGGAGCGTCAGGAGGGCAGCATAGAGCCCGGCTTCCTTGCGGACTTCGCGGTGCTGGAGGCGGACCCCTTGTCGGAGGATCCGATCGGGCTGCTCAGCAACCAGACCTGCTTGGTGGTTGTGAACGGCGTCCACCGGTACGAGACGCCGAGTGGGCTGTTGTCACGCCGGGAGGAAGCGCATCAGGAACGGATTCGTACGCCGTCGGAATGCTCTCCTTCCTGACGTTGCCGACCGACCTCGGGCCGGCGGGGGAGTAGGGCCTCCGTCGGCCCACGCAGGCGGGCGAGTGCATCTTGCCACCCGGTCCCAACAGGGGGACAGTAGCCACGGACAGCAACGAGGCGCAGCCGGACGGGAGTTGATAGATGCGGAATGCATCGACCGGAATTCTTACCGCCTTCTTGGGAGCGGCCCAGCAGGTCGAAGTCGTTCTCGACAGCAAGCCTGTTGCTGATCATTGGGAGGACCAGAGTGCACTCGAGGGCTATACCGTGGCGGGTCTGGCCGGGCACCTGGCACGGGGCGTGCTGACGGTGGAGCGGTACCTCGATGCCCCCGCACCGCCCGACGCAACCGAAGCCACTGATGCCGCGGGCTACATCACTGCAGTGCTGGGTGATCATGATCCGGTCGACAGCGGGTTCCACCGGAGTGTCCGTGCCCGATCCCTGGATACCTCCAGCGCCGGGGCGTCGGCCCTTGCACGGGAGGTCGGACGAGCGAGACTGGCGCTGCAAGAACGTCTTGATGGATCGACCCTGGGTCGACGGGTCGAAGTCCTGCAGGGTGTTGTGATCACGGTCGAGGAATACCTGCGGACGCGCCTGGTGGAACTGGTGGTACACCTCGATGACCTTGCGGTCAGCGTGGGCCAGGAGAACAGCAAAGACTGTCCGCAGGACGCCTATGACGAGGTTGCCATCGTCCTGGTTCAAGTAGCCGCACGTCGGCACGGAGCTCTGTCGGTGATTCGAGGTCTGGCCCGGAGAGAACGCCACCCGGATGCCATCCGCGCATTCTGAGGGGAAACGCGAATACCTGGCGGGTGAGGGTCAATGCCGGCACCGCCGCCAGCGCCGAGAGTGCTGCCGGGGCATCGGGAGAATTCAGTCCTGCCGTCCGCCACTCGGCTTTCCGGGCTTTGAGCTCCAGCCCTGCCGGTGCAGTCGTTCAAATCCGTCCAAGAGCAAGTCGAGAGCGAACTCGAACTCGAACTGATCGTCGCAGCCCTGCCCCACTACCGAGGCGCCGTCATGGGCGCTGGAGGCGGCAATGGCAGCGATGTTGGGGTACAGGTCGGTCATCTGCTGCAGCATCACCGCCTGGGCGGCCGACGGCACCGCACTCTGTCCGGCGGCCGCGGCGGGGTCGTCGAACAGCTCCTGCGTGAAACCCCACATGCGGCCGCCCATGGCATGCATGACGTGGTGGGTGAGATCGACGGAGAGACCACCAGCCAGGAACATGCCGGTGAAGGAATCCCAATAGGCCAACACAGCAGGGGTTCTGGTGGTGCGCGACTCAATGACCTGGCGCGCCCATGGGTGCCGCTGCAACGCGCGGCGTGCTGAGAGCACCCGCTGCCGGACTTCGCTTTTCCAGTCGGATCCTCCCGCTGAAGGGTCGATTTCGGCGATGATGGTTTCCACCATGCCGTCGAGGAGTTCTTCCTTTTTGGAGACGTGCTTGTACAGGGCCATCGGCACTACCTGAAGCTCCTGGGCGAGCCTGCGCATGCTCAGTGAGTCAATGCCGGTCTCGTCGGCCAGGAAGACGGCGGCCTGCAGGACACGGTCCCTGTTGAGGCGGACGCGCCGGTCCACTTCAAGGTTCTGGGTCACGTCCTACACCTTTCCCTTCTCCGTCCGAGCTCATCGACGGGAGTACAGCGTACACTTTACTGCGCTTATCTCAGGTGCAAGCCGCACATGAGCGGTGCGGAGGTGCCGTTGAAAATATGCGGGCCTTCTTCAGGTGTGGTGCGGCGCGGTGCTGCTGATCGGGGATGGGGTACGCCGCGTCGAGCCTGGCCGCGCCCCAGAGGGTCAGTACCAGCACGATCGTGACCGGGACCCGGATGAGGCGTTCGACAACGAGGGGGAAGCGATGTCCATTATCGATCCGATGACCATGAGGTCGCTGGGTCCATACGGAAAGCGGCGACGAAGCCGGACGGGAGCCCACGAGGTTCCTGGTGGGCTCCCGTGCCAGATAGATGACGGCGGTGACCGCGCCTCAGGGTGTTGGGTTGAGCTGCCTTTATCGCACAGCCGCAGCCACGTCGGTCAGGGTTGACTGCGTGGTGAGGATGCTTACCGGGCGGAAGCCCTTGGCGATGAGCCACACCGCCAGGGAGAGCTCCCAGGTGAAGACTGGAAGCGCGACGAGGAGGCCGATGGTGGACGTCTGCTCATAGGCGCCGAACATCACTGCGAGCGCGGAAAGGGAGATCAGCGTCCCGCCGACCAGCCCGAGCACGGCGATCGCGCGGGGCACCAGACCCGATGAATACATCAGGTAGGCCAGGAGCAGCGAAGCGGCACCCAGGGCGAAGTTCGGTCCGAACAGGAATGTCCAGCTGTGCAGGGCCGCCAGTGCGGAGCCGATAGTGGAAAGCGCCGTCAGGTCTGTGTCTGCGACGCCGTCGAATTGCTGTCGAAGTGTGACGATCGACAACAGGCTGAGGATTCCGACGAGAAGAACTGCTGCTTCCAGCACGCGGGCCGCGACGAAGGCAAGAGCGACCCCTTCATTCTGTCGCTTGATGATCGGGTACAGCGTGACAGCGGTGCCGACGGCGGCGATCACCAGAAGCAGCTCGAAGAGCCCGCCCAGAAGGATTGAATTGTCCGCGCCGGCGCCGGTGATGTAATCGGTGCCTTCCAGGATCGGACTGTAGAGGGCTCGCCCGGTGATCGCGCCCACTTCGGTGAGGAGGAAGAACACTCCAGCTACGACGGCGGCAGGTCTGGATAGGTTCATGATGATTCCCTAGGACAGAGGTATACGGCGTACACCTTCTGTCTCGAAGGCTAGGTGTACGGCGTACGCCTGTCAAGGGTGCCACCTGCGGAGGGTCGACGGGCGCGAAGGTGTAACTCGAGGCGGCTGGACAGCGGTCTTCAAAATGTCGGGGCGGATGGCGCCGGCACCGGCGTGAGTGATCGGAGTCGGGGTGGTGTGCGTCGCCGTATCGATCATCGTCGCCACGCTGGCGCTCAACGATCTCCTGAGCCGCCACTCCCGGTCGCGCACTCGTCACTAGTTCAGCGCGTTAGGGCTGCTCGTGGTTAGGGCTGCTCATCGCCCGGTGGAGGATGCTCGACCAACCGGCCATCTTCACGTTCGGTCAGTCGGTGGTCGAGCCGGTGTTGTCGGTAATCCGCTGTGGTGCATCCAGGATGCAGCAAGCCCGGCAACACAAGAACGGCTCTGCGATGGTATTCCCTGGTATGCCGATAAGGATCACACGGGTTGAACTGATCCGTGGCCGCGGCTTCCTCCGGGCCGGCACTTGGAAGGGTGCGAAGCGGTTCTTACCCTTGATCCTGCGGGTGTATTTCTCCGTACCGCGGACACCAGAGGGATCAGGAAAGTGAGGCAACGGTGAGACTTATCCAGATCGGTGCCGTTTGTGGCCTGGCCTGGGCGGCAGGACTCCGCGAGTATATGGGAGAGGTAGCCGGTGCTGAATCGGATGTCACGTGGGTGGGAACCCTGGCGGGCGTCCTCGGCCCCGGTGTGGCGGTGGGTGCGCTGCTGGGTTGGGCAGAACATCTACGGCAAACTGGTGGCCGTCGGGGATGGCGCTGGCTGGCGCTGACGCCGCTGCTGTTCATCGTGGCGCCCCTGGCGATGCCGGGAGCACTGGCAGCGTTGGTCACCACTGGGATCGGCGGCGGGGCGATCATGGTGCCGCTCATCGGGTTGGCGGGCGGCTACGCATTGAGCGGGCGTGGACGCGTCTGGACCCGCGCCGCATGCGGCCTCCTTGCCCTTTCCATCATCCCCTTGTGGGCGGTCATGGCCCCGCTTGCCGGCGGCAGCGCCCTTGCCGTCGGGACACCCCGCGGGGCTTTGGTCGCCCTGCACTTTTATGCGCTGCTCGCGGTGTTGTCCCTCGCGTGTTCCGCGCCCTTCCGGCCCGTGGTCGACGTGGGCCGGTCCCTGGAACCGAAGGCAGCCGATGAACGTCTTTAGACAGTGGCCAGCGACTCGTTGATCAACGCTCGACCCTTGGGACTTCGCCGATACCCAAGCCGCCGCATGCGTGACCCGTGGTAACTTCCATCCCGCGCGAAAGTCGTCTGGCAATCGGGAATACTCGGCCCCTCAACCGCCGAGAAAGCGCACGGACGGCGTGTTGACCAATCGAGATCACCATCCGTCCTGCACTGGGAAGATTCGCGCCGCTCTGAAGGGCCTAGGCGGGCCGCGAAGAGTCGCCAGCACAAGGGCGTGGCAATGTGGCGGTAGGTCATGGTGCTCCCACGGGTCCCGCCACTCCTTTCGAGGTGTTGCTTCGCCAAGCTCGAGCGCGACCGACTGGCCGAGCGAACCATCTCCCGGCCGCCGCATGGCGGCCAGACGTAGTGGGATTGCCGCAGGGGAGTAATTCGCTGCCCTGATTCAGCGGCCGATGAACCCGCATTCATAGGCGAGCAGGACGGCATGAACACGGTCACGGAGACCCAGTTTGGCCAGGATCCGGGTCACGTGGGATTTCACGGTGGCCTCACCCATATACAGCTTCGCGGCGATTTCAGAGTTCGTCAGGCCGAGAGCAATGGCCTCGAAGACATCCAGTTCCCTGTCCGTCAGGACGCGCAGCACCGGCGGGATACCGGCGGGAGCCGGTGGGCGATGCACATAGGCGTCGATCAGGCGCCTTGTGACGGTCGGGGCGAAAATGAGCTCTCCGACGTGGCATGCGCGGATCGCTGCTGCCAGCGTATCCGGAGGGGTGGTTTTGAGCAGGAATCCACTGGCTCCGGCCTGTAGCGCCGCAAAGACATACTCATCAAGGTCGAACATCGTCAGAATCAGCACCTTGGCCTGGGGGCGTGCCGCTGCAACTCGACGCACCCCTTCGATGCCGTCGGTACCGGGCATCTGGATATCCATGAGGACGACGTCGGCAGCTTCGGTTCCTGCCAACCTTGCCGCGCCTTCGCCGTCTGCTGCCTCACCCACGACGTCGATGTCCGGTTCCGCGAGCAGGATGGCTCGAAGCCCGCCCCGGATCAGGGCCTGGTCGTCGGCAACCACGACGCGGATCATGACAGCGTCGCATCCGGGATAGGAAAGTAGGCCGTGACGGTGAAGGACCCGCCGGAGCTGTTGATCGTCAGTGTGCCACCCAGACTGTCCACGCGTTCACGAATGCCGGCCAGACCGAAGCCGGCGCTGTCGGCTGCTGCCACCGGTCGGGGCAGGTCGTTGGTCACGGTGATGACGATGCCGGCTCCATGGTTGCTGACGTTGACTGATGCCCTGGCTCCCGGGGCATGGCGGGCTACGTTGGTGAGAGCTTCCTGGATGGTGCGGTAGATGGTTCGTGACAATCCAGCAGGCACGGCTAAGGGATCGCTGACGAGGTCGACATTCAGGCCGGCTGTACGCATCCGGGTGATTAGTTCCTGGAGGGTTTCCCCCGCAGGGGCCGCCAGTGCCGGGGAACCAATGACACCGGTGTCCAGCACTCGGAACAGCTCGGCAAGTTCCGTCAACGCGTGATCGCCGGCGGACTCCACATTTGCCAAGGCGTTCCTCGCACCCTGCGGATTCCTTTCATGGAGGGTCTGAGCGGCCGACGCCTGCAGGACCATCACACCCACCGCATTGCTGGTGACGTCGTGTAGCTCCCGCGCTATGCGCAGCCGCTCCGAGCGGATGCCTCGGTCTATGTGGTCGTACAGATCCGAGGCCAGGGCGCTGCCTTGAGCCTCGGCGGCGCGGCGATCCCGGTCCCGGGTACGCCATTCTTGTCCTGCCAGGGCGGGCATGAGGAACATGGCAATGGCCAGGGGGACGGCGCCCGGCTGGATGAGGTAGAACCGCCAGATGACGACGGCGCCGAGGAGGGCCAGGCCCATCCAGCCTGCCCACTGCCGGGCGGTCGCGACGGACCACGCCAATACGGTGAAGGTGATCATCGGACCCAGCGTAAAACCGTAGAGGAAGGGCAGTCCGAGGACAGGGCTTATGGCGATGAGCGCTGCGACGGCGAGGCATGCCGCCATGGGGTTGCGCCTTCGGAATGCCAGTGGCAAGGGAAGGAGCGCGGGAAGGATCCACGCCGGCATGTTGCCCGGCGGTGCTCCTGCGAGAACGGCTTCCAGAAGGGACAGAAGACCGACCCCGGCCGCCGTCGCGGCATCTACGAGCCAGGCTTTCTGCCGCTGGTCCTGCTGCGGGGCCGGCGGCGCATCCGGGCTTGTCCTCAGCAGCCCAAGAAGCGACCTCAGTTCCGTGACTGCGGCACGGCCCCGGTCCGAGATGCGTCCGATCAGGACAGGATCCAGGTTCTGGGCCGCGGCGGCAGCATCCTCGTTCATCTGCTCCACCGAAGACCGGATGACGGACAGCGCCTGCCCTCCCAAACGTCCGCGTTCGTCCGCAATGGCCTGTTCGGCCGCAGCGGCGGCATCCACTCCCGCCAATGATGCCGCTGCTGTCCGCGCATGTTCGGCTGCTAATGCGCGTCGGCGAACCACGCGACCAAAGGCAAACGGTCCGCAGAACAGGATGGACCCGAAGATCGCCGTCTCAAAATCCTCAACCGAACTCACCATCGAGCAGTAGAGAAGGACGGCACCCACCAGCAGGCCGCGTGCCAGATTGACGTATCGAGCCAAGAAATAGGACGCAGCAAGGAGGGGGGCCAAGAATGCCGGAGTGTCAGCGTTGGAGTACACCAAGCCGCCCGCCAATTGCAGGGCCGCCACCGCCAGCACGGACAGTATGGTGAACCGGCAGATGAACAGCATCCCTGCGGAGGTCGCGGCGGCCAGAACCAATCCCCAGGGAGCGATCTGAAGGAGCCACACCGCCATCCACGCTCCGCACGTCAGGGCGGCGGTCCATTCGCTTGCCCTGGGCCGAACTAGCCTCATCGTCTGAGCGTAGCCCTTCAGCCCGGCGGTGGCGCCGACCTGAAGGAGGTCAGGGCTCCACCCCGGGTAGGAACGAAAACCTACTTGAGGTGGATGCTGCGGGTGTGCCGCGGACGATGTCCCAGCAGTCTCACCAGAGCAGGCTGGGAGGCAGCAGGCGGACCCACCGCCGTGCAATAAGGAGCTGATCATGAAACTGCTTCCAGTCGCTGCCGTCTCCGCTGCAGCGGCACTGTCCGCCCTCGCATTGTCGGACGCGGCGCTCAATGCGCTCACACCATCCGGAGCGGCACCATGGGATCCTGAAAGTGCATCCGAGCTGATGCTCCGGGCCGTCAACCTACTTCACGGAATCGCGTATCTGCTGCTTGCCGCGGTGCTGATGACGTACCGACGCCAGATCGCCCAGGACAGCAGAGCACTGCCGTGGCTACGGAATATCCTGGCAGGCTGCTACGTAATCCTCGGACTGTTCTTCAGTTTCGCCGGACTGTTCGCACCCCATCTCGACACGGATGCCCCGACATGGATGTTGACGGCGGTCTTCGTACCCTTCCTGGGTTCCTTCATCGTCTCCATCCCACTGGGGCTGCTGCTGCTCAAACATCATCGGATGCAGCTTTCGGGGTGGCTGCTGGCCTCGCCCATCATCGTCCTTCCGCTGACCATCGTGCTTGAGTCGACATCGAGGTGGGCACACCCGGCCTACCTGGAAACCGTGATCAACCTCGGAACTGCGCTTATCAGCGTCGCTGCCACCTCGAGGCGAAGCGCTGACAGCAGCACCCCTGCCCACGCTACTGCCGCCAGGAACGCATAGAAACGGTGCCGCATCAACGACCATCGCTCCCATAACCGACGCAATCGTCCACCGCCCCTGATAACGGGGTTGTGCAGCACCGCCTACATGTAGCAGGGCCTGCTTTCAGCAGGGAAAGTCGCCGACCGAACTCACGCCCAGGCCAAAGAGCAGGGCGTGAGTTTGGTCGGCCCTGGCGGGCTGCTGAGCCAGCTGGCGAAAAATGTCCTCGAGGCCGCGCTTGAGGCAAAGCTGACGGAGCACCTCGTGTACGAGCGCAGGCAGACGCCGAGCGCGGCGAACATGCGCAACGAAACCGGGTGAAGACCGCACTGACCGAAATCGGTCCTGTCAGCAATCGAGGTGCTCGGGACCAGGACGGGTCGCTCGAGCCGGTGATCGTGTCCCAGCGGAAACGATGCCTGGCGATGTCTCGCAACCAATTCTTCGGGTAGGTCCAGGGCTGCAGCTTTGGTGGCTGGAATGGCAGCAGGCCATTCCAGCCAGGTGCGTTGTCCTATCCCGGGACGACTACGTGCCAGAGGTACGTTGTCTACGGGGTTGATTGCGATTCCGGCGGTCTCCAGCGCGTGTGATGAGGAGTGCACCGAGACCACGTCCGATCAATGCCAGTTTTATTGCTCCGGGTTCACTTTCTGCACGGATCTGCGCGACCATGAGCACTACCCCGACCGCTATCAGCAGTGTCGGTACCAGTCTTCTCATCTCAGACCTTTCATATGGTCGTGAACGGGTTGCCGTATCGGCTCAGTTTCATCGAGATGCAGCGAGATGACGGGTGCTGGCCCCATTCGTCCCCAAATAAGGCCTCAATCTTCGCGGGTCCGACGTCGGAGCGGGGGAATCGGCGGCAGGCACGTCACTGAGTTGTTTCATGAACGTGCGGAGGTCGATCATGAGTGTCTTTCTGCCCTGGTGCTGGTGCTGGTGCTCGGGTCAGAGGTGGTTCGCGGGAGGCCTGGTTCGTTGACCTCATCGACCCATTCCAGGTCTCCTGGTTGGCAGTCGAGCACCTTGCACATGGCTTCCAGAGTGCCGAAACGGACCGCCTAAGCTCGTCCGTTTTTCAGGACGGCGACGTTCGCGGGCGTAAGGCTGATCCGGTCGGCGAACTCGCCGACGCTCATTTTTCGCCGGGCAAGTTCCACATCGATGCGTACGCCGATCGGCATCAGATCACCTCGTCAAGCTCGGTGCGGAGCCCGAAGGTCAATAGGGAAGCGGCTGCGATGGCACCGATCATGATGTGGACCAGACGGAAGGCGTCGGTCGAGAACACTGTTCCCCGCCGCACCATCACAAGAATCCTGATTTTCATTGCGTGCCAGTATCCGGAATGTCAGTGGTGGGTCACCTGAACCTACGGCCCTGATCGCGTCGGTTAGCCCAGAGGGCAAAGCGCGGAGGGCCACGGGTTACGCCAGGAAGCAAAGGGTGGAGGTAGCAGGCGTCCCGGTTCCCATGAGGATGCCAATGCTGATGTCTCGGGCGTGAGCGCTTGGACTGGCGGGGATGATGCGGGGTGAGGGTGGCTTACTGATTCAGGAGAGCCGCGGTGGTCAGCACTGTGGCGAACTCTTCGTGGAGGTTGGTGGCGGTTATGACTGAAAGCGTTTCGGCAGGAACCCGGGTGCCGTTCGGAGTGTTTCGGTCGAAGGTGTGCGTGGCGTCGATGGCGAAGTAGGTGTCGTAGCCCAGGTTGCCGGCCATGCGGGCGGTGGTTTCGCAGCAATGGTTGGTTGTGATGCCGCAGATGACGACCTGGGTGATGTCCTGGCTTTGCAGCCAGTGGTGCAGGTCCGGGGTTCCGTAGAAGCTTGAGTTGACGCTTTTGCGTACCAGCAGGTCGGGCTCGCCGGTGAGCATGTCCTTGAAAGCGTGCCCGCGCTGTGAGGGTGAGAGCGGTGAGTCCGGATTCTTGGATTCGTGCTGAACGAAGACCACCGGCCAGTTGTGGTTACGCCATTCCCTCAGGAGCGCAGCGATGTTGTCCTCACACGCAGGATTGTCCCGTTCGCCCCAAAAGGCGGCGTCGTCGAACCCTCGCTGCACGTCGATCACCACAAGGGCGGGCTGACTGAAATGTGGTGGAGGTGTGGCCATAGATGGACGATAACACCCGGGATCTGAGGCGCGAGAGATTCCCAGCCTCCCTAATCGTCGAGCAGCGCCTGCTGCTTTCAGTGATTGCCGAGCAGGATGCCGATTGCTCCCGCCGTGTTGAACGCGCCGTGGAGGAGCGCGCTGCCCAGGTAGTTCTCTGTCTTCTGGAAGTAGTAGCCGATCACCAGGCCGAGTACTGTCGCTACGCCGGCTTGGGCGATCGCGGGACCCAGCGGCTGTCCGAGGAGGATGTTGGGTAGGTGCATGATCCCGAAGGCCAGTGCGGCGACGATGAGCGCCCACGGCACAGGACCTCGGTCGACCCAACGTCGTTTGAGCGGAAGGTGAACACCGACCCTGATGAGCATCTCCTCGGCGAGGCCCACAACGACCCCTTGGAACACGAGCGTCAGCGCGATCGAGAGGACGCCCCCACGAACCCATTCAGGGGCAGCGGCGGAAGCGGTGAGCAGTTCGTCGGCGAGGTTCAGCGTTACCAGAACGACGGCTATCACCACGAACACGGTCGTACCTTGCCGGTGCCAGCCGAGAAGGGAAGGCTGCTCAGGTCCCAGGAAGGGACGCAGGCGTATCCGACACCAGAGCAGCGGGATGAGAAGCATCGGAATGTGCGTGGCGCACGACACGAGGACCCGGAGCGGGGCAACCGGCACCAACCAGATCCCAACAAGAACGCTGACCGTCAGTGCGACGACGTACACCGCGAGCACTTCCAAGAGCGACGGGAACGCCCCCAGTTCGATAGCCGAAGGACTCCCCGGCACCTGCGACGGGTTTAGCGGACGGCTGGTGATCCCCGAACGGCTTCCTGCCGCCCTGGCCGGATCACCGCGATCACCTTCAACGGTTTGCGGGAACGGCCGATCACGCTCAGCCATGAAGCACCCCGTCATAGGCTGCACTGCGCATTCCACTCATTCCACTGATCCCACAGGCCTCATCAGCACTCCCATGAGCTCCACCAGGTGCTCCGCCCAGTGTTCTGTCAGGTCCACCACCCGTCGTGTACTCACCCATGATTGCCCCTCCCGCGGCCGACGTCGTTGCATCAGGTCATGTTCTATTCTCACGATTGAGAAAGTACCAGCAAGTGTATGGCGCGCCGGCCCGCTCAGGTGTATGTTCTCATTTGTAAGAAAGGTCATGTCCCTGCTTCCAGAAAGAGAACAACGACCGATGTTCCGCTCCGACCGCAAAGCCCTTGTGGCGTTCTTCGTCCTTACCTACGTCCTGTCATGGACCATTTGGGCCACGGCCCTGGCCTTCCAGAACGGTCTCCTCGACTGGAGACTGCCGGGGGACCCCCTGTCATACCTGGCGGTCACTGTTGCGGCTCTGACGATCACTGCACTGTCAGCAGGGTCGAAGGGTGTGAAGGATCTTTTCCGGCGGATGATCCTGTGGCGGGTGCACGTCAAGTGGTACCTCGCCGCGCTGCTGATCCCCGGCATCCCCGCCGTGGTCGCGATGGTGACCTACGCCGCGCTCGGTGGCAGCCACGACGTCGGGGCGTTGGTGCCGGCGTCCGCGATCGTGCCGCTGCTGCTCACCCAGACGCTGCTGCATCTGCTCACGGAGGAGCTCGGCTGGCGTGGTTTCGCCCTGCCACGGTTGCGCGCCCGGTTCGGATCGTTGGTCGCGGGGGTGGTGTTGGGGCTGCTCTGGGGGGCATGGCATATTCCAATGTTCTTCGTGGCGGGTACCAGGCAGACGTATCCGTTCCTGGGCTTCGTGGTCCTGATCGTCTCGATCAGCGTGATCATGACGTGGATCTTCGACCGGACTCGGGGCAGCATCCTGATCGCGGCCCTGTTCCACGCCGCGATGAATACCTGGTGGGCTGCCACGAACCTGCTGTGGGGCGCTACCTCACTGTTCTGGATCTTCGTCGTCGCGACCGCCGCGACGGCCGTAGTCGTCGCGCTGGTGCAGCGCCGCGGCCAGGAAGCGACACTGCTGCCGCAGGCAGCAACGTCAGCCGCCAGCGCCTACTGAGAACCACAGCACGATCTCGCCCACAGCACTGCCTTGCCCACTGCGCCGCCTCGCCCGCAGCACTGACCAACCGTCAGCGACGTGCCTGTGTCTGTGCTTCTGGAGAGAATCCCTGGCCCGTATGAATCCGCTGTTGATCGAAAGGAAGATCGCCACATGTCGCGGAAGTTGAGATTGTTCCTCGTTATCTCGTTGGGGTGGGCGGCGCTGGTAGGCGCAGGCCTCTTCGTCACCGGCACGCCACTGGATTCCCTTCCGGGGGTGATCGTCATGGCCGTGCTGTATATGCCCTCTCCCTTCGTTGCCGCGCTGATCGCCGAGCGGGGCATCCGACGGGACCGCTTCAGCTTTCCCCAGGGCGGCATCAGGGGAGTAGTCACCTTCCTGCTCGCACCGGTGGCTGCGATTTTCGCCTTCGTGCTCCTCTACCTGGTTGCTGTTCTCATCGGAGGTGAACTTCTGGGCGTTCCGCTGTTCGGCGGTCTCGCCACCACCCAAGCGGAACTCGTGAAGGGGGCCGCCGGACTGCTCGGGGAAGCCGCGGTGGAGGCTGCCGGCCCGCCACCCCCGGCCATTGTGCTGCTGCTGGCAGGGATGTGGGGTGCCATCGTCGCCGGCTGGACGATCAACGGCCTATTCGCCATGGGGGAGGAGTACGGCTGGCGCGGCCTGATGTGGGACGAGGTCAAGGCGTTGGGCCCGGTTCGGGCGAACCTACTGATCGGTGTTGCCTGGGGGCTGTGGCACGCACCGGTGATCCTGCAGGGCTACAACTACCCCGGCTACCCCGTGGCGGGCATCGTCGCCATGGTGGCGTTCTGCACCGGCATGTCCTTCGTCCTCACCGCGATCCGGGAGCGCACCGGCAGCCTACTGCCGGTCGCCGCAGCCCACGGCATGTTCAACGCATTGGCAGTTATCCTGCTGCTCCTCGCCCCGGGCACCACGTCGGTGATCACCGGCCCGCTGGGCCTTCTTGGGGCTGCCCTGCTCGGGGCCATCGGCGCGTTCATGTGGTTCCGTGCACACGGCCCCGTGACCCGGCATGAAACAGCCGAGGCGGGTCAGGCTCGGCTTCCCCGATAAACCCGGCTCCAGCCCCAGAGTGTGCCTTGTGTTGGTATGACATCACGTGCCTGCGGGGACAGATACGAAGCCTGCTGGTTTTGTGATTATTCATGAATATGCGAATGATGGGGATATGACTCGTTCCAAGAGCACGGCGGATATTGTTCTTCACCCGGTGCGGCTGCGCATCATCCAGGGCCTGCTCGGCGGTCGGCAACTCACCACGGCGCAGCTCGCTGAGGGCCTGCCGGAGGTGACAACCGCGTCGCTCTACCGACACATCGCCACCCTGGCAGGAGCCGGGATCCTTGAGGTGGTAGGGGAGCGCCCGATCCGTGGAGCGGTCGAGCGGACGTACGCCCTCCGCCTCGAGGCCAGTGAGCTTTCGGCCGAGGAGCTCGCGTCAATGACCCCGGAGCAGCACAAACAGGCTTTCACGTCCTTCGTAGCCGGCCTCATGGGAAGCTTCGACCGTTACGTCGACGAAGCGGAAGAGGTCGACCTCGTGCGGGACGGCGTGGGCTACCGGCAGACCGCCCTCTGGCTTTCGGATCAGGAATTGGCCGACCTCCTCGCGACGACTCGCGAAGCACTCTTACGCGCCGCGGGTAACGCTCCGGCAGAAGGTCGACGGCGACGACTGATCGCTACGATCGTCATGCCCTCGTCCTGACCCAGCTACCCTTATCACTATTGACAATGGTCGCAGTTCTAATATCTTTGAGGTAGCCGGAGCGGCCCGGACGGCTTCGATGAGGAGGATCAACGGTGGCACAACTGACGGTCAGCGGGGGAAGGCTGGGGCTACGGTTCGAGTCGGTGGAGAAGGCGCTCGGTCTGGTGCAGGATCTCAGTGTGCCGGTCTCCGCGGTTGTATCCGTTGCCGTCACCGATGCCCCCTTTTCGGTGGCCAAGGGTCTTCGGGCCCCGGGGTTCGCCCTGCCGGGCCGGACCCGCATCGGCACCTGGCGCTCCGCCGGACAACGCACCCTCGTTGCGGCGAAGAAGAATCAGCCGGCGGTCGTGATAGCCCTTCGTGGTGGGAAGTACTCGACCCTTGTCATCGGTACCGGTGCTGCAGCTGAATTGGCCGAGGAGATCCTGGCCGCGGCTCCCGACGCTGTCCTTGCCGAGACCGACGTTTGCGTTCGCTCCGGTGATGTGGTGTTGTCGGGGACACACGTGCGGCCGGCCACCACGGAACCCGTTGCTCAGGTGCTGTTGCTGCCCGGTTCCGGCGAGGTCGACCGGAACGCGGACCACCGCAGGATCCCACTGGGGGTCAGCCGTGATCTGGCACACGCATTCGCGGCCAGGGGGATCGCTTCCCTGCGGTACGACAAGAGGGGAGTGGGACGTTCCACCGGTTCCTACCTGCACGCCGGGATCTCGGACAACACAGCAGACGCCGCGGCGATGCTGGCATGGTTGCAGAAGGCAGCGCATGCTACGGATTTACCGGTGTTCCTTGTCGGTCACAGTGAAGGAGCGATGATCGCGGAGCTTCTCGCCGCCGACCAGAGCCAGCTTGCGGGTGTTGTCCTCCTTGCGGCGCCCGGTACGACCGGAGAGAAGACGATGTCCTGGCAGACGAGACAGCTTGCCCAGGCGCTGCCCCCGTTCGTCGGAGCTGTCATCAAACTGCCGCGCATCGACATCACCAAGCAGCAGCGGAAGTCGGTTGCGAAGCTGCGGACCAGCAGCACCGATACCCTCCGGATGCAGGGAAGGACCATCAACGCCAGGTGGCAGCGCGAACTGCTCGATTTCGATCCTGCGACGGTGCTGCCGCATATCACCGCCCCGGTGCTGGCCATTACCGGCGGCAAGGACCTTCAGGTGAATCCCGATGACCTCGAGATCATCCGCGAGCAGGTTCCCGGGCCCGTCGAGGTCCGGCGACCGGCGAACCTCACGCACCTTCTGCGGTCGGACCCGAAACCCGCCAGCTTCGCCAGCTACAAGAAACTCGTGCGCAAACCCACCGACGCGGACACCATCGACGCCGTCACCGACTGGATCGCAGCGCACGCAAGCACCCGGGTCTGATACCCGAACCGCCCCGCCAGCCCTGAATCCTGCTCAACGGAGATGGCGGGCCTCACAGCGAACCAAGGGAAAGGTCAGAGGAAAGAAGGTCGTCTACCCCGGCGGGCATGAAGGATAGCCCGGCTACGAAGGTCACCATCACGAAAGCGGGGACTCACCGCTCAGTCGACGGGCCAAATAAACAACGCGGTGCCTGGCGCTACATAGCGCTGGCAGTGCACCCTGAAGGATCCGGGGCCTAGTCGGGTAGGTAGGGCTTATAGGGGTCGAGGGTGCCGTCGACGACGGGTACGAGGAGCTCAACCTCTCCCAGGTCGGTCGTCGCGGTGAGAGTTGTTCGTGCTCCAGGTGCGTCCCCGGCGGTCCCTAGCCGGGTGTCGACTGTGTCCAGGGGCAGGCTGCCTTGGGCTGGGATGGTCAGTGTCGTCTCTTCATCGGTATCGCTGATAGTCACGTTCACTGGTTGGTCGCCATCGTTCTCGAAGGTCCCGAGGAGTCGTGCTGGTTCGCCCTCATCGGTAGCCACGAGTAGGACGCTGCGCAGGTCAATGCTGCCGACGCTCTTGTCGTCACCGACGGCCGTTGAATTCCAGTTGTCTTCGCCGCCCGTGGCGCAGCCGGTGACCATCATCGCTCCTGCAAGCAGGAGCATCCCAGGGCGCAGCAACCGGCCTCTGGGACGGGTTGCCGTTCCACTGGTGTCACTGGTGTTTTCGATCAAGGGGGGCCTCCAATGTCGTCGTCTTTTGTTTCCTTCTTCGACCGTAGGCACGCCGGTAGTACAAGCGGAAGCGCTGTTGCGCGACTGCAACCCCATTCCCAGAGGCTGTGCAGGGTTCGTAGGGCAACTGTGCAGGTAAGCGCGAACAGGCTGTGAACCATGAATCGTTGTGCCACCACATGTCAGGCAGATATGGAAGGAGCGTCGGGCGCGTTCACGTTTCTTACTGCGGCGCCTAACGTGGTCAACGGTCGGCACGGACCTGTGTTTTCCTCCGTTGGACTTCGGTGATGATTTGGTGGATGGCGTCGACGACCAGGTCTGGGTGTCGTAGGTGGATGTTGTGGAATCGGTCGCCTGTGCGCGGTGGATATGCCCGGTCGAGGTGTGGGCGAGTTCGGTCTGCCATGCGTCCCACTTGGCTCCGTAGGCAGAGCTGGAGACGACTGCCAGCGGGAGGTTGCCGAGCGGTGGGCTGGTAGGGGTCGAGGGGGTTGCCAGTTCTTCCGCAGCATGGGCAGGTGGGAACGCTTGCGAGTTCGGCGGCAGCGCCGTTCAGGAAACTGCGTGTCACGCTCGATCGCCATGTCCGGGTCTGTTCTGCTGTCAGCCGGGCCTCCAGATGCCGTTGTTCCGGGTAGGCGGGCATGCGCTGCATGGAGAGTATGAGTTGGGTCAGGCCGACAGGACCGCACGCCGGCCTCGGCCGCGGCGCCCGACCATTCCTTCCACCGCGTGTCCGTCAGCATGTCGGCATTAAGGACGGGCTGGAGGTCCGCCCAGGTGCTCAGGCAGGGGCCTTCCCCGAGGGTGTATTGCAGGGTGTCCGCTTCGAGGACTTCCGCGTCGGTTGCGCCGACGCTGGTCCGGTCACCGTCCCGGATGAGGCTTACGCCTGCGCCTTCGGCGTGGTCGACGGCATCCCGTGCACCTTCTGCCAGTCCGTCGACGACGTTGCGGGCAGTTCGTTCGGTGAGGAGGAAGCCTTTGGTCCTGTCGATGATCGCACCGATCTCATCAATGCGGGGTGTGTCACTCACGAGGGGCACCTTTCTGGTTCTTGCAGAGTCAGCACCCATTGAGTGGAAGGCTGTCTGCTCAACCCACGGAAGAACCACGAGAACGGTGTCCTCAGCGTGATGATCCCCGTCATCGAGCGCGTGAAGCCCCGCAAGATCGAGATCGAGATCGTGAGCGATGAGTCCCCGGCTGAGTCCACGGCGGTCGATGCCCATGCGTCCGGTGCCGGACGCCATAAAGCCGTCGAGGCGTAGCGTCGCCCCTTCCCCAATTGCTGGTACCCCCGCAGATGCCGGGGGTACCAGCAGTTGAAGCACCGAAACCTCCTTACGAATACCCGCAGAACCAACAAGGGCTTTCAGTCCTACATGTCAGCGCACGACATCGTCACATTCGTTCACTAGGACGTGCGCCGGACGGTTGCGACCAGCGTGATTCGGTCAGCGTGCTCACCGCAGCGCCAGTCCGACCCGAACCGCTGACCTGAGCCCAGCCTTTGCCAGCTAAGGGGCCGGACCGCGGCGCTAGGACGATTTGCGGGCACGCTTCGTGGAACGGGTTCATCGCCGGCATCCGTGCCAAGGTTGGCGGAGCGAGGCGATGCCAATGCCCGTCCAGGTGCAACGAAGGCAGCAATCGGTCTGCACCCGGCGGGATGCCATGCCAGTCAGAACCGCCCGTTCGATCAAGCATCAACTCAGTGGTGCCGGACCGCGATCATGGTTGGTCCTTCCGGAAACCACCGAACGAGCAACTCCTTCCCGGGATCTCGACTCCCACTCTCGGCACCCTTTTGACCGACTGGCGAACCGCGCGGATCGTTCCTGTCAGCGGCACTTCCCGCCTGTGCCGGGGCCCCGAGGGCCGCTGACACCAGGAGCTGGCTACTGCTGCTGCACCCGGAGAAGGAACTTTTCCGTCCGTTCGCGCATTTCGCCCACCTGGCGTTGGACGACGAGGGTGGGATCCGGGTGGATCTCGTTAGCGGGCGGCTCCCGCCGCACGTTGGAGGAGCAGATGAAGTCGGCGCAGATGAGCGTCCCCACGGTATTGCCGTCACGACCGGACTGCCCGGCACGACGCGCGACCCACAGGAGGACGTCCTCTTTCGAGAACACGTCGCGGCAGAGCTCGCAGAGGACCGCGCGGTTCTTGCGGGCGTCACCCTCGGGTGCCCTCAGGAGGATGCCGGACAACCCCTGCGTGGTCGGTACTACGAGGTACCCACGCAGGGGCATCTTCTCGTCCCGCCAGCCCAGGAAATCGAGGCTGTCCCAGTCGAGGGATTCGAGGTTTGTGGGCGGGGTGAGTTTCGCCGCCTCAGAGCGGGTGGCGTTGATGAAGGACGAACGGATGTCCTTGAGAGAGATCGGATGCATGAAAAAGTGCCTTAGCAGTTGAAGGATCGAAGGTGATCAGGCTCTGCCGGCTCATGGCGTGCGGAGGTATGGGTGTCGGATGCGACGTCGCCCAGACGCACGTGCGGCGTCGGGCTGGGTGCTTCAGCTAAAGGGAGATACCTGCGACACGCTGGAAGGCCGGCCGGGGCCCGGTCGCACAGCAGGCCCTAGCGGCCACCCCGCTCACCATGGCAGTCCCGTACCCGGAGGTCCGCAGCATGCTCATACTTCCTTGTTCCTCGACGCTTCGTGCACGCCCATCCTTTCAGCACACGACACGACTACGCAAAGCGGACCTATCACCGCCGCCGAACGAAGATCCGTGCCGGCCCAGGGGGTGCAGCGTGTAGTCACACGCGTCCTTGGCGGTATGTGCAGAAACGGCCCGTTGTGCACCACTCATTTGCGACGTCGTGAACGAATCACTGGTCCTGCCCTGTCGAGAATATGAAAGGTCGGGCCTGCTGGGTCTGAAGAGCAGTGTCTAAAGGTGCGGGGGTCCCCCACAGGTGGACGACTTGGAGCTCTACCCTTTGGGCTCCACCCGCCCACAGGTGACTGACCTGAGCTCCCTCCGGTTCGTCTTCCGGCGCCCGCGGGGGGAGTTGTACGCTCACGGCATGAGCAAACTCGTGGTTTCGGTCCTCACCTCGCTCGACGGCTACTTCCAGGGCCCTAATGGCGACCTCGGTGTCATGCCCTTCCAGGACGCCTTCAACACGCACAATCTCGAGCTGCTCAGCACGGCCGGGACCCTCGCCTATGGCAGTACCTGGTTCACCGAGAACTGGGATTTCTGGTCCAAGGTTGCAGCGGATTCGTCTGCGAACACAAGGGAACGCGACATCGCGCACTTCGTCACCGCGCTGCCGAAGCTCGTCATCAGCGATTCGATGGCAGCGGATCCGGACGCACCGTGGGCGCCAACGACCCGGGTTGTTCATAGGGCTGCGGCGCCGGCGGAGCTCGCCCGGCTCAAAGAGCGCAGCGACGGTGATGTGGTGATGTTCGGCAGCGCGACAACCTGGAATCCCTTGCTCGAGCTGGGGCTCGTCGACGAACTCATCGTCCTGGTCGGTCCTGCCCTCCTCGGAGCAGGAAACAAGCTCTTTACGGGCTCCCGTGCCGGCCTGCACCTGACCGAGGCAAGCATTCTGCCGGGGTCGGAGCTCGTGAAGCTCCGCTACCTCACCACGGACTAGCGACCCTTTTGATTAGGAGTTCGTGAGGCTCTCGCTGATAGCGGATGCTTGCTGATGGCGGTACAGCGTCGCCCGGCTCCATCCCACGAGGCGAGCTGCTTCCTCCGCGGTCCGTCCCTTAGCGCGCGCATCGGCGGCGAGGGCAGTCTTGTCCGCGATGACTTTTGGGCTGACGAGAGTGAAGCCACCGGCGAGACCATCCAGCACCGTCGGAGCGATCGAGACCAGACTCGTACCCGAGGGCCCTTCATGATCAGGAGGATACGAGGATCCGGCTCATCCGTTGGTTGCTCACCTCGAGCTTGCGCTGCAACTCGCGGGTTACTACGGTCCATTGATGCAGGACGGGTGTATTTGTGTGGACTCAAAGCGGGTAGCTGACTCCGGTCAGTACTTCTGATGTTGCCCATAGTCGGGTGGCGGTAAGCGGGTCCGAAGCGCTCTTCGTTCGACCGACGAGTCTAGGTGGTCCGGCCATCTCCCGCCGGTTGCCCGGTCCTGCATAGCTGCCGCCGGGGATCGGTTCGGTCGCGGCAAACAATGTTGGGGCGGCCCCGGAAACGGAGTCCTGGGCGAAGAAGTGGTTGGCGAACCAGGCCGCGGTGTCGAGCCCGACGTGCTGGGAGCTGGAGCCGAGGTTGGTTGCGGTCATGCCGGGGTGTGCCGCTGTTGCGATGACCCTTGACCCTGATCTTTCCAGGTGTCGTTGCAGCTCGAAGGTGAAGAGCAGGTTCGCGAGTTTCGATTGACTGTAGGCGGCTCCGCGGCGGTAGCGCCGCGTTGCCCAGTTGAGGTCCTCGAAGTCGATCAGTCCCGTCCGGTGCGCATTGCTCGCCACGGTAACTACGCGTCCGGTGATGCGGGGTAGGAGCAGGTTCGTGAGGGCGAAGTGTCCGAGGTGATTGGTACCGAATTGGAGCTCGAAGCCATCCCGGGTGTGCCCGAAGGGTGGTGTGAGGACTCCTGCGTTGTTGATGAGAAGGTGAATGTCTCCCTGCCAGCCTGCCGCGAATTCCCGCACGGAGGATAGATCGGCCAGGTCCAGCGAACGGAGCTCGGTCGATCCGCCGATGCTGGCGGCAGCTGTCTGTCCCTTTGTCTCGTCGCGCACAGCGAGGACGACGTGTGCATCATGCGCGGCGAATGCGCGCGCGGTTTCGAGGCCGATTCCGCTGTTGGCGCCTGTGATGATGATGGTCTTGCCTGCCAGGTTCGGCAGGCGGGCACTGGTCCACTCATGGTGAGTAGCTGGTGATGCGGTCATGGTCGGTCCTCGCAGATTCAAATACAGGGCGGAGGTGAGTGGGGAATCCGGAGGTGCCGGCTCTATCCCACCGGTGAGATCTGCTCCTGGGTGTAGCTGCGCAGAGTCTCGGCGATGGCTTGGTCGATCGGGGTGGCACTGATGCCAAGCCGTTGCGTGATTTTGCTGCTGTCGACGATGAACGGTTCCTCGAACTGGTACTGCATCTCGAGGAGTTCGCGCACGGTGGGATTGATGAACCCGAGAGCCCGGAGCAGCAACGACGGCATGGGTCGGAGTTTGGTGCGGTTCTGGCCGGCCTGCCGGTAGATGATGTCGGTGAGTTGCCGCGTGGTCCGGGTGTGGGGGTCGTTGGGCAGGTGCCAGACTTCTCCGGGTGCGTCCGCGTGTTCGCCAAGGACCGCCAAGGCCTCGCCGATGTCGGGAATGTAGGTGTAGGTGTGCGGCTGGTCGGCATTGCCGAACACAGTCGCAGTCTTACCGTGTTGCGCCGCAGGAAATACCCGGTCACCGAGATTTGATTGAGCGCCACCGCGGGGGCCGAAATAGTCGGAGGCGCGGCCGATCGCTACCTCGACGCGGCCGGCCCGATGGGCCCTGAGCAGTTCCTGGGCCATGTGTGCCCGGAGCTGCCCTTTTCTGGTGTGGGCGGCGTCCCCGCGATCCTCGGTGAGTGGGCGTCCTGCGGGACGACCGTACATGTAGACGTTTTCCATGCTGACCAGACGCGCACCGGTACTTTCGGCAGCTGAGAGCACGCCGGCCTGCAGCGCCGGAAACTGTTCACTCCAATGCGAGTAGGGAGGGTTCAGGGTCTGATAGACGACGGAGGCGCCTCGCGCGGCGTCGGCGGCGAAGTCGGCTTTTCCGGCGTCCCCGCCCAGAACTTCGATGTCGTGGGGGACAGGGGCGTGGCCTGAGCGGTTGATAAGCCTCACCGTCCGCCCGCGACGTCTCAGTGCGTCAGCGGTGGCCAGACCAATCGCTCCAGTACCGAAGACGACGTGCAGCCCGGTGTTCACGCCGTCGCCGCTTTCACGGGTAGCACCGGATGGGTTCCGGGCTCGTGCTGGGAGGGAAGGATCTGGTGGAGCAGGAGGCCGGAGAGTGCCGTGACGACGAGAGCACCGCTTGCACCGAAGACGATGAACTGCGCGTCGACTCCTACCAGGATGAGGGTGGAGACGCTCCAGCCGAGTGCCCAAAGGACGGGCATGGCGGCTGCCCACATCCAGCGCCGTTGGGCCCTGCGGGGTAGGGCCACGGCCTGTGTGGTGCCAAGGACGAGGCCATTGATGGCCCCCATCAGGACCAGGTCGGCCAGCGAGGTTCGGTAGCTGACCGCGGTGGCGCCGAGGAACAGTCCTAAGCTCATGCCGGTGGCGGTCGCGGGTATCCACGTAACTGCCTGCAGCCGGTGTGTGCTGGTCAGTGCCTGCCCGAAGCCGATGATGAGTCCGACGATCGCGCCGCCGGCCAGGGCCGCGGCGGGATTATCGATGCGACCGATGATGGCGCTCCCTGCGAATCCGGCCAGCGGAAGAACAATAAATCCGGCGGTCCACAGCAGCCAACTGCGTAGGGAAGGGGGTGCGGGTGAGTCGATCGTTTTCATGGGAATCAGTTCCTCGTGTCAGCCGGGATTGGTCGGCTTTTTGTCGGTACGGGCAGGGAGGGCGCTTCGGTGGAACGGTCGTCGGAGCTGCTCCTTGTCGGGTCCTGGCGCATCAGGAGGCTGATACCGAGAGCGGCTACCCAGAGCCCCCATCCGGTGCTGCCGAGAAGCCCAGCCAGGTCCCAGACGGGGAATCCGGGGAGGGCGGTGGCAAGGATGTCGCCCTGATTGAGCAGGTAGATCGCGCTGACGACGATGCCAGCGACGCCGAGCCAGCGCGAAAGGACTCCGGTGCGCAAGATAATCACGCTAAGAGCTATTGACCATCCGATGACCAGGAGCTGGCCCAGGTGTTCACCCAGCAGGGCACCGCCGAACTGGTGCTGGGCGGTCCATGCCGCGTCCACCGCTGCCTGTGTCGGGGCGTCACCGGTGACGTAGGACTCCGTCAGCGGGGGAACGACGAAAACCCAGCGCAGAAACCCGATCAGGGACAGCAGTACCGAGGTGGCTCCCGCATAGGTGGCTACCCGCAGGACCTGGCTCGAGCGCATTCCCAGTACCGCGGGCAGCAGAAGTACAGGGAGGGCAAGGAGCCCGTAGGTCCAGGCGGTGGCGAACCAGAGCCAGACCAACCCAGACCCGCCGGCGGCGAAGGCAGGCAGGACGACACTGGCCGGTTCCCGCAGGATGTCAGGCCAGTCGAAGCTGATGGAGAGCGCTGTGGCGGCTGCGGCGAAGGTGAGTGCGCTGATCAGGAACAACGTTGCAGTGACCCACCGCAGATTCCTGCTGCTGCTGGTGGTTGTCATGGCCTGACGCTTTCTTGAGTGGTAATCTGTACGGCGTACAAATCGTGTACCCCGTACAGAGTTAAGTCAAGAGTAGGAAGGGTCGGCGATGACAGCGCAAGCTAAGGGTTCCCGCCGTGGCCCCCGAAGGGCCTCGACCGAGGAGGACATTCTGGAAGCTGCACTCCAACTGCTGGATGAAGGCGGGGTGAAGGCGGCGTCGATTCGAGGCATCGCCGCCAGGATCGGAGTGGCCCCGAATGCGGTCTATACGTACTTCCCTGATAAGGCTGCCGTCGTCAAAGCGATTGTGGAGCACCTGCTCGGGCAGGTTGACCACGCGGTCTTCGCTGACCGCGACGTCGCGTGGCGCCAGCGGATCGAGCTGCTCGCCCTTGAACTGCGCGAACGGCTCACTATCCATCCGGGCGCCGTCGGGCTGATGATCGGAGGACCCATGGACGGGCCGCGGGCCCTTGCGCTGAACGAACGCCTGATGGAAGTGCTTTCCAGCGCTGGATTCTGCCCTGCAGACGCCGCGAGGGCGTCCTATCTGCTGATTGTCTACGTGTTCGGTTCCATGGCCCTGGAGATGGCCGAACTCGGTGAAGCCCGTTCCGCCCCCCCTGAAGCCGAGCGTATCGCGGCCCGGCATGCCGGTTTTTCCCAGATACCCGCCAAGAGCTATCCGTTGTCCGCCGCCTCGGCCGACGTCATGGCCCGCTACGTCTCCACCGAGCAGTATGTGTGGGGCCTCCATCGAGTACTCGACGGCCTCACCGCTTCCCTGCCTCAGCAGGCGGCATCCGCCGAGCGTTCCATGGTGGACTAGCAGGCCCTCCCAGTTCCTGGATTCATTCTCCACCCAGGAACTGGGAGGGCCTTCACCCCGGGTGGGGTGAAATCCAGCCCTCGAGGGCGTCGAGGATCACATTGAGCCCGATGTCGAACTCGTCGCCGAAGTTGTAGCCGGGCTGGAGAACGCGCTCGGTGGCAATCTCATAGAGGTATGGGTACTTGCCGTCCGAGAACATCTGAACCATCGGTTCGGCAACCTCGGCGACGGGCCCGGAATTACTCAGAGGAAGAGCGGCTTCCTGAAGCGCGAATCCGTAGATATAGCTGTCAAGCAGGGCGTACGCGTGGGAGGTCATCTCCATCGAAAAGCCCGCCCTGCGCAGCACACCGAGCGTCGCTTCATGGTGGTGCAGCGTGGCAGGGCCGGGACTGGTCCGAGACTCCAGCAGACCGATAGCCCAGGTGTGGCGCTGCAGGACCGCACGGACGGAGTTGGCCCGGCGGTACATCCCGGATCGCCAGCCACCGTCGTCGGAGGGCAGGTCGATTTCACTGAAGACCAGATCAACGAGACTGTCGAGGATCTCATCCTTGTTGGCGACGTAATGGTAGATCGACATGGGTCTGGTGCCCATTGCATGGGCCAGGGAACGGATCGTCAGTGAGCCTATTCCCGACTCGTCCACCAAGGCCAGGGCGCTGCTCAGCACCCTCTCCCTGCTGAGCCGGGTCCGCCCCGGCGTGCTGGCTTTTCCGGATTCGGCAGTCATTCCACTCCCCAGGTCCATGGCGTTTCCGTACTTTGTACGTTACCGTTCTCGTACATAGTACGCAACAGCCTTTCGCCAACACTATCAGTGAGAGAGCAACAGTCATGACACTGGACGGGCAGCACGAGGTACAAGGTCACGAAGAGGGCCGCGGGCCAGCCGGCAGCACGATGCGCGCAGTCGTGCAGGACCGCTATGGCACGGCCGAGGTCTTGAAAATTCAACAGATCCCCCGACCGACGCCCGCCGAGGATGAGGTGCTGATCCGGGTGCACGCGGCTGGTCTGGACCGGGGAACGGAGCACTTGATGACCGGCAAGCCCTACCTGATGCGCCTCGGCGTAGGAGTGCGGCGGCCCAAAAATCCTGTAGTGGGTGTAGATGTCGCAGGAACGGTTACTGAAGTCGGCGCGTCGGTGACCCGATTCCAGGTAGGCGATGAAGTATTCGGCGTCAGCAAAGGATCCTTCGCGGAGTCCGCAGTGGCCCGTGAACACCGACTCGCCCGCAAGCCCGCCAACACAGCCTTCAAGCAGGCTGCTGTGGTTCCGACATCGGCGCTCACCGCACTCCACGCCCTGCGCGACGCCGGCCGTATCCAGCAGGGACAGAAGGTGCTGATCATCGGCGCTTCCGGTGGTGTCGGCAGCTATGCAGTACAACTGGCCGCGGCGTTCGGTGCTGAAACCACCGGCGTCTGCAGCCCAGCCAAACTCGACCTCGTGCGCGCCCTCGGCGCCGGCCACGTGATCGACTACACCCGTGATGACTTCGCTGATGGCGCCTCCCGCTACGACCTGATTATCGACACCGGAGGAAATCCGGGACTCTCCCGGCTTCGCCGCGCGCTCACGCCCCGCGGTACCGCCGTTCTCGTCGGTGGTGAGGGAGGCGGCGACTGGACAGGGATGGGCCGGCAGGTGCGGGCCATGATGCTGTCACCATTCATCAGGCAGCGCCTGGTCATGTTCTTCTCCACACCGCGCGCCAGCGACCTGCAGGTGCTCGCCAGCCTCCTCGAGGCCGGCACCATAGCGGCAAGCATCGGCAGCACCTACCCGCTCGAACAGGTCCCGGACGCCATGCGCCACCTCCAGTCCGGGCAAACGCGCGGAAAAACCGCCATCACAATCTAGCGCCTGCGTTGCCCCACTCCAATCCTCGGAAAGAAGAAACACCATGTCCGTCCTGAAGCAGCATGAATCGCCCCGGCAGGTACCCGTACAGCGGGTCCCCGGCTCCCTGCGCAGGCCCAGTCTGATCGCGGGAACCGCGCTCTTTCTCATGATCGTGTTTTCCATTTACGGTGTCTTCGGGCCCGTTGGCAAGCTTGTGACGCCCGGCGACGCATCGAAAACCGCGGTGGATGTCGCCGCCTCCGAAACCTTGTTTCGCTCAGGCATCGCCAGCCTGATCATCGTGGTCATTCTGGACGTCATCGTGGCAGCTGCACTCTTCGAAGTGTTCGCCTCGGTGAACCGGGCCGTTTCCATGACCGCGGCATGGTTCAGGCTTGCCTACGCGGCGGTCTTCCTGGTGGCCATCGGTCAGCTCCTGGAAGTACCGGCCTTGGAAGGAAACGGGGAGCGGATGCTGCTCGCGGTCCAGGCGTTCAACCAGATCTGGGACATCGGTCTGGCTCTCTTCGCCGTGCATCTGCTGCTGATCGGTTACCTTGCGTATCAGTCCGGGTTCATGGCGAAAGTCTTCGGGGTTCTCCTCGTGATCGCCGGGCTCGGCTACCTGACCGACGCCTTCGGTGCTGTGCTGGTCCCAGACCTCTCGATCGGGCTCGCCCAATTCGTCTTCATGGGCGAAGTCGCGCTCAGCTTCTGGCTACTCATCAAAGGTCGCCGGACCACCCCGGGCTCGATCATCCAGGATCAGCCATCCATGGAAGGAACCGGCCCACGTAGCCCCGATGTCTGACAAGCACCCCGGCAACTCAACCCTCCTTGGCCGCGTGGGCAGCCTCGATACCGTCAAGGATGACCTGAAGCCCGAACCGGAACTCGTTCCCGAACGCATATCCGGGTTGCAGGATGTAGGCAGCCGCGATTTCGGCCAGATTCGGGAAGGCGTGCGACATCATCTGCTGCTGCGCCAGAACGTCCTCCGTCGCCTCCGTTATGCCACCGGCCTCGTCGAGTGGCAGGGCGGCCTCCTGCAGGGCGAATCCATCGACGTAGCTGTCGAGCAGGGACATCGCATGACCGGCCATGGCCGGAGAGAAGCCCGCGGTGCGCAGGCATCCGATCGTGGCATCAAGATGTCTCAAAGTCGCAGCCCCTGGCGTGGACCGCATCAGCGCGATGGCCCAGGGATGCCGGGCGAGGACAGCGCGGGCGGACTCCGCACGCTCCCGCATCGCCGTCTTCCAATCCTCCCCGGGGGAGGGCAGGACGATCTCGCTGAAGACGACGTCCACCATGCCGTCGATGAGGTCGTCCTTGTTCTTCACGTGATAGTAGAGCGACATCGCCTCGACACCGAGTTCCTGAGCGAGCTTGCGCATACTCAGCGACTCCAGCCCGCCGGCGTCGGCGAGGCCGACAGCCACCTGCACTGCCCGATCCCTGGTGACAGGCTCCCTCGGGGCGGCCTTCGTTCTCGCTGGTGCCACAGCATCTCCCGTCTCGGATAGCTCGTAGTCCGTGCAAATATTCACGCTACCCATAGACCGTACCTTACGGCGTATGGTATCTTCAAATAGTTACCTTACACCGTTAGGTAACGTCGACCGATCGAGGCGCAGAGCAATGAGATCGAGCATCAGCCCAGCCAAAACGACTACCGCGATGAAAGCCGTGGTCCAGCACAGATACGGCAGCACTGAGGTGCTCAGCTTCCAGGACGTCGACAAGCCGACGGTGGGGGACGGCGAGGTGTTGGTGCGCATCCATGGCGCGTCCGTCAACCACGCGGACTGGGTCTATGCCAGCGGCCGCCCGCTGATCGCGCGGCTGGCCTTCGGTTTGCGCACACCAAGGAACACTGTGCGGGGCAAGGACATCGCGGGCCGGGTGGAGGCGGTAGGTGCCGGCGTCACCGACTTCCGTCCGGGTGACGAGGTGTACGGCGAAATCGAAGCTGGAGGCTTCGCCGAATTCGCCACCGTCCCGGCTGATCTGCTGGCTTCGAAGCCGGCGAACCTGACCTTCGAGCAGGCCGCCACGGTTCCGCTCTCGGCCAGGACCGCTCTGCAGGGACTCAGGGGCGGCGGCACCATCCAGCCTGGCCAGAAAGTCCTGATCAATGGCGCCTCCGGCGGGGTGGGCACGTTCGCCATCCAGATTGCGAAGGCCTTCGGTGCGGAGGTGACCGGGGTATGCAGTGCGAGGAATGCCGAACCGGTCCGGGCGCTCGGCGCCGATCGCGTCATCGACTACACCCGGGAGAACTTCACAGAGAGCGGCCTGCAATATGACCTGATCTTCGACTCCATCGGAAACCACCCGCTGTCGGCACTCCGGAAGGCCCTCACCCGCGAGGGGACGCTCGTGCTCTCCAGTGGCACCGGCGGCCGCGTCCACGGGCCCATGGGACGTATTGTCCGGGCGCTTGTCCTGTCGAGGTTCATCCGCCAGGACCTGCGCACCGTTCCCGCGAAGCCGGGCAGGGAAAGCCTGGACATGTTGCGGGATCTCATCGAATCCGGCCGGGTCACCCCGGTCATCGACCGGACGTACCCGTTGAGCCAGGTACCCGAAGCGATCGACTACTTCGTCAAGGATCACGCCAGGGCAAAAATCGCCATCACCGTGTAATGGCATCCGCCGCCGCTAGACCGGGGCGGCATCAGGTTCCACCCGTTTCATCCTTCAAGAACCAGGACCAAGACCATGAGCAGCACCCCGATCGACACGTTCGGCCCTTCCAGTCCGCCGCCCGAAAAAATGAGTGCACCTTACATGCTGGTGCTCGTCACCGGGGTCCTGCTGGGCGCAGGATCCCTGGCCGTCTTCGCGAACTCCGGCCCCGTGTTCGTGGGCCTCGCGCTGCTGGCTACCGGGCTTGCGCTGATCATCCTCGGCGCCGCGGGCCTCGGCCGGGGACTGCTCTCCTCCTCCCACCCTGCGCACAATGGAAACGCAGGGGGAACGTATCCGGCACGGCTGGAAGGCCAGTTGGATGCGAACCTCTCGCGGTGGATGTGGCTCGTCAAATGGGTGCTGGCCATCCCTCACTACATCGTGCTCGCCATCCTCGGGATCGCCTTCGTGGTGGTCACTGTCGCCGCGGGGGTGATGATCCTGATCACCGGCCGCTACCCGGCGTCACTGTTCCAGTTCACGGTCGGGGTGATGCGCTGGAACTGGCGGGTGGCCTTCTACGCCAACGGGGTGCTGGGCACGGACGTCTACCCGCCGTTCACCCTCGCCCACACCGATTACCCGGCCACGTTCGAGGTGGACTATCCCGAGAAGCTGTCCCACTGGAAGGTCCTGGTGAAGTCCTGGCTCCTGGCCCTGCCGCACGTGCTCATCGTCGGGGTGCTTACCGGCAGCGTATGGGCGTCCTCGAATGATGGTGGCACCAATGGGATGTCTGTGCTGGGCCTGCTGGTGTTCATCACCGCGGTGATCCTGCTGTTCACTGGCGTCTACCGTTTGGGGCTGTTCAACCTGATCATGGGCATCAACCGGTGGGTCTACCGGACCATCACCTACACCGCCCTGATGAGGGACGACTACCCGCCGTTCCGGCTGGACCAGGGCCCGCTCGACCCACCTGCACCACCCGCCCGAGCCCTGAGCGGGGCCATCTGATGGACACATCCGTTCTCGCTGTCCGGAACCTCAGCAAGTCCTATGGGCGCGGTAGCGCGCGCTTCGATGCGCTCAAGGGCGTCACCCTGGAGATACAGGCAGGCGAATCCCTCGCAATCGTCGGCAAGAGCGGGTCCGGCAAATCAACCCTGATGCACCTGCTGGCCCTCCTCGATACACCCGACGGTGGCGCGCTGCTCGTCAAGGGCGCCGATGCGACAAAACTCAACGTCAGACAGGTCAACCGGCTGCGCAACGAGGACTTCGGTTTCGTGTTCCAGCAGTTCTTCCTCACCCCCAACGCCTCCGTCCTCGAGAACGTCGTGCTACCGCTGAAAATCGCAGGAATCGGATCCCGGGAACGAAAGGCCCGCGGCATGGCGGTCCTCGAAAAGCTCGAACTCGCCGACAAGGCGAAGAACAAGGCCATCAACCTCTCGGGCGGGCAGAAGCAACGCGTCGTGATCGCCCGCGCCCTGGTGAACAACCCCGAAGTCATCTTCGCCGACGAGCCCACCGGCAACCTCGACACCGCCACCGGCCGCCTGGTCGAGGACATCCTGTTCTCCCTCAACAGGGACCACGGCATCACCCTCGTGATCGTCACCCACGATACGGAGCTCGCCGCCCGGTGCGACCGGCAAATGTTCATCCGCGACGGACGCGAAGTGGAATCCCTCCATAATCCACAGGACGCACCATGAGCTTCATCGACATCATCGGCACCGCGATCGGCAACAGCCTTCGCAGCAGGCTCCGGACCACGCTCACCGTCATCGCCGTCTTCATCGGCGCCTTCACACTCACCATCACCAGTGCGATCGGCACCGGCATCTCCAGCTACATCGATACCCAGGTCGCTGCCTTCGGTGCCGCCGACGTCCTTTCCATCACCGTGACAGCCGAGGAAGAGGCCCCCGCGGAGGAAGGACCAGCACCCTATGACCCGGATCAGGCAGTCGCCGCCGGAGGATTCGAAGGTGACGGCTCCGAATTCGCGACCGGGGTCCTCACCGCTGAGGACCTGACAGCCATCAAGGGTGTGGAAGGGATCCTCGACGTCAACCCGGTCCTGCAGGTCACCCCGCGCTATATCGAATACGCCGGCAACGGCAAGTTCGAACTGGCAGTCAATGCCAGCGCCGCCCTGAGCACCCCCGACCTGGCTGCCGGATCCCAACTGCAGGGCGAAAGCGCCGGAAACGGGAATCAGTTGTTGCTCGTCACCTCCGACTTGGACGGCCTCGGGTTCCCCACCGCCGACGCCGCGGTGGGCGAGAGCGTGATCATAGGAATCGTCGACTACATGGGTGAGATGCACGAAGTCACGGCAACAGTGGCCGGCGTGCAGAACCAGTCCATCCTCACCGGCGGTGGTGGCGCGCTCAACCAGGCCCTCACCGACGAGCTCTACGACGTGCAGAACACGGGCAAGCCGGCGAACACCACCGAGGGCGCATTCCTTGCAATGGCGCACTTCGACGCGGCATCCAGCGAAGACGAAATCGACGCACTCCAGGCCGATCTCGCGGCGCAGGGCTACACCGCCGTCACTGTCGCCGACCAAATCGGCATCATTCAGACCGTCATCAGCGGGATCGTCGGCGTGCTCAACGCGTTCGCCGTGATCGCGCTGATCGCCGCAGGATTCGGGATCATCAACACGTTGCTCATGAGCGTCCAGGAACGCACCCGCGAAATCGGGCTGATGAAAGCCATGGGCATGGGTGGCGGCCGGATCTACGCACTGTTCAGCATCGAAGCCGTGTTCATCGGCTTCCTCGGCAGCGCCATCGGGGCGCTGGCCGCAATCGGTACGGGCGCGATCGCGAACAATTTCCTCGCAGGCACGGTGCTGGCAGACCTCGAAGGACTTCAGGTCCTGCGGTTCGCGCCACTACCGATGGCCGCCATCATCCTCCTGGTCATGCTCATCGCCTTCCTCGCCGGCACCCTTCCGGCACGACGGGCATCACGCCAGAACCCCATCGACGCCCTCAGGTACGAATAGCGGCGCCGCCCCGACCTGTCGAACAAAGGATCCTCAGTGGAACCCACCAGAAAACCCGCAAAGGTACCGCTACGCCCTGCAAATACGCCGGCTGCAACCACGCCGGATCTGGGCCGACCTCCGAAACTGGACCGGATGCACTGGGCCCGGTGGTTCGTCCCCGTCGGCCTGATCTTCCTCAGCCTCGTCCCCGTGATCGCTGGATCAAGCCGCCTGACCCAACTGGCCGGAGGTGGGATCACAGCCGAGAATGCGAGGTTCTTCGACTCGCCTGTCCCCGTACTGATCCACATTCCAACGGTCACCCTCTACCTGCTGCTCGGATCGTTCCAATTCGTTCCCTCACTGCGCCGAGGGAAGCGCGGCAGGACCAGCTGGCACCGCATGGCCGGACGCATCCTCGTCCCTGCCGGCCTGCTCGCTGCCCTGTCGGGTCTATGGATGGCGGTTTTCTATGACCTCCCACCCCTGGACGGGCCGCTTCTGCTGATCCTTAGGCTGATCTTCGGGTCGGCCATGGTCGCGAGCCTCAGCCTGGGGTTCCTCGCGGTCCGCCGTCACGATTACGTTCGGCACAGCGAGTGGATGACCCGCGCCTACGCCATCGGCATCGCTCAAGGGACCATCGTCGTGGTGACAATCCCCTGGATTGTCCTGGTCGGCCCGGTCACCGAACTGACCCGGGCCCTACTCATCGGAGCATCATGGGTGCTCAGCCTGGCGGTGGCCGAGTACGTCATCCACCGACGGGCCCAGACGTCGCCGCGAATCCCTCATGCTCCCGCCCTCCCTATCGAATCCGAACCGCAACCCCTCTAAAAGGGCCGAAATAGCCAAAGCGTCTGGGCGTCTCCACTTCGGTCATGCACCGAAGCTCCCACCCACGCCGACCCGCACGCTCAGCTCCGCCCGTCCCCTGCATGCCGGACGAGCGCACAATCCATTCCCTATCCAGTGGAGGAGTTTCGAGGAAGGCCGGTCCGGCTACTTCATTTCCGGGGTGTAAGCTCCACGGCTACGGGTATAGAACGGCAAGGATTCAAGTGCTATGAGTGCGTTTGAGAGCGTCCTGGTGGGGTCTGGTAGCGGTTCTGCCGGGCCTGGTTCGAAGGCGCGCGTCGGACCTCGTAGTGGGGCTGATCCGGCGCATCCGTTGATCGCGTCCCACGAGGCTGAGGTACGGTTGCGGGTTCTGAAGGCCGCCAGCGTGCTGCTCGACCGGCTCAGCTACGACGCGGTGACTATCGACGCGGTGGCGAGGGCGTCGGGGGTGGGCAAGTCGACGCTGTACCGGTACTGGCCCTCTCGCCAGTTGTTAGTGCTGGAAGCCTTCACCTACAAGACCAACCTGCTGACGAACGTCGAGGACACGGGTGACGTCGCACGGGACCTGCACGCCTACCTCGTGGCGCTGACGTACTGCCTCCACGTCGGAGGTGCTGCCTCTACGGTGGCGAACCTTCTGGCCGAGGCGATCCGTAGCGAGGACTTCGCCGCGCAGTTCCGCCAGACCATGCTGCGGGAGCGGCGCCAGGGGTTTCTGGCGATCCTGCAACGGGGTCAGCGCCGCGGACAGGTTCGAGACGACGTCGACCTCGTAATGGTGATCGATGCGGTGTACGGATCGATCCATCACCGTCTGGTCGCCACAGGTCAGGACATAGATGGTTCGTTCCTGCGGAACCTGACACGGTTCGCGATCGATGGTGCCGCTTCAGCTTCATACCTTGCGAGCTACCACGCCCAAGCCTGACTGGCGCATCGGCGCACTGCCCGACGTCCGAATGAGCTTCTCACCTATGGGCTCGTGGGACGATCGGTGCCATTTCGTCCCATTCCTTCGTCCGTCCCCTGGTCATGGCGGGATGGTGGAACCAGCGCAGGAACAGGCGCTGATCACCACTCACCGGAGGTACGAAGGCCATGATCACCAAGGAAAAGACCGCAAGGACGGATGTCGGCAGCAGGCATCCGCAGCTCTACCGGGCGATGCCCCCGGTCGCAAGGATGGCGGATGTGACCGCGCTCGAGGAGGGCTTGTCTCCGTTGCTGATCGAGCTCGTGAAGCTCCGCGCGTCCCAGCTCAACGGGTGCGCTTTCTGCCTGCGCGCCCACTCCCAGGATGCCCTCGCCAAGGGTGAGAGTCCCGTGCGGCTGAACGTTCTCTCCGCCTGGCGGGAGAGCGAGTACTTCGACGAACAGGAACGCTCCGCCCTGGCTCTCACCGAGTACCTCACCCTCATTCAGGACTCCCATCGCAACGCGGGCCTCTACGAATCGGCCACCGCGCACCTCACCTCCGGACAGGTGTCCGCCGTGACCTGGGTGGTACTGATCATCAATACCTACAACCGCATCGCCATCAGCGGCGCCTACCGCGTCGCCCCCTGACACTTCTGTCCGGGCTCACGTACCACCACCCAAGCAGTACCAAGAGAAAGTTTGGAGGCGCATTCACATGCGCAGGATCCTCATCATCGGCGGAGGATACGCAGGTTTCTACACCGCCTGGCGGCTGGAAAAGTACCTCCGTCGCGGGGAAGCGCAGGTCACCCTGATCGACCCCGTTCCCTACATGACCTATCAGCCGTTCCTGCCCGAAGTGCTCGCCGGATCCATCGAAGCCCGCCACAGCGTCATCGTCCACCGGCGGCACCTGAAGAAGACCCGGCTCATCACAGCGACGGTCACCTACATCGATCACGCCGCCAGGACAGTGACTCTGAAGCTTCCCGACGGACGCCAGCAACGGGAGACGTACGACGTCATCGTGGTCACCGCCGGCGCCGCGACGCGCACCTTCCCCATCCCGGGCGTCGCTGAACAGGCGATCGGCGTGAAGAACATCGAGGAGGCCGTTTTCATCCGGGACACGATGCTGCGCAACATCGACACCGCAGCGTCCCTCCCCCCGGGCCCCGAAAGGGAGAAACTACTGACCGTCGTCTTCATCGGCGGCGGCTACGCCGGCATCGAGTCCTTCGGCGAGCTCCGGGCGCTCGTGACAGCCACCTTGAAGAAGTACCCCGAGTTGTCCCTGGCCGAGACCCACTTCCACCTGATCGAGGCAACCGCGCGGATACTGCCGGAAGTATCCGAGAAGACCAGCCGCTGGGTCCTCCGCCATCTGGGCCGGCGGCAGGCCATCATCCATCTGGAGACCCAGCTGACATCCGCGACCGACGGACGGATCAGCCTGTCGACGGGCGAGTCCTTCGACGCGGGCCTGCTCGTCTGGACCGCCGGCGTCATCGCAAATCCCGTGATCACCAGGAACACGGACTTGCCGATCGATCAGCGGGGACGCATCATCGCCCGCACCGACCTCCGGATCGGCGGCGCTGACACGCCGGTTGCCGACGCCTGGACGGCAGGAGACAACGCGGCCATCCCGGACCTCACAGGTGGAGGGGTGGGCGGCTTCACCGTCCCCAACGCCCAGCACGCCATCAGGCAAGCCAAACTCCTCGCACGGAACATCCGGGACACCCTGCGCGGCGGGGAGGCACAGGAATACCGCCACCGCAATCTGGGCGCCGTCGCCACCCTTGGACTGGGCACCGGCGTCTTCCAGTCCGGGCCGATCGTCGTCAAGGGCTTTCCCGCCTGGGTCATGCACCGCGGCTACCATGTGCTAGCCATCCCCACCTGGGAACGGAAGTGGCGGGTCCTGTGGGGGTGGTGGAACAACCTCTGGCTCGGCCGCGACACCGCTGGGCTTCGCGGCCTCGAGTCGCCACGGGCGTCGTTCGAGGAAGCCGCGTCCTACAGCCGGCCCCATCCGCTGGCTCCGATCGTGACTATCCCCGCCTCAGCACACATCGCTGTAATCGGCGCGGTACCCGCCGCAGCTACGAGCACCACAGACCACGAGGAGGAAAACCATGCGCACTGATGCCAGGCGGACGGCCGATCATCGCCGCAGGACGATGAAGGCCTTGAGGCTCCACACGCCGGGCGACAGCAACGACCTCCTCTACGAGGACGCTCCGCTCCCGCAGCTAGGTCCTGGCGACGTTCTTGTCGAAGTGCACGCCACAGCTATCACCTTCGATGAGTTCCAGTGGCCGGAGACATACGTCGACGGCAACGGCAATGATCGGATGCCCACCATCCCGGCACATGAATTCTCAGGTGTCGTCGCAGCCCTGGGTCCAGATGTCACGGGATTCGCGGTAGGAGAGGACGTTATCGGTATCCCGGAGTTCGATCGTGACGGGGCGGCCGCCCAGTATGTGGCGGTTGGCCACAAGAACATCGCGCACCGTCCCGTATCGCTGAGTCATCAGGCCGCAGCGTCCGTGCGCCCTTCTGCCCTGACCGCCCTGGAAGCTCTCACGACTCAGGGACGCCTCAGGGCAGGGGAGCAGGTACTCATTCTGGGTGCGACCGGTGGAGTCGGGTCGTACGCGGTGCAACTCGCACGTATTCTGGGCGCCACTGTAACCGCGGTGGTCCGCACCATCCACGACGGGTTTGCGGAACAACTCGGTGCACACAGGATCATCCAGACCCGTACCAAAGAACTGCGGGCTGCGCTACAGGAAGCGGACCTCATCATCGATACGGTGGGTGGGACTGCTCTTCAGGACGCCACTGCACACATGCACGATGGTGCCCGGCTGGTTCCTCTGGGAGCTCCTGTCGACCAGTCACTGATCGGTGACCGTCCGCTTGAGGTCGCCTTCTTCATCGTGACTCCCGATGGGCACCGGTTGGGCACCATCGCGGATATGATCGACGCCGGTCAGCTGCATCCCACAGTCGCCGCCGTGTATCCCCTGGCCGACGGACGGCGGGTATACGCCGAAGGACCCCGTCATGGACGACACGGCAGAACAATTCTTGCCATCGGGGCCTGACCATACCTCACGGATCCGGATCCGGATCCGGATCCGGCCCTGGCCCTAGGTTCCGGGCTTTGGTGCCGGGGCCTTCCGGGGGGGGGGGGGGGGGGGTGCCGAGGCGGCCGCGGCTGGCGGCGAGAACGACGACACCTACGGTCGCTGTGGCGAGCAGGTGCATGGATCCGACCGTGGTTCCTGAGTACAAAAGGGGGAGCAGCCCGTTTCCGAAGCCGCCGCCGACGGCTACCGCGTTTCCCGCGGCGTGGAAGATTCCGACCAGGAAGATGCTGCCGGTGCGGTTGTAGAGCCAGCCCGTGGCTGCCCGGAACGGTATGGCGAGGACGGCGATGAGGATGAGGACGATGATTGCGGCGGAATTCCCGGCGAGAAGTGACAGGTGTTGCAGGGCGAAGAGTGGAGCGGTGATGAGTGCGGCTTTCAGTGCGCCGTGGCGGTCCTGCAACCGTGCTTGGACGAAGCCTGTCCACGCCACTTCCTCCCACAGGTTGCTGGTCAGGAGACCGAGAATTGTCTGGAGCAGCAGGCCTGATGCCAGCGCCGTAACCAGCGTTCCGAGGGGAAGCCCCGGGGGAGGCCCGCCGAGGAACAGGGCCAGTACCGTGGCCACGGCGGGGACGGCGAGTGCGGCAAAGGCATACCAGCCGGCACTTCGTCGTACTGCGGCGATCCGATGCCCCAGCGCCTTCAGCCCGGCGTCGCCGTCGACCACCCAGGTGATCACCAGGGCGGGTACCAGCAGGCCGACCGCGTTGCTGGCGATGACGAAAGGCACTGTTGGGAGATTTGCTCCGGAGGTGTTCGCAATGACCGGCGCGAAAGCGATGGCTTGTCCGACGGTGAAGAACCATGTGAGGAGAGCGCCTACCGGATGGCGCCTGATAAGTCTGGTGATGTGGCTTCGAGTACGGACCAGCACGGTGGGCGGAGCAGGGCGGCGGGTGGGCGGCGAACCGGGCATGGCCGCTCTACCTTCCTGAAGGGATGAGGCCCCGGGCCGGCTGCCGGGTGCGGTACCAGTCAAGCGTCGCGCGGATGCCGGCCTCGTAGGAGGTGACCTTTCCATGCCCGAACACGTTCCGGTATTTGGTGGAATCGATCACGTGGGGGTGCTCGAACTGGTAGAGCATCTCGGCACCTTCACGGGCGACGGTGGAAAAGATTCCGGCAGCGCGCACCAACCCGGGGCTCACCCTGTGAACACGAAATCGCCTGCCGCTTTCGATGGAAATCCCGTCGATGAATTCCCCGGCCGTCGTCGGTGGCGGTGTCGGCAGATGCCACACCTGCCCCAGGGCTTCGGTATTTTCGCCCAACTCCACCAGCCCGTAGGCGAAATCCTCGATGAACATCGGCGTCAGCGGCTCCGTTGTCGACCCTGCCCACAACCCGGATCTGCCTCGTACTGCCGCGCCGAAGAGAGTGCGGCCGAGCAGGGATTCGACTCCCGGGCCGTACAGTTCAGGGGCCCTGCCGATCACCGTGGCGACCTGACCCCGGGCGTGGGCGGCAAGGACCCGCTCGGCGAGCCAAGCCCTCAGCACTCCCTTGTTGCAGACCGGGCGTTCGGGCAGGTCCTCGGTCATCGGCCCGCTCACCCGCCCGTACATCCACGTGTCATCAACGAAGACCATGCGCGCTCCTGCGGCCTCGGCACCGGCAAGGACCCCGTCGACCACTGCAGGAAAATCCTCCCGCCAGCGGTCCAGGGGAGGGTTTACGGCGTTGTAGACCACCCCCGCGTCCTGGCAGACCTGCCGCATCCGCTCCGGGTCGGCCGCGTCCCCCCGTACGATTTCCACCCCTGCCGGTACATCCGCCCGTCCGGACCGGTTAACGCCCCGGACACGGTACTCGCGCCGAAGGAGTTCACGCACCAGCGCTGCTCCGGTTCCGCCACTGGCGCCGACCACCACATGCACCTGGTCCCTGCTCACGACCGACCTCGATCCTCACGGTCGCGTGCGAGGCCCTCCGCCTATTTTAGATACGCGAGCGTGTCTAAAATCAGTGTGAATTCTCGCCATAGGAAACGCAAGCGTTTCTTGTATTCTGAAGTCATGCCTAGCCCTCAAGCCCCAGCTGCCACCCGCCGCCGCGGCGAAGTCCTAGACCAGGCAATCCGGAGCGCCGTTCTGGAGCTCGTGATCGACCACGGCGTCGCGGGAGTCACGATGGAAGCGGTGGCCGCCCGTGCCGGAACGAGCAAGCCGGTCCTCTACCGGCGATGGGACAGCCGGTCCGCGCTGCTGAGGGACACGCTCGTCCCGCTGGCCATGGAAGCCATTCCCCATACCGACACCGGCAGCTATCGCAGTGACATGCTGGCCATCCTGCAGGGTTGGGCGGATTTCTTCGCCAGTCCCGTCGGCGCGATCGGGCCCGCGATCGTCGGTGCGATGCCACACGATCCTGAACTCGCAGCGGCCTTCCGAGGCGGCGTGATCGCTTGGCGGAAGCAGGCGATGGCGGAAACGCTCCACCGGGGAATTGCACGGGGAGAAGTCCGTGCGGATGTGCCCTTCGAAGTGGCACGGGAGCTGGGCCAGGCGTTCCTCTGGCACCGGTTCCTCATCACCGGGGATCCGATCACCCCCCAATTGATCGAAGGGATAGTCGACGATATCCTCGTGCCCTTCACCGAACCGCGCGGGCGAATTCCCGCCGCTTGATACCACGCAAATCACAGTTCGCGCCCGGCGCCCATCCGAAAGGATGAGCGTGTTTGAGGTGGACCGCACACAGAGGTCATAACCACGCAGCGGGGTAGCGTCCCTCATATAGCCTCTTCAGCTGTAGAAGATGACCACCGACCGAGGAGGGTACGACCAGCAACGTAAGGGTCTAGAGGGCACTCAATGATCAGGAAAACCCGATGAGTAGACCCATCCACTGGTTGCTCACCTCGAGCATCCGCTACAGCTACTTGTTCGCGCTCCATCCTCCGAATGTCGCTCCTTCTGCTGCCCATCCCGCCGCGCGTCCGTAATCAGGTCGCTGGCGCCCTGGCAATCGGCCTGTGGTTTCTCGGCGTGGACGTTCTGGTCACCGCGGCCGCCGCGCCCTGGTGGGGGCAGCTGATGGTCGCTGCTGCAGCCGCGTTCATCATCGCGGGTGTTGTATGGATGGAAGGCGGCGGCGGACGATGATCGACCGACCGGCTCATGCCCGATGAGATTTTGGTGGAGGTAGCCGGTAATGAGGAAGCGCAGGGGAGAGGGTGATCGGCTCTGAGAGAAAGTCATCAAGGGCCCACGACCGCATGACTGCTGGATCTGGACCGGAGCTGTAGCGGACGACAGGTACGGCCGATCCTGGGTCACCCGGGACGGCGAGCAACGCGGCCTGCACCCTTGCATCGCGCTCCTGCATGTCTGTGACGTGCCGATGCTGACGTGCCGCTGTGCGTGTACGCCAGCACCGGGGGAGACACACATCTGCTGCCCGGCACCCAGGCACTGGACATGCTGGACCGGTCCCGAAAGAGCCGGCACCAATGCCTCATCCTTCCGGAGGCGCGGTATCGGCCAGATCCGGTTCCCCGCCCGGTCCGTCGGGAGCACGGATGGCACGAGCCAATCGTCCAACCCCGGCTCACCGGTGTTGACCCCCGAGGCGCCAATCAATTCTGACGCCCCAGCGACCGACCGCCAGTAGTCAAGACCTTGGTTGGGCGTCCCAGTAGGCGATCTTCTTGCGGGTTGCCGGGCTTTTTATATGAAAGCGCTCATCCGCTGAGCCAGGTTACTCAAACCCGCACGAATCATCTTCCCGTACCCGTCTTCGCCAAGGGCCCCCGTCTCGGCTTGTCCCCGTTCCAGATGGGCCTGCGCGAGCTCGGCCCTACCCTGACGGTGATACCCGTCAGCGAGATTGAGGTGCAACGAAGGCCGCAGAGTGCGTGCCGAGGGGATCCCCAGTGGCTTGAGGTCATCGTCGCCCAGAAAGCCATGCTCCTCGAAAGCTCTCTCATCCCACGCTACCTCCCTGCCTACATCCGATTCCGTGTCTGCAAGGTAGTGAGCCAACACACACCGGTAAGCATGATCAGCCAACCCAGTAGCGTTCCAACAGTTCAGAAGGAGCTCGCGTCCGCGGCTCTTGTCGCCGCTTTGTGACACTCCGACGGCAGCTGTGATCGTCGCCCAGTCAGCCGTGCTCCGGCCTTCGCCATCGTCTTGGTACCCCATTGGACCAGACTAATGCAGCCCCTCGTTGATTGTTGCCGAGTACGCAGATTATTAGCTATGGGGACGCCGACGTAGCTCCGGGAGTATTGGCCGCCTGGACATGGTCAGGAGAGGGCCTCCAAACCGCTACCTGACATAATGTAGATTATCGGCGAATTGTCAGGAAGCTTGGAAGGGGCTGCAGGTCGCCTCACGGAGGTCACGGCTACTGACGCCTTAACGTGAGCGAAATCCACGGCCTGTGGCGGGAAACATCGTTCGAGGATCGTTGCGGTGTGGGCTCACATCAGGATCTGCCGGCGGGCGAATGGGAAGATGCTGTCTCGCGCAGTTTTGTCCGACCAAGAACTCCTGACCGGGAACACGGGACCTTCAACCTAGTACCCGTTGTCGCACCTGGATAGGAAGGTGCGACGACGCAGAGGCTGCATCTGCTCTGGCCGTACTTTCCTGGCCTTCGTGACGTGCTGTCCGACGCAGACAGCCCACTGCTGCTCGGCGGCTTACGAGTACTACAAGGTTCTAACAAGTTATACAACTTTCCTTACAACGGGGTAGATTTCCGTATATGCATTTGGAGCTGAACCCCTATAACCCCGGATCCGGCCTACCACCCCGTGTCATGGGAGGCCGGCAGCAGGAAATGGACGCGTTCGACCTCATCGTCGCGCGGACCAAACGAGACCTGCCAAACCGTGGAATGGTGCTGTCGGGGCTTCGGGGTGTCGGCAAGACAGTCCTCCTCAACTACCTTAGGTCCCACGCGGACAACCACGGCTGGTTCACCATCTGGCTCGAGGGCAAGCCCGAAGCACAAGGCTTCACGGAGGTTCGTGAGAAGTTTGCACGGGAGCTCACCTCCGCAGCCCGCCGATACAACGGGCCCTCCGGCAAGGACCGATTACGAGAGGCTTTTGGGACAATCCAGTCCTTCAACCTCGCCCTGGGTGTGCCCGGAATCAAAGCCGATATCAGCGTGAGCGCCAACCGGGCCAACTCCGGCACCATTGACATCGACCTTGAGGAGCTCGTCGAGGACGTTTCACTCGCCCTCAAGGCCGACAAGAGCGCCTTCGCGATTTTCATCGACGAAATGCAGGACCTAGACCAGGAACTACTCTCCGCGCTCATCACCGTCCAGCATGCAGCAGGTCAACGCGGTTGGCCGTTCTACATCGTCGGTGCCGGCCTGCCCAATCTCCCTACCACCCTCAGTGAAGCCCGGACCTACGCCGAACGGCTCTTCACTTACCGCACCATCGGGCCCCTCGCTGATACAGATGCGCATTATGCCCTGACGCGGCCGGCGAAAGAGATGGGGGCGGAATATTCCCAGGACGCTCTCGACGTCCTGCTGGATGCCTCCGGGCGATACCCCTACTTCATCCAAGAGTTCGGCAAAGCGATCTGGGATGCAGCTCCGAGCACACCCTTCACCGAGGAAGACGCAGAGGTGGCAGTGTCGATCGGTCGGAGCCAACTCGACGCAGGTTTCTTTTCCTCCCGCTGGGGACGCGCCACACGCAAGGAACGCGGCTATCTCAGGGCGATGGCTCATGACGGTGACGCAGGATCCAGTACAAGCCAGATTGCCGAGCGACTCGGCGTCAAAGTAACCGCCCTCGGCCCCGCTCGAGCTCAACTGATCAACAAAGGCATCATCTACTCCCCCAAGTACGGACAAGTCGCCTTCACAGTCCCGGGTATGTCCGGCTTCATCCTTCGACAGCAGGAAGACTGAATTTCGGGGTGACATTCAGCTCTCAGTGCGATGTTGAAAGCATTTCTGAACACCGCACGATCCGCGGCGTAACTTGATCATCGGGACTCTTCGCCACTCCCCCATCACAAGACGCAGCAGCCCGATCTCCCCAAGGTAAACGCGTTCAGGGAGGGCTTATTTCCTCGTCAGATCCTTGCCCCGGTGGCAGGGCGCCACCAACGACCCACCGTGATGATGGTGGCTAGTATGCATGTTCTCGCCCATCAACTTCTCCTTGGGCCAGCGCGTCGAACCACTCCAACGCCACGCTTTCCGAACTTGCCACTTATACCCCCTGGGGGTATAAAGGTGGGCAGGTACCCCCTAGGGGTACCGGATGGACGAACTATTCCTCGAGGAGTTCCAATGCCCATGAGTTCACTCAGCTCCCGGCCTTCAGTCGGGCCCGCCACTGCGAAGAGCCGGCGTCTTGGTCTGGCGTTGCTGGTAGTCGCCAGTGCCCAGCTGATGCTGGTCCTTGATGATTCGATCGCGAACATCGCCCTGCCATCGATCCAGATCGAGCTGGGTATCTCCCCCGCGAGCCTGCCCTGGGTGATCAACGCCTACATCCTGGCGTTCGGAGGTCTGCTGCTCTTCGGTGGAAGGCTCGGTGACCTCTTCGGCCGACGGCGCATCCTGCAGATCGGTATCGGCCTGTTCACGCTCTCATCTCTTGTGGCCGGGATCGCACCGGCCGGCCCGGTCCTCGGCGCAGCCCGCGCGATCCAGGGACTCGGCGCCGCACTGACCGCGCCGAACGCCCTTGCCCTGATCACCACGACGTTCCCTGCCGGCGAGGCACGCAACAAGGCGCTTGCCGTGTACGGGGCCATGTCAGGCCTCGGCGTGACCGTAGGGCTGCTGCTGGGAGGCGTGCTGACTGGGACGCTCGGGTGGCGGTGGGTGTTCTTCATCAACCTCCCCATCGGACTCGCTCTGCTGGCGGGAACCCGCATCCTCGTCGACGCGCCCCGACATGCGGGCCGCCTCGACCTCCCCGGAGCGGTCGCTGGCACTGGCGGGGTCGCGGCCATCGTCTTCGCCATCATCCACGGGGGTGAGCAGGGCTGGGATGCCCCGATGACACTGATCGCGTTCGGCCTGGCCGCCGTCCTGCTCCCCGCGTTCGTCATCATCGAATCCCGGAGCAAGGACCCGATGCTTCCCCTGCGTCTGTTCAGGGATCGCAACCGCACCGGCTCCTACCTCGGCATGCTGTTCATCAGCTTCGGGCCCATGGGCACCTTCTACCTGCTGACCCTCCACATGCAGCACATCCTCGAATACGACCCCGTCCGCACAGGGCTGGCCTGGCTGCCCTTCGGCGCTGGCATCATCCTCTCCGCCGGCATCGCGTCGAAACTCGTCGTGCGGTTCGCTCCCCGCGTCGTGGCAGTCTCCGGGATCCTCATCTCCACCGTCGCCATCCTGTGGCTGTCGACCATCACCCCTGACTCCGGGTACGCACGGCACCTCATGCTCGGGATCTTTGCCGTCGCCGTCGGTTTCGGGCTGAGCTTCGTGCCACTGACCCTCACCGCAGTCACCGGCATCCGCCCCGATGACTCGGGCATCGCCTCGGCACTGCTCAACGCCGCCCAGCAGATCGGCGTCGCCCTCGGCATCGCAGCCCTGTCGACCATGAGCGTCACCACAACAGAAAGCCGATTTCCGAACGCCCTCACCACCCTTCGTGAAGCCCGTTCAGCCGGCGACACGGCCACAGCCGCGATCACGAGCCAAGCCGTCGTCGACGGCTACACCACCGCCCTGAGCAGCGGGGCGATCATCCTCGCCGCCGCCGCCCTCATCGTCACTTTCTTAGTCACCGCCCGCCCCGAGCGGGCCGTAGAGCCCTCCTGACTCACCCGCCCGAACCCGGATCTTGCGCGGTCGATTCTTCCCTGTGACGGGAACCCACTCGGCCTCAGCGACTTATTCCGCACCCGCTTATCGACGCGGATGTCCACCGCTTCATCAATCGGGGACGTATCGAACAACCTTGGCCGGCGACCCGACGACGATCGCGTTGTCTGGCACATCCTTCGTCACGACCGCGGCAGCTGCCACGACTGCGTTTCGTCCGATGGTCACCCCGGGCAGGATCGTCGCATTCGCTCCGATCCAGACATTGGTTCCGAGCACGATCGGGGCCGGATGCAGGTCAGTACGGCGACTGGGAGCCAGATCGTGGTTGAGTGTCGCGAACACCGCGTTATGGCCGATGAGGCAGTCGTCCCCGATGGTGATACCGCCCTGGTCCTGGAACATGCACCCGGCATTGATGAAGACCCGTCGTCCGATGGTGATGTTCTTGCCGAAGTCGGCATGAATCGGCGGGAAAACGGTCACCGACTCGTCGACCGGCGTGCCGATCAGGCGGGAGAGGAGCCTGCGGACCTCTGCGGGGTCCTTCCACCCACTGTTCAGCTCCCCCGTGATGCGCAGGGCTTCCTGACTGGTTTGATGCATGACCGCATGGAGCGGGGAGCCTCCCGGGATGGTCCTGCCGGAGTTCAGTTCGTCCAGCAGGTCATTCAGCGTCATCTCGTCCTCTTTCGGCATCGGCTGCGGGACGGCCACGGTAGCAGACGCGTCACAGCCCGTAGCGCTATCGGCAATCTCCAGCAGACCACTTGTTCTCTGTGTGTCCGTGCGTCGAGGACAAGAATTGGCGCTTCACTTCGGACTACTCTGTCGCCCCGATTCTTGCGCCCTACTTCGGAGCTGTGATCCCGAGTTTTGCAAGCCGCCTGTAGATGGTGGCGCGGCTGATGCCGAGTTCGGACGCGGCGTCCGACACGGTCGTTCCGGGTCGAGCGAGGGTCCTTACGATTTCGTCGCGTTCGAAGCTCTCGATGCGGGTCAATTTGCGGGTGGAGGGACCGAGTATTTCCGGAGGAAGGTGGCGCACGTCGATCGTCTCGGTGATGAGCGCGGCGTCGTGCACCACCTGCACTAGTTGGTCGATGTTCCCGGGCCAGTCATGGCTGGTGAGCGCACGTTCGGCTGCTGCGGTGAAGTCTAGGTCACGCAGTCTTGTCTGGCGTGCGGCGTACCTGGCAAGTGGCATCACATCGTTGGGTCTTTCCCGGAGCGCTGGTACAGGTATGACGGTTGCCACGGACTCCCTCAGTGGTTGCGGCACGTTGTTCAGGTCTTCAGCGGTGAACGCCCAGAGGAGGGCGAGCGCTTGTCCGGAAGCTCGTGCCGAGGAGCGGAGGATGTTCCGTGCTTGCGTAGCGAGTTCCTGCGTGGCCCAGGCGGGGAGGAAGTCAGCGTTCTCGATGATGATGGCGGTGTCGGACTTGGAAAGTTCCGGTGTCCATAGCGCCAGCCACGCTTCGACTTTCTCCGGTGGCGGGACGGACGCGCAGAGGATCCGAATGGCCGGATGGGCTCGCCGGAGGGCCTGTCCGAGCAGGGTGGCGCGCCCGCTTCCATTCTCCCCGATTGCTGCCGCCACGTTCCCTCCTGCAAGGGTGGTCGTCGCCTGTTCGAGGGCTGCCGTCCAGGCGGGAGACATGGCGCGCATCGTGCCTACCGCAGGCTCGAGGCGTGGCCGTTGCACCCGGAACACCCCTCCGTGTGGCTTCTGCCACGTTCCAGGAGCGATGGTCGGATGCGCTCCAGGAACGGCGCAGCACAGCGGCCTACCTGGTCCTCCGGTGCCGGAGGACGTATCCGACGACTGCGAGGGCCCCGGCAATGGCTTCTGCCACGGCCGTCAGGGTCTTCTTCGCGTACCAGACGGGCTCATACATGGACGGGATCGGCCCGATCGCAGGGACCTGCACATATCGATACAGAACCACTGCGGCCAGAGCAGACAACGCCACGACGGCTGCGAGCGCGTAGGCGGCTCGACTACCCCTGATGAGGACATACGCCGCAGCGAGGACCGCGACGACCGCCTGAATCCGGAAGAGGTTGCCCCCGCCGATTCCACCCGGCGCGGCCTGCTGGAACCCTGGAGCAAGCAGGAAGTGGATGACCGCGCTGACGATCAAACCACCCCCGACCAGGACCCGCAGGGCGATCATCAGCAGTTGATTGCGCCCCTCTCCCCCGGCGTCGGGACCCTGCCCCGGTGTGGGTTCAGCCTTCCTGTTGCTGGCGGCGGCTCCTGACGTGCTCATCCGATGACCAGGGTTCCGGACATCGCGGGGTGATATGTGCAAATAACGGCGTACTCACCGGCTTCGTCCGGTGCGGTGAAGGTCACCGTTTCACCGCCGGAAACGTCGACGTCGAACCCGCCCTCGTCCTTGGCCGTGACCGTATGCGGAGCGTCGTCCTCATTGATCACCGTCACCGTGGCGCCGGGTGCGATGGTCTCGGGCATCACATATTCGAAGTCCGCGATGGTGATCGTCGCTTCTTCCGCCGAAGCTGAAGCCCCGGTGCCAGCGGTGGTCACCGCTGATTCAGGTGCCGCGGCCGCGCTGGTCGCCTCCGCCGTGCCGGGCTCGGTGGCGGAGCCGCAGGCGGAGGTGCCCGCAATGACTGCGGCGAACATCAGAGCTGATAGTCCATGACGTATCTTCATAGCGATTCTTCCCAGGAGTGGTGAGTTGACGGGCGGCGGGATGATCTATCAGGCAGGTGGGGTAGGTGGCCGCGCTACCGACGAAGCCCGCTCGTCGAGGATGCTCGAGGCCAGCGCGGGAGAAGTCGTCGGAATCTCCACTCCGCTCCGGTGGGACAGGAAGGTGCCGGCGTTCTCCGCCTGCACGAACTACCACCTGAAACGCATGGACATACGACGACTCCCCCTCGCTGCCGCGATCGTGAGTAACCGCTCGGAGTTACGAGCGACGGACTTACTGGATCATGGTCCCGTCAGGAGCCACGACGTACCAGACATCCCCGACGGCTTGCCCGTTGACGTCACCGGCGGCCAGGTCCTTGTTGAAGTAGTAGATCGGCATCCCGTTGATCGTCATCTGCAGTTCACCTTCGGGGGTCTCGATGGTGCCGACTTCACCGGTGACACCTTCCACCTCCGGGGTTTCGGATGCGCTGATCACCGGCGGCCACGCGACGAGGCAATCATCCGTGCAGGCACTCACCCCGGAATCGGCAACGTCCTTGGTGAAGTAGTAGACCGTCATGCCCTTGGCATCGACCACGATCTCGCCCAGGTCACTCGTCGCTACACCCAGCGTGGTCGGTCCGGCCGCCGCGGGAGCACTGGCCTCCGGGGTGGCCTCCCCACTGGCCGCACCGCTCGCCTCGGCTGCCGCAGTGGTCTCGGCTGCCGCAGTGGGTTCGGCTGCCGCCGTCGTCTCTGCCGGCGCCTCGGTAGCCTCGGCCGCTACGGTCTCGGCGGCCTCCTGCGCGGACCCGGAGCACCCTGTCAGTGCCAGTAGGGTCAGAGCGACCCCGGCCAATGAAGTGGAAAGTTTCTTACCCATGGTTTCGATCCTCCTGATTGTCCCGGCGGGGGGCCGGGCCCGGCGGGACAGACGTACTGCCACCCCCTGAGGAGAACACTGCATCTCACTTCTTGGATAAACCTTAGGAAACCTCTGTCCAGAGAAATACAACACCCTGCCACGGCCCGAAGACAGTGCTGTTGCCCTACACTCGCCTCTCGATCCTGATGGGGCTTCCTACTGGTGCGGCACGCAGGGTTTTCCCAATATCCGCTGAGTACCGTCAAGGGCATGCTTCCTTGCCCGGTGCTTCGGTGTACAAATCCCGGTGCCGCCTTCGTGGTGGGCAGTCAGGGCCTCCGCGGTGGTTATCGCGAGGCCTACGTCTGCGATGACCATAAGGCGTTGATCGATGCCGGTTCCCCCTGGTGCATGGAAGGGCACTCGGTTCTTCTGGGCCAGGACATCACGCCGGTCCTGGAGAGTTGGTCTGCCCGCCCGAGTGTAGGGGCGGAAGGCTTCACTCTCACTCTTCAGGTAGCGGGCCAGATCAAACCCTTCGACGTCTTTCTGACCGCGAGCGAAGCAAAGACTTTGGCTGCGTTCATCAACGCGGCCAGCAACGACAGCGTCCGCCAGCACCTGACGACCCGGTGATGCATGGTGACACTGATGGCCCCAGAGCGCAGTAGGTTCCAGGTCTCTATCCCCAGCACATTCGCAACGGCGGAGGGCTGAGGCGAGCCCGAGCTCCAAGATTCTTACAAGGTAGCCCGAGGGAACAATGCCTTATCCATTTGCCCGAATTACTGCAACCACCCCAACAGATACGGTCGCCTCGCCTACGGTGTCGTGAGGAGGCAGTATTCAGATGGACGCAAGCGCCTCCATGCGCGCCGATGGTCTTCGTGTCGCCGGCGGCAACCCTGCAGAGGATTCCGGGTCGTCCGGTCAGCCGTGGGACCTATTTCTGGCCCGTGAGCAGGGTGCCTCGGACCGCTGTCAGGGGTATGGCTCCGAAGTCCCTGGAATCAATCGACACGCCCCGGTTGTCCCCTAGCACGAAGACGCTACCGGGTGGTACCTCCACGGGTCCGAAGTAGGTGGCGTCGATGCGGCTGTGGTCGACGAACGGCTCCGGCACGACGACGTCGTCGACGTACAGCTCCGCATCGCGGATCGCGACGCTTTGGCCCTGCCCTGCGATGACCCGCTTGATGGCCGTATGTCCATCCACCGGGTTGGTGAAAGCGACCACAGAACCATTGCGGATCGGGTCCGTGCCCGCCCCGGGCTTGTAGAGAAGCACGACGGAACCCGTACGGATGGTCGGCTCCATGCTGTCCGACGAGACGGTGAACGGCTCCGCCACCCACGCCCGAAGAGCGAGAACAACGATCGCCGGGACCACGGCTACCGCGAGCAGAACGGGCCGATGCCGCCGGGTGGACCCTTTCTCCGGCTTTCCCGTTGACCCTGGCTTTGACTCTGGTCGGCGGGGATTGGAGACCCGTGACGAAGGTCGGCAGGGGCCGGACAACACGTCCGGCCCCTGCCCCTCGTACAACTCCTTAGCCTTTCTCGTCATCCCACACAGCCCGTGCTGCCGTCATCGGGTCGTTGGGGTCGTAGTCGGATTCCTTCAGGCCGACCCGGAACTGAGCCATCATGTCGTGGTCCTCATGGGGCAGGTTGTGGCAGTGCATCATGTAGAGGCCCTGTTGGGGGGTGAACTTCATCAGGAGCCTCACGGTCTCCCCCTCGCCCACGTACACCACGTCCTTGGGCCCGCGTTCATGGGCGAAGGCCGCGGCCCCGTTGCGGCTGAGGATCTGAAAGTCGACCAGGTGGATGTGCACCGGGTGGAACCAGCCGCCGGAACTGTTCTCGATCTCCCAGATCTCCACCGAGTTGTGGGCGGGGTCGGCGATGACCTTCTTGTACCCGGAGGCGATGACGTCCTGCCAACTGTCATCGTTGATCGTCCACATATTGGTGACATCGTTGCGCTTGACCCGGAATCTGCGGGTCTTCACGGCCTGCGCGCTCTTGAGCGACATCGCCTCACTACCGACCAGCGTGGTGGGAATCCGGTTCCACGTCGGGTCGGTGGTGTCCACCGGTTCGTCCGTGACATCGAACGCCATGATCTTGTTGGTGAAGTCGTAATCGACGTTGTTCTTGTTCGACAGGTTCCGCAGTTCGATCCGCTGCCCCGTGGCGTACTTCCGGAAATCGATCAGGACTTCATAGCGTTCAGCCCCGCCGTGGCGGTAGTTGGCCACGCTCTGCGCCGCCGGCATCAGACCACCATCGGTACCGACCATGATCAAGGGGGCCCCGGTGCTCAGCGTCGGGCGGAGGGAGCGGGAGATGGAGCAGTTCAGGATCCGGAAGCGGTACACGCGCTTCTGCACCTTCATCACGGGCCAGGGCCTGCCGTTGACCAGGATCACATCCCCCCACAGACCCGAGTGGGTGTTGTCGTCATAGCCCAACGACCCGTTCTCCGCGAACATCGCATCACTGACAGTCAGGGCGACGTCGTAGCGGCCTTGCGGCAACAGTTGCCGCTCGATGGGGTCGTGCATGTGGTACTGGGCCGCCAGGCCGGAATAGGCGTTCTGCGCGGTGAAGTGGACACCATGGTCGTGGTACCAGAGCGTACGGGCCGGCTGGAAATTGGGGTAGCGATAATCCTTGTAGAACCCCGGGTTCGTGACGTCGCTGGCATACCCGTCGTACTGCGGCAGGGACGCGGACCCGTGGAGGTGGGTAGACGTCGACAGGGCATGCCCGTCCAGCGGATGGGTGGCCGGGAGCTGATTGCGGATCCTCAGGACGGCTTTCGTACCCTGGTCCAGGCTGATGGTCGGGCCCGGGAACAACCCGTTGTAGCCCAGGATGGGTGTGGTCAGTCGAGGCAAGATCTGGGCGGTGGCCGCCTTCTCTGTCAGCTTGTAGTAGTTGACGGGCAACCCGTCCGCCGCATCGATGCCGGTGGCATAGGGCGCAAGGAATGGGGCCTGGACGAAAGGTACCTGGAACGGTCGAGGCATCTCGGAGGAACTGAGCCGGCTTGCTGACGCTGCCTCCACCGACCTCGTCGGCAGTACTGCAGCACCCGCGCCGAGGACTCCCAGTCCCCCCAGAAGCAGAACCTGACGGCGTGAAGTTGACATTGCGAGTCTCCCTTGGTTGGTACCCTGACCATTCCGTACCCAGGTTGGAAATTCCCTGCACCCGGCCTCGCTCGTCCTTGGACGACCCCTAGGAACAGCCATGCAAACCCCAAGAAAAAAATCACCCACCAGAACTCCCGCGCAATAATCCCGCCAATAGTCCGGCCAACACCTCCGCCGAAAAATCCGCTGAAAAACCCGCTGAATAATCACAGCAACACATTCCGCCGAACCAGCACCCGAATAACGTCCACACACAAAGGACGTACAAGGGCCACACTCCCCACACCCATCGACCCGAGATGGGGCCCCGCACCCTCAGGGAAAGCCCCGGATGGCATGTCACACCTGAGGAACCCCTGCTCAGCGCCCCAAGCTCACATCCCACACCGGGGGATAGTCGCTTGTTCCTCGCCCTGGGGAGATCGCGCTCGTACCCACGGTGGGCCTGCATCGAGGGGGCACTCCCCCCGCTCATTCCTGCCAAGGTGGTCCCCGGCACCCGACGACGTGGTCCCCGGCACCTGACGACGCTCGCGTTGGTCAGTCCAGGTGGTGTCCCTCGCCAAGGGATAGTCCGGGTCCTCCGGACAGTTCCAGGGTCAGATCGATAGCCCGGTCCGGGAGCTCGAACACGAGTGTCGCGTCGATGGTCTGCCCCTGGGCCGCTGTTGCCGGAGCAGGCGAGAACCACACCGGCGCCCAGGTCCCCTCACCCAGAGCAGACACGACATACCCCGAGGGATCAAAGGACAAACCGTCCGCCTCCATCGCGGTGAGCTCCACCAGGATCCGCACACGATGAACCCCCTCACCTGCCGGCTCAGCAAGCACCGCCGACTCAGAAGGCGGAACCCACCCATCGGCCTCTGTCGGAATCACCCCCTGAATCCGCGCAAGACCACCGTCAACAGGGGACGAGGCACCAAGAAGAGTAGGAGGAGTCCGAGGAGCAGCCAACAACACCGCCGCAACCACCACCCCCACCACCGCAAGCAAGATGACCGGAATGAGAAACCTGATGCGCCTGCGCGGTGCCGGAAACTCAAGTGATTGCGAGGGACTGAGCGAAGTCGTCGATGCCATGCCGGCCAGTCTCCAACCACCTCCTAGGGAAACCCTAGGGATTCCTAGAAACCGGCAACACCCCGGTCTTCGAGATGGGCGCTGATGCTGGTTTCGGCCCATCTCGTGGTGCCCGACGAATCGGTGGCCAACATTTCCGCAAGGTGGGCATCCTAGCTTGTGATCATGAGTGAGCCCCTTACTCACGCAACGACGATCAGTGAGGTCATCATGAAAACTGCGATACAGGAACCGGGACAGCCGACGTCCCGCGTCCAGAGTTATGGACGGACCGCGATTGTCGCGACAGTCTCCGCCGTCCTGGGCGCCACGTCCCTCCTGGCCATCCCAGCCGCCAATGCGGCCGTCCCGGCCTTCCCGGACAACGTCGTGGTCTTCCCGGACCGCGACTTCGTCACCATCGAGGGCTACCAGGACCACATCGGCGAGACGGCCACAGTCACCGTGACCCGCGGCACCCAGGTTGTCGGCTCCGCGGTAGGAACCGTGGCCGAGGGCGACGTCGCCTTCGAGATCAACCACCCGGGCGGGGTCTGCTGGGGTGCCGGTACCGGCCTCAACGTCACGCCCGACATCCAGAAGGGCGACAAGGTCTCGATCAAGTTCGCCGACGGCGCGAGTGGTGACACAACCACCAGCACCGGCACCGCCACCACCCACGCAGCACTCAACGGCAACACCGTGACGGTCGAGGGCACCTACGGCTCCGATGTCATCGCCGGCCAGGCCGAGGTCCGGATCGTCAACCCCGACCTCACCGCCCTCGTCGGCAAGCGTGACGTGCGCGCCGTGACCGGTGGCCTGACAACCGCACCGAAGGGTGGCTACTCCTCCAACCTGGAGATGGCCGACGGCAAGTTCACCGCCACCTTCAACTTCGACACCCTCAAGGCGGCGCAGACCGCCGCCGCGACCCAGGTCGAGCGGTTCATGTCCTGGCAGGTCGAGGACGGCGACGCGAACCGTCAGGGCCTGACCATCTCCGAGTTCGGCGAGTTCGGCGGCCCCGGCATGGGCGGCTGCCCGGCGGGTCCTGCTGACGTCGCCCCGCCGAAGGCCAGCTACTCGGTCACCCGCTCCGCGGACAAGACCAAGCTCGCCGTCAAGTGGACACCGGCCGACACCGTCGCGGGCACGCCCGCCGTCACGAACTACAACGTCCAGGCCTCCAACAAGGCGGACGGCACGTTCGTCGGCAGCCGCGTGGCTGCGACCGCTACCGGTGCGACCCTGACGGTCGACCCGGCTGTGGCGGACTACACCGTCGAGGTCCGCTCCATGGCCGGCGTCAAAATGGGTGACCCCTTCGACCCGGCTCCCACCACGGGCACCGGCGACCTCCCGGCGGACCAGACCGCGCCCACCCTGACCATCAATCCCGCAGCGTCGGGCAACACGGCCGAGACCGCCGCCGAGGCCTCCAGCGTCACCCTCGGCTCCGAGACCGCCGCCGACGTGTACTACACGACCGACGGCAGCCAGGCAGTCCTGGGCGACCTGCCCGGCGACACCGCCCAGCTCTACAAGTCCCCGATCGCCATCACCGCGCTGACCGAGATCCACGCCGTCGCCATCGACCGGGCCGGCAACATCTCCCAGCAGGCCGTCGGTTTCTACAAGCCGGCCGGTGCTCAGGTGCTCAACGCTCCCACGGGTCTGGCCGCCACCCCAGGCGTCGGCCAGGTCGCGCTGAAGTGGGTCGCCCCCTCGGGTAGCAGCACCCCCGTCACCGGCTACCAGGTCGAGGCCTCGACCGTGAACGCCGACGGCACGACGACCGTGCTGCCCACGCAGCCCGCGGTCACCACCGACACCAACCAGATCGTCACCGGGCTCGCGCCGAACACAAAGCACTCGTTCACCGTCAAAGCGCTCTACGGCACCTCGTCGAGCGACCCATCGGCTACCGCGACGGCGACGACTCCGGTGGCTTCGGCCAAGGTGACCATCACCAGCGGCCGGTGGAAGAACGCCGACACCCGGATCCAGGGCACGACCGACCAGCCGGCCCTGACCTCGAGCGTCGTCCGGTTCTACCGCAAGTCGGCCGACGGCACCTACAGCACCGTGTACGCCGGCCCGACCGCACTGGTCGCCGCGGTGGCTCCCGCCACGGGCTCCACCTTCGACGGTCGGTTCCGCACCACCGCTCTGACCGGCACTACCAACCCAGGCCAGATCGTCGCCAAGCTGTTCGACGGCAGCGGCAAGGAACTGGGAGTTAGCGCTCCGTTCACACTGGGCAACTAGTCACACAGCACCACCACACCCCCGGAATGCGGGCTCCTCCTCGGAGCCCGCATTTCCGCGTGCCCGGGGCCGCCGGCCCTGTCAACGCAAGGCCGTAGGCCGCATCGACTGGCCGACGCTGCCCGACCTCAGCACGCCCCCAGCATTCGCCGCCCTGCTGGACGCCGAGAACGGCGGCTACCACAGCCCCTCCCCCGTCGAGCAGTTCACGGTCTCGCGGCGCTACGTCACCGGCACCGACGTGCTGGCCATCACCTTCACCATCGCCTCCGGGGAGGTGCGTGTGACCGTCTCCCTCAACACCGGCGTCGCGGGCTGCCGCGCAAGTTCAAGACGGCCATCACCGGCGTGCCGAGCCAGGACGTCGTGCCCGAGATCACCGACATCGCCTCGTCAGCGTCGTGCACCCCGAGCGGGCTTAGGCCGCCACTCGGATTATTGAGTACCCGCCCTTAAAGCCGCGTACCGACTACTCGTATACACACGTTCTCCGACCCCTTCTAATTTTGTTAGAGACCGTAGCAAATAAACTGGGACAAGACATTGTGATCGCTTTGGAATTTGTCAGGAAATCAACGGATCTGGCTCATGCTTCCGAGGCCTCCGGGCAGTCGTCGGCACTTCAGATCTCCGTCCTGGGTCCGCTGACCATTCGCCGGGGAGACACTACCCTCAACGCCAACGACCTGGGCGGACCCAAGCCCCGCCAGGTACTCGAGATCCTTCTCCTGAGCTTCGGTCTGGCGGTATCCAAGACCCGCATCATCGATTTGCTGTGGAACGGCAACCCTCCGGCCGTCGCACTGCCGACCCTTGAGAGCTATGTCAGCGTCCTGCGCCGGCGGCTGCAGCCAGGAGCCGGCCGGACAGGTCCCCTGCGCACGGTCACGGGCGGCTACGTGATCGAGCCCTCGCTCGTGAGCCTTGATGCGAACCGGTTCGAAACTCTCACCAAGCAGGCCAGCGTGGCACCGCCACCGGTCGCGCTGCCACTGCTGACCGAAGCACTCCAACTCGCTTCCGCCCCGCTGCTCGGCGACGAGCTGCTGCCGGCCTGGGCCGAAGAGGAACGGGCCCTGCACGCCGAGCGGGTCGGTCATACCCGTGTCCTGGCCGCGGAAACCGCGCTCATCATGGGAGATGTCGGGAGGGCGATCGCCTGGGCCCATGAAACGGTCCGGGAGGATCCTTTGAACGAACGGGCGTGGACCGCCCTTGTCCTGGGGCTGGAGCAGAACGGCGAGAACACCGAAGCGCTGAGGGTGTTCGACCGCTGCCGCAGGGTCATGGACGAGGAACTGGGCTGCGCGCCCAGCGGAGTCCTGAAGGAAGCACAGGCCAGGCTCCTGACGACCACCGGGACGACCAGCAGGACGACTACCGGGACGACTACCGGGACGACTACCGGGACGACGCACGCTGCGGCGCCTGCCCGGGCGTCGATGCGCGCGGTGACCGTCTCGGGTAACAGTCATCCCACGGCATCACTGCTACCCGAGACGGACACCGAGACGGACACCGAGACGCAGACCGAGACGCAGACCGAGCGCCTGCGGGTTCTGGTCATCGATGATCACACCACGTTCTCGGATCTGCTGTCCGGAGCACTGGACCGGGAACCTGATTTCATGAGTGTGGGAGCTGCTACATCGGTGGAGTCCGCCGCGACGATGTTCCGGGACCTGCGCCCCGACGTCGTCGTCATGGACCTGCATCTTGCCGATGGGTCCGGGCTGAACGCCGCCGAGCGGATCCTCTCCGAGGCACCGCAGGCCCGGATCGTCATGCTGACGGGCAACCCGTCCCAGGAAGCGCTGCGGGAAGCTGCCCGCATGGGAATCTGCGGGTTCCTTCCGAAGGACGGCGCCCTGGGAGTCATGCTCGACACCCTCCGGCACGCCCGCCCAGGGAACATGATCGTGCACCCGTCGCTGGTGGCCAGGCTGGGCGACGCTACCGGATCCGCGCCGGATCCTTCCGGAAAATAGCCGGGCACGCCGACCGTGCGGAAACTCCACGCAGGAAAAACCCACCACGCCACCACGCACGACACCACGCACGACACCACGACTGCCCCGGAAGTCACCGAACGACGCGAGGTCCGGGCAGCCGTCGCACGTTTTCTCACGGTCGGCTTCCTGGCCCTCGTCCTGGTGGCAACACCCGTTGCTTTCTGGATCCGAGCAGAAGCCGAACAGCACGCCCTGGCCAACGCCAGGGACATCACCCAACGCCTGGCCGACAACGTGGTCGGGCCATTGATCACGAACCAACTCCTTGCCCAGGAGCCCGCCGCCCTTAGATCACTCGATCAAAGGCTGGCCCCCTGGCTGGCCAACGGCAACGTGACGAGGATCAAGGTGTGGGACGAGCATGGCCGGGTGGTCTACTCGGATGTGAAGTCGCTCATCGGGCAGGATTTCGAGCAGGAGGAATGGGCCCGCCGGCTCCTGGCAGGAGGGCCGGCGACGGCTACCCTGGAATCCCAGACTGCTGAAGAGAACGAGTACGAGGCCGATTCGGGCGAACTCGTGGAAGTCTACGTCCGCTCCACTTCCCAGACCGGTGCTCCCATGATCTTCGAGACCTACTCGTCGGGTGCGGGAGTGCGCCGCGAACAACAGGCGGTCCTGGTGGGCATGATCCCCCCGACCTTGCTGTCACTGGCGGTCCTGCAAGTGGCCCAATTGATTCCGGCCGTCCGTTTGGCACGCCGGATCCAGGACCATCAGGCGACACGCACCGCACTGTTGCGCTGTGCGATAGAAGCGTCCGACCAGGAGCGTCGGCAGATCGCCGCCGAGCTCCACGACGAGGTGATTCAGAATCTGTCCGGGCTGGCGTATGCCCTGGAATCAGAAGAGCGCCGCGGTCCACCTTCGATGGGCCCCGTCTTCACGAATGCCCGGACGATGCTGCAGAACGACATCCGTCTCCTGCGCGCCATGACCAGCGAGCTCTACCCTCCGGACCTCGATGAACTCGGGCTGGAGGCCTCCCTCATGAGACTGGAGGCACCACTGGTGGAGCGCGGCATCGCCTTCAGAATCGATATCCCGGACAACCTGGTTCTGGATCGGGACCATACAGTCCTGGTCTACCGTGTGGCGCGTGAAGCATTGGTCAATGCCACCAAGCATTCCTCGGCCCAAGCGGTGGGGATCAGAATCCGGCAATCCAGCCAGGAGACCCAGATCACGGTTTCGGACGACGGGGTCGGCTTCGACCCGAGTGAACCAGGTCCGGACGGCCACTTCGGCCTGAGGATCCTCGGGGACACTATCCGGCTGGCCGGAGGGTCCCTCGACATCAGCTCGACGGCGGGTACCGGCACATCCGTCACCGCGACTTTCAGCGTCGGAACTCCCGCCGCTCGCTGGGCCGGTAAGGGTTTTTCGCGCTCCTCCGCCATCGACTCCGCCACAGGGATCAGGCGATCGGGTGCCGGCCCCGCAGCATTCTCCCTGCCGGACAAAGGATGACCTTCGGCGCCGGCACGGCCGGCACGGCACCGGAAACGGGAGTCGGCTCGTTCGACCTCATCGGGACCAGACCTGCCGCCGGGAGCGGACCGCTTCGCCCGTGATCGCCGCCTGCTTCATGAGCAGGGACAGATAATGGTCCTGGCTCGCCTCAGCGAGGCTGTACAGGTCCGGACCGCCCTCGACACACTCACTCATCCGCACGAGGCATTCCGCGATCGCGATCTCGTCGTCACTCAGCCGGGCGGGCGCGAACCGGTTCTCGAACACCCATTCGTCGCCGGCCATGATGCCCCGCAGGAAGAAGCCTTCGAGGTTGCCGCCCTCCCCTGCAGCAACACGACGGAACGTCGTCGAAACCGGTGTGCGGACGTTCCGGAGGTACTGCAGGTCCGCGTTGTTGATCTCTCCACGGTCACCCCTCACCAGGAGGCGATTCGCGCGGATCCACGAGAAATACTGTTGCTCGGCGAAGTCGTAGACGCCCAGTCGGTCACCGAAATCGAAACGGGCCGACACCTGGTCCGCGGTCACGGTCACCTCCTCCCGCGGGTCCCCTTCCCGGTCGGGCCCCTTCATGAGCGGCGACCGGAAGGTCGCCGCCGAGATGGAGACATCCTCGAACCCGACGCCCAGCGCCCGCCGCAGGATGCTCACACCGTGATAGTCATGGCACTGGGCGACCAGCACCTGGCTGATCCTCCCCAGGCGCCCGGACGCAGCGACGCGCAACTGCGAACGCAGGAGCGGGGACAGATGGTACTGCTCCGCCACCTGAATGACGGCTCCCCGGCCGATCAGTGAATACAGGCTGCTCAAGGCCTCCAGGTCGGGCGCGGGAGGCGTCTCGGTGAGAACCGGAACCTTCAGCTCCGCGAGGTGACGGATAGCCCCGGCCGCCACCTCCCGGGGAACGCAGACGACCACGAACGACGGGGAAGTCGTCGCCACGAGGTCGTCGATGGACGCGAAGGGCCGCACCTGCCACGCCTTCTCGATGCGCCGCCCCGTCCCCTCGTTCCGCGTGACGAGGCCCGTCACCTCGAAGCGGTCGGGCATTTCCCGGGCGATGCGGAGGAAGAACTCGCTCCTCCACCCGCTTCCGACGATCCCGAAGCGGATCCTCCTACCCGAGCCACCAGCACTGTCTGTCCAAGAATCCATGGGTGCTCCCTTGTCGACCGGAATCCGCATCCGCATCCGCATCCGATGCCGGCGGGACTATTTCCTCAGCGCGCGCCCATCGGAGTCGAGGTAGTCGCGCCAGGAACGCTTCGGCGTCCAGCCGAGCATCCTCTGGGCCTTTGCGCTGGTGATGCCCGATGCATCGGTGCGGTCCAGGCTGCGTAGCTCGATCGTGTCGCCGTAGTACTTCGTCAGGATCTCGGCGAAATCGTGGCCACCCACGTTGTCGGGGGACGCGATGTAGAAGACCTCGTGTCCGGGCAACTCCGACTCCGTGGCCAGCACGATGGCGTCGGCGAGGTCGTAGACGTCGATGTAGCTCCACAGGTTCGGACTGAGGACCGACGCGTCCCGGACCTGCGGTCCAAGATTCTGTTCGTAGTTCCCCTCGAACTGGACCCAGCTGGGGCGGATGCTGATGCACTGGATGTCGGACCGGGCGATCGCGGCGTCCATGAGCTGCTCGCCGAAGTGCTTGGAGAGCGCGTACGGGTCCTGCGGATGGATCGGGTGGTTCTCGTCCACGGGTGCGTAGTCGGGGAGGAAGTCCCGCTCGGGGAAGAAGAATCCGGGGACGGTCTCGCTGGAGATGTTGACGAAGCGTTTGACGCCGAAGCGGATGGCCGCCTCGAGGACGTTGAACGTGGCCATGAGGTTGGTCTGGAACACCACGTGGGGCGGGTTACCGGTCGGCTCGGGGATGGCTGCGACGTGAACGACGGCGTCCACGTCCCGCACCACTGCATAGGCCTGGCCGGCGTCCGTGAGGTCGGCCATCGTGTACTTGAGCGTGCCCTCGGGCTTGCGCTCGAAGCCGGGACGGGTGAGGTCGGTGGTGACCACGTCGTGACCGGCTTCCTTCATCGCCTGCGTGGCTGCGCGACCGACCTTGCCGTGGGCTCCGGTGATCAGGACCTTCATGGTGTCTCCTTCGAGGAATGAGCGTCGACCGGGTTCCCGGGCAACATGGGATCGAGCAGATCGGGTAGGGCATGGGGGCATTGCCGGGAACCGGTGAGGAAGGCCCGGGCAGTGCGTTCAGGCGTCGACGCCCGTGCTCTCGCCGAGGGGTCGCCAGGCCTCCAACGACTCCAGCTGTGCCCGAAGGACGCCGGTATGGGCGCTGATCGCGTCGGACCCGAGGACGAGCACCTCGGGCGTGTCAGGGGATTCCACCGCGGTGATGATCGCGGCGGCGGCCTTGGCCGGGTCGCCGGGCTGGGTGCCGTGGGTGGTGTCGTTCTCCTTCCGCCGCTTCCCGGCGGTCTCGGAGTAGTCCTCGATGGCGTCGACGGACTGCTGCAGCGACCGACCCGAGAAGTCGGTCCGGAATCCGCCGGGCTCGACGACCATCGCCGTGATACCCAGGGGCTCCACTTCCTTGCGTAAGGATCCGGTGAGTCCTTCGATGGCGGCCTTGACGGCCGCGTAGTAGCCGGAACCGGCCGGGGTGATCTTCGCGCCGATCGACGACAGGTTCACAATGGTGCCGGAGCGGCGGGCCCGCATCTGCGGGAGGACCGCCTTGATCATGTCGACCGATCCGAAGAAGTGCGTGTCGAAGAGCGTGCGGACGTCATCGTCGTCTCCTTCCTCCACGGCGGCCCGGTATCCGTAGCCGGCATTGTTGACCAGCACATCGATGCCGCCGAACGCCGCGGTCCCACGCTCGATCGCGGTCCTTACCTGGCTGGCGTCGGTCACGTCGAGCGGGAGGGCAAGTGCGGTGTCGGGGTACTCGGACGCGAGGTCTTCGACCGTCGATGCGTCGCGGGCCGTGACGACGGCCCTGTGTCCCCGCTGAAGGACGGCTTCTGCCAGGGCGCGTCCCAAGCCTGTCGAGCAGCCGGTGATCAGCCATGTGGTCATGATGTCTCCTCCACTGCCGGTGCTCTACCGGCCTTACGAATAGTCGACGCTATCTCCGCGCATTTCAAGCGGAGCGCGGCACAGCGGCGAAATAACCCGACCGACGATCCGTCGGACGGGGGGACGATCAGATCCATCAGGCCCCGACGTACTCCGCGAGGTGCCGTCCGGTCAGCGTCGACCGGGACGCAACCAGATCAGCGGGCGTTCCCTCGAAGACGATGGTTCCGCCGTCGTGGCCGGCTCCCGGCCCGATGTCGATGATCCAATCCGCGTGCGCCATGACCGCCTGGTGGTGTTCGATGACCAGAACCGACTTGCCCGCGTCGACCAGCCGGTCCAGCAGGCCGAGCAGGTTCTCGACGTCGGCGAGGTGCAGTCCGGCGGTCGGCTCGTCGAGGATGTAGATGTCGCCTTTCTCGCCCATGTGCGTCGCGAGCTTCAGGCGCTGCCGCTCTCCGCCGGACAACGTCGACAGGGCCTGACCGATGGTGAGGTAGCCGAGCCCGACGTCGGAGAGCCGGGTGAGGATCGCGTGCGCTGCGGGGACCTTCGCGTCGCCCGTGCGAAAGAATTCGGCCGCGTCCGCGACGGGCAGCGACAGGACCTCGCTGATATCCCTGCCCCCGAGCTTGTACTCGAGCACTTCGGACTGGAACCGCTTGCCGCCGCACACCTCGCAGGTGGTCGCCACGCCGGCCATCATCGCGAGGTCCATGAAGACGACCCCGGCCCCGTTGCACGTGGGGCAGGCACCCTCGGAATTCGCGCTGAAGAGGGCCGGCTTGACACCATTGGCCTTGGCGAAGGCCTTGCGGATGGGTTCGAGCATCCCCGTGTAGGTCGCGGGGTTGCTGCGGCGTGAGCCCTTGATCGCCGTCTGGTCGATGGCGACGACGCCGTCCCTGCCCGACACCGAGCTGTGGATCAGCGAACTCTTGCCGGACCCCGCGACCCCGGTGACCACACAGAGCACTCCGAGGGGGATGTCGACGTCGACGTTCTGCACATTGTGGGAGGTGGCTCCCCTGATCTCCAGCGACCGCGGCGACCGGCGCACCGTTTTCTTGAGCGCGGCGCGGTCGTCGAGGTGCCGTCCGGTGAGCGTCCCGCTGCGGCGCAGGGCGTCGACGGTGCCTTCGAAGCAGACCGTACCGCCCGCCGTCCCGGCACCCGGGCCCAGATCGACGACGTGGTCGGCGATGGCGATCATCTCCGGCTTGTGCTCGACGACGAGCACCGTGTTGCCCTTGTCCCGCAGGCGCAGCAGCAGGTCGTTCATGCGCTGGATGTCGTGCGGGTGCAGGCCGATCGTCGGCTCGTCGAAGACGTAGGTCACGTCGGTCAGCGACGAGCCGAGATGCCGGATCATCTTGGTGCGCTGCGATTCCCCGCCGGACAGCGTGCCTGAGGGCCGGTCGAGGCTGAGGTAGCCGAGGCCGATCTCCACGAACGAGTCGAGGGTCTCCCCCAGCGCCGCCAGCAACGGCGCCACCGACGGCTCATCGAGTTCCCGGACCCAGGCGGCGAGGTCGCTGATCTGCAGGGCACACGCGTCGGCGATACTGATGCCCCGGATCTTCGAGGACCGCGCGGCGTCGCTGAGTCGGGTCCCGTCGCAGTCGGGACACGTCGTGAAGGTGATGGCCCGATCGACGAAGGCACGGATGTGCGGCTGCATCGCCTCGCGGTCCTTCGACAGCATCGACTTCTGGATCTTCGGGACCAGGCCCTCGTAGGTCAGGTTGATGGTGTCGACCTTGATCTTGGTCGGCTCCTTGTACAGCAGGTCGTGGAGCTCCCGCTTCGTGAATTCGCGGATGGGCTTGTCCGGGTCGAAGAACCCGCTCCCGGTGAAGATCCGCCCGTACCAGCCGTCCATGCTGTAGCCGGGGATGGTCAGTGCTCCGCCGTTGAGGGACCGCGTCTCGTCGTACAGCTGCGTGAGGTCGATGTCCGTCACGGAGCCCATGCCCTCGCAGCGCGGGCACATGCCGCCGGTGACGGTGAAGCTGCGGCGTTCCTTGACCGTGGTGCCACCGCGTTCGATCGTGACGGCGCCCGCGCCGCTGAGGGACGCCACGTTGAAGGAATAGGCCTGTGGCGAGCCGATCTGTGGCTGCCCAAGGCGCGAGAAGACGATGCGCAGCATCGCGTTGACGTCGGTGGCGGTGCCGACCGTGGACCGCGGGTTGGCGCCCATGCGTTCCTGGTCGACGATGATCGCCGTCGTCAGTCCCTCGAGGACATCCACCTCGGGCCGCGCGAGGGTGGGCATGAAGCCCTGCAGGAATGCGCTGTACGTCTCGTTGATCATGCGCTGCGACTCGGCGGCGATGGTGTCGAAGACCAGCGAGCTCTTGCCCGACCCCGAGACCCCCGTGAACACCGACAGCCGGCGCTTCGGGATCTCGATCGTGATGTCCTTCAGGTTGTTCTCACGGGCGCCCTGCACCCGGATCAGGTCGTGACTGTCGGCGGGGTGGAACGCTGCCTGCTGGACGTCCGTCGTGGCTGTGCTCATGGTGTCTCCATCCATCGGCTGGCCGCGAGCGCGGCCGACCCCCCGTACCCGTGTGGTGGGCCGTCGCCGAAGGATCGGCGCAGCACGTCTGATTGTCCGTCGTCACGCCCGAACCGGCAATGCGCCTCTACCCGTCCCTGTCCGCAAGTGTGCTTTCCTGTAGGCATGAGTGCAGATGCTTCAAGCAACCATGTCCGTTCCGTGCTCCCGGCCGCTGCCGTCGTCGAGCTGGTCGAGGCCGTCCTCGCGGCGGACCTGCCGGAGATCGTGGCGGCCGGCCATCCGGTCCTCCGCAGGCCCGCCCAGGACTTCGACGGACAGCTCGACGACGACACCCTGAACCGGCTCATCGCGACGATGCGGCGCGTGATGCACGAGGCACCGGGCGTGGGCCTCGCCGCACCCCAGATCGGGATCCCCCTGCGGATCGCCGTCCTCGAGGACCAGGGCGTCCGGGACCCGGCGGTCGCCGAGGTGCGGTCCCGCACTCCCCTGCCGTTCACCGTCCTCATCAATCCGAGCTACGAGGCGGCGGGCGACGCCGTAGCCGCGTTCTACGAGGGCTGCCTCTCCGTACCCGGCTACCAGGCCGTCGTCGAACGCCCGCACCGCATCACGGCCACCTACGCGCAGCCGAACGGCAGAACCGTCACGACCGACTTCGAGGGCTGGCCCGCCCGCATCGTGCAGCACGAGACGGACCACCTCGACGGGCAGCTGTACCTCGACCGGGCGATCCTCCGGTCCCTCACCGCCGACACCGAGCACGCCCGGTGGGCGCAGCCCACGATCGACGACGCGCGGCGGGGCCTCGGCTTCTAGCCCCCGCCGCGCCACGTCACCCGCCCGCAGGGGCGGAGGGGTTCGCTCCCGTGGGCAGGTACTTCGCCCACCACCGCAGGATGTGGTCGAAGCGCTGCCTCCGGTGCCACGGCGAGCCCGACCTCGACAGCTCGTGCGTCTCACCGGGGAACACGAGCAGCTCGGTCTCCACACCCTGCTTCTTCAGCGCCGTGTAGTACCGCTGGGCCTGCTCGATCGGGCACCGCAGGTCCTCCTCGGAGTGGATCACGAAGGCAGGAGTCCTCACGTCGCCGATCTTGGCGAACGGGTTCTGCGCCTCGACCTGCGCCGGGTCCGTGCCGGTGTACTGCTCGGAGAAGAACCAGCCGATGTCTGACGACCCCACGAACGAGGGCGGATCGAGGTAACCGCGTTCGACGATCGCGGCCCGGAAGCGGTGGTCGTGGGCGATGGTCCAGGCGGTCAGGTAGCCGCCGTAGGACCCGCCCATGACGCCGAGGCGCTCGCCGTCGAGCGCATCGTACTCGGCGAGCGCGCCGTCGAGGTAGGCGAGGACGTCGTCGAGGTCCACAGTGCCCATCGCCTCCTTGATGACCCTCCCGTGGGCCTGTCCGTACCCTGCGGCACCACGCGGGTTGCACAGCAGCACCGCGTAACCTGCCGCGGCGTACACCTGGGCCTCGTCGAAGTAGCCCCAGCCGTACTGGGCGAAGGGTCCGCCATGGATGACGAGCAGCACCGGGTGCGGGCCGTCGCCCTCGGGCAGGACGACCCACCCGTGCACCGGTGTTCCGTCGGGAGCCGCATAGGTGCGTTCCTGCAGGTCTCCCACGCGCGTGTCCGTGCGCAGTGCGGCGGAGAAGTCGGACAGCGGACGCAGGGAGGTCCCGTCGACGACGGCGACCTCGCCCGACGTCGTCGGATCCGTGTAGGACACCACGACGGTGCTTCCGGTGGAGGCGGCTCCGGTGACGACGGTGGGACCGGTGACCAGGGTGGCCGACTCCCCTGTCGCCGAGACGCGCAGCAGTTCGCCCGTGCCGCGCGACCGGTTGAACACCAGGACGGAGTGCGGGCCGTCGGCGACGATCTCCTGGACGTCGCCGAAGTCCACGGTTTCCGGGTCGCTGAGGCGCCGGACGTCCCGCGGGTCGTCTGCCGGCATCACGTAGAGGGCAGTGTTCCGCGCCACGAAGTCCAGGCCCGAGGGCGACAGGTCCGAGGCCAGGAAGAACACCCACGCGCCGTCGGTGCTGGGGCGGGGCGCGCTGCAGCCGAGCAGGGTGTCCCCGCCCTGGTTCGTCAGCTGCTGCCGGTCGCTGCCGTCGAGGGCGATCGAGTGGATGTCGGAGACGAGGGTCGAATCCGCGTCCGGTCCGAGCGCGGCAGTGAAGAGGACACGGCGGCCGTCCGCTGTGAAGGCAGGATCGAGGTGATCGGCGTCGGCAGTTGTCACCTGGGTGGCGGGAGGCACGGCGCCCTGCTCCTCGAGGGCGCCGGGACCGTCGGCGTTCTGCTGCTTGAGCCGCCCGACCGCTGCGATGTACGGCTCCGCGTCGAGGTCGGGCACCGTGACGGTGAACAGCTGCGAGCGCTTGTCCGTCGTGTAGCCGAGCCCGTTCATCCGGTACTGGTACTGGGTGATGAGGCGCGCGTCCTCGAGGCCCGGGCCCACGCCGTCGAGCGTCCCGTAGCGTCCCTGCTCCGGCACCCGTGCGGCGAAGACGATGGTTTGCGAGTCGGGCGAGATGTCGAAGGCGCCGACGCCGAGCGGCTGGTCCGTCACCTGGACGGGTTCCCCACCGGAGGCACGGACGGCGAACAGCTGGGGCTTGCCCCCCGGCGCTGCCCGGAGGAACACGAGCACCTCCCCGTCCGGAGAGTAGCGTGGCGCGGTGTCGCGGAAGCCCCGCGTCAGCCGGCGCCGACCTCCCTGGAGCGTCAGCTCCCACAATTGGCCGACGTAGGCGTCGGCGCGGAAGTCCGGGCGGGTCGCGGCGACCACCAGACGGGAACCGTCCGGGTGGAGGGCCGGGGTGCCCGTGGTGGTCAGGAGTTCGAGCTGGTCTGGTTTCACCCTCCCGACTGAACCCGAAATAGTGGCCTGAGTCAACGGTGCGTCGGCCCTTTTCCCTAGGATGGGACGATGCCCGACCTCCCCCGCCACCTCCTGCTCTGCCCTGTCTGCGGAGAACCGCTGGACCGTGCCGCACGAACCCTGGCCTGTGACCGCGGGCACCGGTTCGACGCCGCGCGGCAGGGCTACTTCAACCTGCTGACGGGCAAGGGATCTCCGTTCGAGGGCGACACCGCGCAGATGGTCGATGCGCGGGAGCAGTTCCTCGGGTCCGGCCACTATGCGCCACTCCGCCGCGCCGTGGTTGCTGCTGCCCTCCGGCAGTTCCCGGCGCCCGCCCTCGCACTCGATGCCGGGGCGGGCACCGGCTACTACCTCGAGGGACTGGCCGACGCCGTGCCGGGCCTGTTCCCCGTAGCACTCGACATCTCGAAGGTCGCCCTGCGGCGCGCGGCACGCCGGCTCCCCGGCGGGGTGAGCGTCGTCTGGGACGTCTGGCGCCCGCTCCCTCTGGCGGACGGCTCGGTGGACGTCCTCCTGAACGTGTTCGCGCCGAGGAACCCCGACGAGTTCGTGCGCGTGCTCGCCCCGGGAGGCTGCCTCGTCGTCGTGACTCCCCGGCCCGGGCACCTCGCGGGGCTCGAGGCGGTGGGACCGCTGCTGTCCGTACCCGCACAGAAGGCCGACGACGTTCGGGCGGCCTTCGAGGGCGCGCTGGTGGAAACCTGGCGCGAGGACCTGGACTACGCGATGCAGCTGCCGCAGGACCTCGCGCGGTCCGCGCTGGTGATGGGACCGGCGGCGCACCACGGCAAGGGAGGCACGGCGACGGAGGAATCGACAGGCGAGTCGGCGGACGATCTCCCTGACGGTTCCACCCACGGTTCCAGCGGGGGTTCCTCCGCCCTACGTGAGGCCGCGGCCCTTGAGATCGCCGCCCGCTTCACGGTCCAGGTACTGGCCAGGACCGCACGACCGGAACCGGCGGAACCCCGGAACGGCACGGAAGGGTAACAACTGCGGATGTAGGCCTATGTGCCCTAGGTTATGGCGGACCCGTTTGCCATGATGAAGGCGAGGGCCGCTCGGTGCGGCGTCGACACGAGGGGGATTCCCGATGGACTGGTTGCTCGCCAACGGGTGGGTCCTCTGGCTCATCCTGTTCCTGGGGCTCGCCGCCGTGGAGACCCTCACACTGGACCTGTTCTTCATCATGCTGTCGGTCGGCGCACTGGCTGCCCTCGCAGCGACCTTCGCGGGGGCGGGACTGGTCCTGCAGATCGTGATCTTCGCCGTCGTGTCCCTGCTCATGATCCTGCTCGTCCGGCCGGTGGCCGTGCGGCACCTCCAGAGGGGCCCGGCGGACCAGCTGAACAACATCGACCGCCTCGTCGGCGCTGCAGCCCTCGCCCTGGAGCCCGTGACGGCCCACTCCGGCACGGTGAAGATCGGCGGTGACACCTGGACGGCCCGCTCCGCCGACGGAGCCCCGCTTCCCGCCGGTACGCGCCTGTCCGTGACAAGGATCGACGGCGCCACCGCCGTCGTCGAACCGGTCGACCGCCCCGCTCCTCCCGTTCCCGACGCCTAGCGCGGCCCACACGCTTCCTGCGCTCCCCGGCCGTCCCTCGGCCTCGGGGCGCACCACCACAACAAAGGGGATCCATGAACGGCAACGCCGGGACGATCGGGCTCACTCTGGTCCTGATCGTCCTCATTCTTTTCGTCCTGGTCGTACTCGTGAAGTCGGTCCGGATCATCCCGCAGGCACGCGCAGGCGTCGTCGAGAGACTCGGCAAGTACCAGCGGACGCTGAACCCGGGACTGACCATCCTGATCCCGTTCGTCGACCGGCTGCTGCCACTGCTCGACCTCCGGGAGCAGGTCGTGTCCTTCCCGCCGCAGCCCGTCATCACCGAGGACAACCTCGTGGTGTCCATCGACACCGTGGTCTATTTCCAGGTGACCGATCCCCGGGCGGCGACCTATGAGATCGCCAACTACATCCAGGCCGTCGAACAGCTCACGACGACGACCCTGAGGAACGTGGTCGGCGGACTCAACCTCGAGGAGGCACTGACCTCCCGGGACCAGATCAACGGCCAGCTCCGCGGCGTCCTCGACGAGGCGACGGGGCGATGGGGCATCCGCGTCGGCCGCGTAGAGCTCAAGGCGATCGACCCGCCCCACTCCATCCAGGACTCCATGGAGAAGCAGATGCGCGCCGAGCGCGACCGCCGCGCCGCGATCCTGACCGCCGAGGGCACCAAGCAGTCCCAGATCCTCACGGCGGAGGGGCAGCGCCAGGCCGCCATCCTCGCCGCCGAAGGTGACGCGAAGGCCGCGATCCTGCGGGCCGACGGCGAGGCGCAGGCGATCCACAAGGTGTTCGACGCCATCCACAAGGGCAACCCGACGCAGAAGCTGCTCGCCTACCAGTACCTCCAGACCCTCCCCAAGCTGGCCGAAGGCTCCGCGAACAAGCTCTGGATCATCCCCAGCGAGGTCGGCGAGGCGCTGAAGGGCATCGGTAATGTCCTCGGCACCACCACACCGGACTCCCCTTCGGACGGCCCGGAATTGATGCCACGCCCCTGATCCCCTGTACTGCCCTGTCGCCACGATGGTCGTCGCCGATGCACGGCGCCACCAGGACCCGTCGGAAAGTCCGGAGGACCGGCCTGTATACTTAGGTGTTTACCCGTCCGCGCAGGAACATACGCGCGGTAGAGGGTGTTATACAGACAGCTTCCCTTTCGCCTCCGGGCGACAGCGGGTGCCGGGCGTGGCAGCAGGTCCGGCGGACGACTTCGGTGAAGAACAGCGGCAACGGCCATCCGGCACACGGGGGCCACGGTGACTAGGAGAAAATCATGAGCGATCGCAGCCTGCGCGGCATGCGCCTCGGAGCGCAGTCGATGGAAACGGAATCCGGCGTCGAGCCTGCTCCCCGCCAGCGGGTCGAGTACCGTTGCGAGGACGGCGAGCGGGTCTTCGTCACCTTCTCGTCCGAAGCCGAGATCCCGGCCACCTGGGTCTCGAAGACCGGCAAGGAAGCCCTCCTCGTCGACGGCGAGAAGCCCGACACCTCCAACGACAAGCCCGTGCGTACCCACTGGGACATGCTCCTCGAGCGCCGGTCCGTAGAGGAACTCGAGCAGATCCTCCAGGACCGCCTCACGATCCTGCGCGAGCGCCGTGGTGAGCGCCGCTCCGCATAGTTCCCCTCTGCGGACGAATCCCTGCAGACGAAAAAGGCACCCGCCGCGGCGGGTGCCTTTTTGCTGCCGCCGGAGAATCAGTGGCGACCGGTCAGGGTCTTCCACCGGGCGCTGAGTCCCCAGCGCGTGACGTTGGCGATCGCCTCGAACACGATGTTCCCGCTCATCTTCGACGCTCCGAGTTCCCGCTCCACGAACGTGATGGGTACCTCCACGATGGTGAGGCCGAGGCGGGCGACCCGGAACGTCATATCCACCTGGAAGCCGTAGCCGACAGAGTCCACGGCCGAGAGGTCGAGCGCTTCCAGGGTGGAGCGGCGGAACGCCCGGAAACCCGCGGTGATGTCCCGGACCCGCAACCCGAGCAGAAGGCGCGAATAGGTGCTGCCCCCGCGCGAGAGGAGCTTGCGGTGGGCGGGCCAGTTCACCACGCTGCCGCCGGGAACCCAGCGGCTGCCAATCACCAGGTCCGCACGGTCCACCGCGTCGAGCAGGCCCTGCAGCTGTTCGGGCTTGTGCGACCCGTCGGCGTCCATCTCCACAAGAACGTCGTAGTCGCGCGCCAGCGCCCAGCGGAAGCCGGCGATGTAGGCGGCCCCGAGGCCCGCCTTGCCGGTCCGGTGCAGTACGTGCACCTGGTCGTCAGCCGCAGCAGCCCGGTCGGCGAGATCCCCGGTGCCGTCGGGGCTGTTGTCGTCCACGATGAGGACGTCCGAGGCCGGTACTGCCGCGCGCAGGCGGGCGAGGGTCAGCGGAAGCGACTCAATCTCGTTGTAGGTGGGGATGATCGTGACGACTCGCACGCAGGTAGGCCTTTCCATCGGGGGTGCGCATGGCGCAGGGACCGGCCCCGGACGGGGAGCCGATCTGCAAGTATAGGCGACGGTCGCCGAGCCACCCGGAAACACTGGGACGATCGTCGGGATCGGGCCGGCGCTCGGGCAGGTCCACGCAGCTTCGTACCGGTAGCCGCACGCGGGCGGACACCGTTCTCTAAGGACGCGTGGACCTGCCGCTATGAGTGCCGGCTCCATCCGGGTGGGCAGCACGCGCCAGTGATGAGGCCGATGCGCTGCGCTCGTGGGGACCGGCCAGGTTCCCTCCCGCAGGAGTTCCTCTACCCGTAGGCCAAAAGCTTACGTGCTGTGGAGTGCGTGTCAACAGCCCTCTGACCTGCGCGGACGTGCTTCCGCGCAGGTCAGGCGGCACTCCTCGTCCTGGCGGGGATAGTGCCGGAGATCCTGCTGCCATACTGCCGGAACACTGCCCGAACGCTGCCCGCGACACTCCCGGCAGCACTGCGGGAATTCTGTCCGAGGTGCTACTGCCTAGCCCGCAGCGAAGCCCTCGGCGACGTACAGGCGGCGTCCGTCATGCACGGTCTCGAGGCAGAGCGGGGCGTTCTCGGTATCGAGCGCCGGCAGCAGCGGCGTACCCGCGCGCGGGTCGGTGCTCCAGGACTGGACGCGGTTGTCCGGCGTCTGGACCATGAGCTCGTCGACCTTCCAGACGGCGAAGGATGCGGGAGTGCCCGGTGCCAGCTGTCCCATCATCGGGCTGCGTCCGGAGAGCCGCCAGCCGGCCCGCGTGTGGGCGATGAAGGCCGCGCGCGCCGAGATGTTCTCGGCCGCGCTGCTGTGCTGGAGGCAGGCGCGCACGGATGCCCACGGATCGAGCGGCGTCACGGGACTGTCTGAGCCGAGTGCCACGAGGACGCCCGCGGACAGCAGCGAGGCGAAACGGTTCATCCCGTGGCTGCGCTCCCCCAGCCGCTGGTCGTAGAGGCCGCCCTCCCGGCCCCAGAGGGCGTCGAAGACGGGCTGGCCGCTGACGGCGACGCCGTAGTGCACCAGCGCCGCGATGGCCTCGTCGTCGGCGAGCTCCACGTGCTCGAGACGGTGGCGTGACCGGCGCACCTCCTCCACGCCCAGCTCGCGGGCCGTCGCCTCGAGCCCGCGCAGGACGACGTCGAGCCCGGCGTCGCCGATGACGTGGAAACCGGTCTGGACGGTCTCGGCGGTCGTCGCGAGCAGGTGGGCGGCGACCTCGTCCTCACCCAGGTAGAGCGTGCCCCGGTTCCCGGGATCATCGGTGTAAGGCTCACGGAGGGCGGCGGTGCGTGAACCGATCGAACCGTCCACGTTGAGGTCGCCCGCGAGTCCGGCGAGCCGGCCCCCGAAGTCCTGCATCAGGTCGCGCACCTCGTCCCTCGACGACGTCAGCTGGGCCCAGTACGGAATCACCTCGGGCAGTGGCACCTCGTGCGCCGTCCCGTCGATCGAGAGGAGCACCTCGAGGTCCTCGCGGGGCGCGATGTGTGGCGCCGCCATCTCGGTGACCGCGATGTACCCCCGGGCCGCGGCGTGGAGGAGGGCCGCCTGCTGGTAGCTGCGGCGCTGGTCCGGCGTGAGCCTGCGGGTGGCCTGCCGGGCGGCCTCGTGCGCGGCGCGCACCACGAACCCGTTGTCCCAGCCGTCCAGGCCGGCGAGGCCGAGTGCGTCCGCCAGGGCTCCCGATACGACGGCCGAGTGGATGTCGGCCCGCACGAGGTAGACTAGGGCGCCGTCGCCTGCGCGGTCGAGCTCCGCCGCGGTCGGGACGCGCCGTTCCGGCCACCGGGACTCGTCCCAGCCGAAGCCGAGGATCGTGGTGGATCCCGACGACGCCGCCGCGGACACGGAGTCGAGGAGTTCCGCGAGCGAACGGCAGGAGGTCAGGTCGATCGAACCGAGGGCGATGCCCGTCTCCGTCGTATGGGTGTGGGCGTCGACGAACCCCGGAGTGACCAGGGCGCCGTCGAGGTCGACGGTCCGCACGTCCGGTCCCGTGAGGTTCGCGGCGGCGTGCTCGGACCCCACCCAGGCCACCGTCCCTCCGTCGACGAGCATCGCGGTGGCGAAGGGGTCGGCGGGACTGTACACGGACCCGTTGCGGTAGAGGACGGTCTGGGGGCGCTTCGAATTCGGCATGGGGGTGCTGGGAGGCTTTCTGTGGTCGGCGGGTCCCGCGGCGGGACTACTCACTGATGTTCGAGTATGCCACCACGCCACGGCGGATCAGCCGGATCGCCCGCACGCACGTCTGCTGCAGACCGGAGGGGAGGTCCGGCACCTTGGCCAACTGGTCGAGCAGGTCGATGACCTGCTTCGACCAGCGGACGAAGTCGCCCGCCGCCAGCTCGGTCCCGCTCAGGGCGGCCTGCAGGGAGCGGCCCTGGGCCCACTTGAACATGGGCCAGACGAGCGAGAGCTCCGGTTCCCCGGTCACGGGCAGGCGGTGTTGCTCCTCGACGTCGTTCAGCTGCGACCACTGCCGGATGATCGTCTCGACGGAGCCCTCCAGCGATACGCTCGGCATCACCGGCCGCACACCGCGTTCCTCGCGCTTCGCCTGGTACACGAGCACCGTCGTGACGGCCGCGAGTTCGGCGGCGTCGAGGTCGTTGAAGGCGCCCTCCTCGATGCAGAGGGCGATCAGGAGGTCCTTCTCCCCGTAGATCCGGCGGAGCTTCTGGCCGGACGCGCTTACGGTCACGCCGTCCTCCGTGTACTCCAGGTAGCCGTAGTGCCCGAGGACCTCGGAGACGCGGTCGAAGATCTTCGCGATCGTGTTGGTGCGGCCGCGGATCTGGCCTGCGAGCTTGTCGGTCTCCCGGCGCAGCTTCCACCAGCGCTCGGCCCAGCGCGCGTGCTGCTCGCGCTCGCTGCAGCCGTGGCAGGGGTGCGCCCGGAGCCGCCGACGAAGTTCGGTGATGGCCCGTTCCTCGGCTGCCGCCGACGCCGAGTACCCGGCGGAGACGCGGTCGGCGCCCTTGCGCGGCGGCCGCTGCTGCTCCAGCGCGTTGCGTAGCGACGACGTCAGGTCGCGGCGGTCCTTGGGGCTCCGCGCGCTGAAGTGCTTGGGGATCCGGATGCGGGAGAGTACCTCGACGGGCCCGTCGAGGTCCTGCACGCCCACGCGGCGGATCTGCGTCTCGAGCGTGAGCACGGTGGGCCGTGGTTCCCGCGAGGTGTCGCTGTCCAGGACGACGGCGTAACCCTGGCTCCGACCGCCGGGGACGTCGATCACGTCTCCCGGCCGTAGCGATTCCAGGGACGACTCCGCGGCCGACCGCAGCGACCGCGACTTGTCCCGGGTAGCCCTCGATTCGAGGTCGGACAGCTCCCGCCGGAGGTTCGCGTACTCGCGGAAGTCGCCCAGGTGGCAGGTCATCGACTTCTCGTAGCCCTTGAGCGACTCCTCCCGGCTGCGTACCTGCTTCGCCAGGCCGACCACGGAGCGGTCCGCCTGGAACTGGGCGAAGGACGTCTCGAGGATCTCCCGGGACCGCTCCTGCCCGAACTGCGCCATGAGGTTGATGCTCATGTTGTAGGTCGGCCGGAAGCTCGAGTTCAGCGGGTAGGTGCGGCGGGACGCGAGCCCCGCGACGGCTCCCGGGTCGGTCCCCGGCTGCCAGAGGACGACGGCGTGTCCCTCGACGTCGATCCCGCGCCGTCCCGCCCGGCCGGTGAGCTGGGTGTACTCCCCTGCCGTCACGTTCACGTGCGCCTCGCCGTTGAACTTGTCCAGCTTCTCCAGCACGACCGTCCGCGCGGGCATGTTGACGCCGAGGGCGAGCGTCTCGGTCGCGAAGACCGCCTTGACGAGCCCTGCAGCGAACAGCCGCTCGACGATCTCCTTGAACGTGGGCAGCATGCCGGCGTGGTGCGCCGTGAAGCCGCGGATCAGCCCTTCCCGCCAGGTCCAGAAGCCCAGGATCTCCAGGTCGTCCCGCGGGATGTCCATCGTGGCGCCGTCGATGGTCTCGCTGATCTCGTCGCGTTCGTCCTCGGTGGTCAGCCACAGCCCGGCATGGAGGCATTGCGTGACGGCGGCCTCGCAGCCGGCCCTCGAGAAGATGAAGGTGATGGCGGGGAGCAGGTCGGAGCGGTCCAGGGCGGTGATGACCTGCGGGCGTGTCGCACGGCGCACCACCGACATCTGCGCGGGTTCGCCGCGGCCGGTCCTCGCCCTGCCGCGGCGGCCGCCACCGGCACCCCAGTTGGCCCGCTGGTTCAGCCGGATCTCGTTGCTGGCCAGTTCGAGCAGCTCAGGGTTGACGTCGTACTGGTCCCGCGCTCCGGCTTCCGCGCCGGCCGGCGCTGCCTCGTCGAAGGCGATGTCCCCGGCGAACAGGTCGATGAGGTTCTGCCCGACCATGACGTGCTGCCAGAGCGGAACCGGGCGGTGTTCGGAGACGACGACGTCGGTATCGCCGCGGACGGTATCCAGCCAGGCACCGAACTCCTCAGCGTTGGACACGGTCGCACTGAGGGAGACCACCTTGACCTCGGTGGGCAGGTGGATGATGACCTCCTCCCAGACCGCCCCCCGGAAGCGGTCCGCGAGGTAGTGCACCTCGTCCATCACGACGTAGCCGAGGTTGTTGAGCGCCTCCGAGTTGGCATAGAGCATGTTGCGGAGCACCTCGGTGGTCATCACGATGACGTCGGCGTCGGCGTTGATGCTCGTGTCCCCGGTCAGCAGTCCCACCCGGTCGCTGCCGTGCACGGCGGCGAGTTCCGAGTACTTCTGGTTGCTGAGCGCCTTGATGGGCGTGGTGTAGAACGCCTTGAGACCGTGCTGCAGGGCCAGAAAGACGGCGAACTCTCCGACCACCGTCTTTCCTGCTCCGGTCGGTGCCGCGACCAGCACTCCCCTGCCCGCCTCGAGGGCGGTACACGCCTCCCGCTGGAACGGATCGAGGGCGAAATCCAGCGTCTGCTCGAAATGGAACAACTGGGTCCGGGAGTGCTGAGTGCGGGCCTTTGCAGCTGCATATCTCTCTGCGGGGGTGCTCATCGTTCCACCCTAGACGCTCGGCAGGAGCCGGGCACGCCGGGCACCCGATCGGTGTTCCTGCCCTGATCATGCTTGCGGGACAGGCCCGGGACGTGCCGTGATCCGACGCCGTCGTCGTGCGCCGCGTCCTGGATGGCGTCCTAGATGGCGTCCAGGGGCGAGGCGGTGTCGGCGGTGGCTTCGACGGCGGCTTCGCGGGCCGCGGTGCGCCGGGCCCTGCGCTTGTCGTTGAGCAGGCACAGCCCGATCGCGACGAAGAAGAGCAGCAGCAGGGGCACGGCGAGGTAGAACATGCTCAGCGCGTCCCCGCCGGGAGCGGCCATCGCGGCGAACAGGCAGACGAGGAACACGGTGATGCGCCAGGCCTTGAGGATCTGCCTGCCCGAGACCAGGCCCACCAGGTTCAGTCCGACCAGGACCACCGGCAGCAGGAAGGCGATCCCGAAGGCCAGCATGAGCCGCAGCACGAAGGTGAAGTACACCGAGACGCTGATGTAGTTGGAGAAGTCCTCGGGCGTGAACTCCGTCAGGACCCGAACCGCGTTGGGCAGGATCGACCAGGCCAGGGCGATGCCGGCCAGGAACAGGGGGAACGCGACGGCGATGAACGCCAGCGCGATGCGCCGCTCCTTCGTCTTGAGCCCGGGTGTGATGAACGCCCACAGCTGGTACAGCCAGACGGGGCTGGAGATCACCAGGCCCAGGAACACCGAGACCTGGATGAGCAGGTCGAACGGGGACGCGGCACTGTCGAAGTTCAGGGACGCCGTGCGACCCTCCTGCTCGTTGATCGCGATGATCGGAGCCGCCAGCGCGCGCAGCACGGGGTCGTAGACGAAGAACCCGGCCACGGTCGCCAGGATGACCGCCACCGCGGACTTGAACAGCCGGTTGCGTGCTTCGCGCAGGTGTTCCTTCAGGGCCATGCGCCCTTCCGGATTGGCTTTCCTGCCGCGCTTCCGGGCCTTCGCGGGTGACACCGGTACCTGGCCTACTGGGGGGTGGTCGAGGTACCGCCGTGCTGCGGCGGTCCCGCCTGGGATTGGGTGCCGCTCGAGCCGTCCACCGGGCCGCTGCCGGCGGCACCGTCCTGGTAGCGCGGTGCCTGCTGGCCCGGGTTCTGGTCGGGCGCCGGGTTCTGGACGGGTGTCTCGTAGGTGGGCGTGTGACTCTGCGGCCGGCCGCTGTCGACCACCCGGCCCTCCACCGGATCCGTCCCGGCGTCAGGGGTGTTGTTCTCGTCCTTCATCTGCTTCACCTCGGACTTGAAGATCCGCAGGGACTGTCCGACGCTGCGCGCGAGGCCGGGGAGCTTCGGCGCGCCGAACAGGACGATCGCAAGAACGATGATGATGACGATGTGCCAGCCTTCGAGCCTCATGCCGAATTCCTCTCGTTGATCCCGCCCAGTTTAGTTCACAGGTGGGGCATGTCCTGCAGGAGTTGGGGCTGCCCGCGACCGGCGCGCTTTCGGACGCGCCTGCTGCGGCGGTCGTCGATGCGCCGGGTCTTGGCGGCTTCCCGCGCCGCGCGGACGTCCTCCGGCGCGGAGAACACCGCAGGTATGCGGATCCCGGGAACACCGGCGGAGGGTACCGGACCGTCGTCGCCGACGGGGGCGTTCACCGCGAGGCGGTCCATCGCTTCCCCGAATTCACCGAGAGTTCGCGCTCCCCGGCGGAAGACGCGGAAGCCGACGACGACGAGGAAGATCACGCTGACGGCCGCCAGCGCAACCCACAGCACGATCCACATCCACCAGAGCATGCGTCCAGTCTAGGCCAGCGCCTGGTGGGCCCGGGCTTCCTCCAGCCAGCGCAGTGTCTCCTCGCGCAGCTGATCGGGGGCGACGACCGCGGCGGATCCGCCCAGGCTCGCCACCAGGCCGGGGATCCAGGAGGTCGAGGCCACCTTGAGGCGCGCGGCGAGCCGGTCCTCCCCGAGCTCCTGCACGGCATCGGCGTTGTACTGGGCGGCGATCCACCGTGCCCGCGGTTCCAGCACGAGCGTGACGGCGTGGTCGGCATCGCCGGAACGGTAGGGCGCCGACCCCCTCTCCCGCGCCGCGGACGCATCGTCCTCAGTGGCCGTGGCCGGCTCGTCCGTCAGCGTGGCGCTCTGGATGCGGTCCAGGCGGAAGTTCCGCAGTCCGTCGGAGTCCACGCACCACGCTTCGAGGTACCACGTGTCCTGGTGGAGGAAGATCCGGATCGGCTCGAGCAGCCGGTGCGTGATCTCGTCGCGTGTCGGGACGAAGTAGTCCACCGCCACCCGGACCCCCGAGTGCAGGGCGGCCTGCAACACCTCGAGGGTCGGGTCGATGTCGTCCTCCGTGAGCTTCGTGGCGACGGCGGAGCCGATGCGCGCCGCGTCGCCGGCGGCGGCCGTCAGCTTGGTCTGCGCGCTGACGATCGCCTCGTTGTTCCTCATCCCGGGTAGCTCCCGCAGGGCCTGGAGCCCCACGATGAGGGAGCAGGCCTCGTCCATGCTCAGCTTCACGGGTTCGGCGAGGTCACGCGCGTTGGTCAGGTAGATCCTGCCGTCCTCGATGTTCACGTCCATGAGCCCGTCCGGGTAGTGCCGGGGACCGCTCACGAACAGCAGGTCGAGGTCCTTGGTCAGCTGGGTCTCGCTCACGTCGAACCGGCGCGCCGTGTCCCCCACGTCCGCGCCCGGGTGCGCCAGGAGGTACGGCACGAGGTCGAGCAGGCGCAGCAGGTGGTCCTGGGAGGAGGACTTCCGGCGGGGAACGGGGCGTGCGCCCGAGGTGATCTCCACGCCGTCAGGCGCCGCCACGGCCGCGTCGAAGGCTCCCTCCAGCAGCCGGGCGACCTCCGTCGCGAGCTCCTGGGGCTCCTCGACCCGCGCGTTGGTGCCGAGACCCGCGATGGTCGCCGCCATCGGGCTCGACGCGGCGTAGGGTACGCGCAGCGTGTCCCACTCCTCCCCGGTCTGGAGGACCTCGGTGTTCTTGCGGACGCGCAGCACCTGGCAGGATCCCGGCCGCACCGCGATGACCGCGGCGCGGTCGGGTTCACTGCGGGACAGGGACGAGAGCGTGGAATTCATGTCGAAGGATGCCGGGACGTCGAACGTGCCCTTCAGCAGCACGGGCTCCCCGGTCATGCGGGAGAGGCGGAAGAAGCGTTCGGCCTTGCGTGTGGTGTCGAAGCCGACCACGTACCAGTGGCCGAAACGGGCTCCCATCCCCCACGGATGCACGGTGCGGACCTCCTCGCGGCCGGTGCTCGCCGCCCGGTACGGGAACCGGAGGGGGGGTGCGCGAGGTGAGGGCCTGCCACACGATGTCCCAGTACGGCGCGTCCGTGGTGATGCGGGGCTGGATGAGGGGGGTGAGTTCGACGGTGCCGTCCGTACTCCGCGAACTGAGCTTCCGGAGGGCACGGGATGCCGCGGAGTCGAGCGAACCCTGATCCCACACTCCCGCGGCCAGGTTGAGGACGGCGTACTCCTCGGGCTGGAACGTGACCCCGCCGAGGCGGTAGTCCTCCGCGTTGATCCGGTACCGCTGCACGGTGTTGTCGTGCTCGAACAGGGCGTCCTCGCTGAAGGACTCCAGGGGGATGCCCTGCTCGCGGAGGGCCGCCTTGTCGCGGTCGAAGAGCTTTTCCCGCGCCGCCACCGAGGTCGCCTCGCGATACAGGTCGATCTCCTCGAACAGTTCCTCCTTCGTGAACCCGCGCCGGCTCGACAGGAGCATGATCACGAGCGTGAGGAGCCGTTCGGTTCGTTTTGCAGACACGGGTGAAACCCTACCTTTCCGGAAGCGGCAGAAGGGACGCACACCAACCGGGGTTGACGTGCGTCCCTTCTGGACAGCGCCGGGCCGGCCCGGCGGATGGTCCGGGCGGATGCCTCGGACGGATGCCCTAGCGGACGGCGAGCAGGTCCACCACGAAGATCAGCGCCTCGTTGGGGCCGATCGCCGAGCCGGCGCCACTGGGGCCGTAGGCGAGGTGGGAAGGGATCTCGAGGCGACGGCGGCCGCCGACCTTCATGCCCAGGAGCCCCTGGTCCCAGCCCTGGATGACCTGCCCGACGCCGACCCGGAAGTCGAGCGGAGCACCGCGGTTCCAGGAGGCGTCGAATTCCTCGCCCGTGGAGAAGGCCACGCCCACGTAGTGGGTGGACACGGTGTTGCCGGGCTTCGCCTCGTCGCCGGTGCCCTCGATGATGTCCTCGATGACGAGGTCGGTGGGTACCTCGTGTGCGGGGAAGTCGATCTCCGGCTTCTGCCGGTCGAAGTTGCGCTGTCCGAAGGACATGGTTTCCTTTCGTAGGAGGTTCGGTGCCTGTGCGGGGACGCGGACTACTTCGCCGCTTCCTTGCTGACGATCTCGACGTAGAACACGAGCGTCCCGGAGGGCTGGCCCTGCGAGGCGTTGGGGTAGGCCCACGGCTCGGGGATCACGAGCAGTACCTTCGAGCCGACCTTCTGCCCGGCCAGGCCCTTGGTCCAGCCCGTGATGACCTGGTTCAGGGGGAAGGTGGCGGGCTCGCCGCGGTCGAAGCTCGAATCGAACTTCTCGCCGTCGCTGTAGGTCCAGCCGCTGTACTTGGCCGTGATGCTGTCGGTCTCGGCGACGACGTCGCCCTTGCCCTCTTCGAGCACCTTGACCACGAGGTCGTCGGACGGCTCGTTCTCGGGGATGGTGACCTCGGGTACGCCCTTGTCGTCGAAGGTGAACGTGGGCAGCTGGCCCTCGTCGTCGAGCTTCTTCACGTCCTCGGGCGAGAGGACCTCCGGCTCCGGCGGGGGCTGTTCGGCCGAGATGACCTTGAGCACGATCAGCTGCTCCGGACTCGCGGTCTCGCCCTCGGCGGGCTCAGGGGCGGGGCGGGTGTAGGCCACCTGCGAGCCGACCTTCGTTCCCACGAGGACCTCGTAGAGCTCGCCGTCCTGCTCCTTGAGCATGTCGTCGACCGGCAGGACCTGGGGCTCACCCTGGCTGTAGGTATCACCGAGGACTTCGCCGTCCTCGGCGTTGAGCGCGACGAGCTGGTAGTGGACCTGCTGCCCGGCCTCCACCTCGTCGCCGTCGCCCTCGGCGACCGTCTTGGCGGCGACGCCGGTGACGTCGAGGGGTGATTCGAATTCGACGTCGGGTGCTTCCTCGTCCGATCCCCCGCTCACCTTCACCGTGTCGAAGACCTCGGCGGGACCCGCCGACTTCCCCGTCGTCGTGCCGCCGCATGCCGTGAGCAACAGCAGCAGCGGAAGGAGGATTGCTAGTAACTTTCGCACAGAACTACTTTCAGATTGGTGTCCAGTTCAGGCTGCCCGCAGAACAAAGGGCCCTGACAAGCCTAACGGCTGCGGGCACGCGGTTTCTCCTGGGAACGCCCTGAGAAACAGGGGTCGACAGCGCGACGCGGGGCGGCAATCGGTCAGAGTTGCTGCAGGAGCGCCTCCACGCGCTCGTCGACTGAGGTGAAGGGATCCTTGCAGAGGATGGTCTGCTGGGCGCGGTCGTTGAGCTTGAGGTGCACCCAGTCCACCGTGTAGTCGCGGTTCGCCTCCTTGGCGCGGCGGACGAATTCGCCGCGGAGCTTGGCCCGGGTGGTCTGCGGCGGGATGTCCACCGCCTCCTTGACCGCCGTGTCGTCCACCACCCGGGCGGCTTCGCCGTGGCTCTGGAGCAGGAAGAACAGCCCCCGGGAGCGGGAGATGTCGTGGTAGGTCAGGTCGAGCTGCGCCGCCTTCGCCGAGTCGAGGTCCTCGCCCGAGCGCGCGAGGTACCGGTCGATGAGCTTCTTCTTGATGGCCCAGTCCACCTCGGTGTCGATCCGTGCGGTGCTGCCGGTCTCCACGGCATCGAGCACCCGCTCCCACAGGTCCAGGACGGCCGGGACGTGGGCGTTGTGCGCTCCGTGCTGGTCGACGAACGCCGTCACGCGCGCCAGGTACTCGCGCTGCATCTCGAGGGCGGTCATGTGCCGGCCGTTGGCGAGCTTGAGCAGCTGCTGCCCGGTGAGGTCGTGCGAGATCTCGCGGATGCTCCGGATAGGGTTTTCGAGGCGGAAGTCCCGCATCATCTCGCCCGCTTCCACCATCCGCAGCAGCAGGTCGACGGACCCGACCTTGAGCAGCATGGTGGTCTCGGACATGTTGGAGTCGCCGGCGATCACATGCAGCCGGCGATAGTGCTCCGCGTCGGCGTGCGGCTCGTCCCGCGTATTGATGATGGGGCGCGAGCGGGTCGTGGCCGAGGAGATGCCTTCCCACAGGTGGTCGGCCCGCTGCGAGAACGCATAGAGGGAACCGGTCTGCGTCTTGAGGACCTTCCCCGCGCCCACGAGAAGCTGCCGCGTCACCAGGAACGGGATGAGGATGTCCGCGAGGCGCGAGAATTCGAGCTTGCGGGGGATCAGGTAGTTCTCATGGCTGCCGTAGGAGTTGCCCGCGGAGTCGGTGTTGTTCTTGAAGAGGTAGATCTTGCCGTCGTAGCCCTCCTGCGCGAGCTTGCGCTGGGCCTCCGAGACGAGGTCCTCGAGGATGAGCTCGCCCGCCCGGTCGTGGGCGATGAGCTGCGCCAGGTCGTCGCACTCCGCGGTCGCGTATTCGGGGTGGGAGCCGACGTCGAGGTACAGGCGCGATCCGTTGGTGAGGAAGACATTGGAGGACCGCCCCCAGCTGACGACCTTGCGGAAGAGGTACCGTGCGACTTCCTCGGGTGAGAGCGGGCGTGAGTTGGGCCCTGAGTAGGAGATCCCGAATTCGGTCTCGACTCCGAAGATGCGCCGGTCCATCAGGTGTCCTGTTCGTGCTGGAGGAGGTTCTCGAGTTCGGGGCCGCCGACCCTGCGGAACGCGCGGCGGCTGCCGCGCAGCGTGTCCGGGTCGCGTTCCAGGAACGCGACTTCGAGGACGGAGGGATCCAGCGGTGGAACCCCGGGCTGGGTCCCGTCGGCCTGCGGACGCGAGGCGTTCCGCAGCGCCCGGGCAGCGGCCCCGACGGCCTCGGGAAGGCTGAGGTCGGAGGACCAGGCGCCGCTGAGGGAGTCGACGACGGCGTCGGCGGCACCACCCATGACCACGAAACCGGTCTCGTCGGCGATGGAGCCGTCGAACGTCAGCCGGTACAGGTGGTCGCTGTCCTGCGCGTGCCCCACCTCGGCCACGACGAGTTCGACTTCGAACGGTTTGCTCTCCGCGGTGAACACGGCACCCAGGCTCTGCGCGTACACACTGGCGAGCCCACGGGCGGTCACGTCCTCGCGCGCATAGGAGTAGCCGCGGACGTCGGCATAGCGCACGCCGGCCTGCCGCAGGCTCTCGAACTCGTTGTACTTCCCGACCGCGGCGAAGGCGATGCGGTCGTAGATCTCCCCCAGCTTGTGGAGCGACGGTGAGGCGTTCTCGGCGACCAGTGCGATGCCGTCGCGGCAACTCATCACCACGACCGACCTGCCACGGCTGATCCCCTTCCGCGCGAAGTCCGCGCGGTCCTTCATGAGCTGCTCGGGGGAAACGTAGAACTGCTGTGTCATGGCCTATGCCTCCCGGCCCGCCGCGGAGCGGGCTTCGATGATGGTGTGCGCCGCGGACTCGAGGTCGCGCTCCGGGATGCGCCGCGCTCCGGCCCCGTCCACGACGTAGACGACGGGCCAGAGGGCACGGACGGTGTCCGGACCGCCGGTCGCGGAGTCGTCGTCGGCCGCGTCGTAGAGGGACTCGACGGCGACACGCACCGCCGACGCCTCGGTCAGGCGCGGGTTCCACAGCTTCTTGAGCGCACCCCGCGCGAAGACCGAGCCGGACCCGACCGAGTGGTGTTCGTGCTCCTCGTAGCGTCCGCCGGTGACGTCGAACGAGAACAGCCTCCCGAGGTGGCGGTCCGTGTCGAAGCCGGCGAAGAGCGGCACCACGGCGAGTCCCTGCATCGCCATGGGGAGGTTCTGCCGGACCATGGCGGCGAGGCGGTTGGCCTTGCCGTCGAGGCTCATCATGGTCGCTTCGATCTTCTCGTAGTGCTCGAGTTCCACCTGGAACAGTCGCGTCAGGTCGAGGCCGATCCCGGCGCTGCCGGCGATCCCCAGCACGGAGTACCGGTCGGCGGGGAACACCTTCTCGATGTGGCGGCTCGCGATCACGTTGCCCATCGTGGCCCGCCGGTCGCCGGCCATCAGCACGCCGCCGGGGAAGGTCAGCGAGACGATCGTCGTGGCGTGCGGCGCCAGGTGCGAGGCGTCGGTGGACGCGGTCACCGGACCGAGCGTCCGGTTCGACGGCAGCAGCCCGGGATGGTGGGCGCCCAGGAAGTCGGCAAAGGATGTCGAGGCGGCCCGGGGAACCGCAGCTGCTGCATCATCCGGGAGCATCCGCTACTGGCCGCCCTTCTGCACGAACCCGCGCACGAACTCCTCGGCGTTGGACTCGAGGACGCCGTCGATCTCGTCGAGCAGATCGTCGACGCCCTGGGTCTGGGTGGAGTCCTGCGCCGCGGGAGCGGCGGGGGCGGGCTCGGGGGTCTCCTCCTCCACTTCCGTGGACGATCCGCCGGTATTGATGCGGTCCTGTGTCGCCATGATGGCCACCCTCTCCGTGTTCGTGATCACTTCAGTGATCTGGTCCTATGGTGCCACGCGCCGATCCGGGTCGCTCAACAATCGGGCGAGGAAATCCTCGGCATCGGCCGCCACGTCGAACAACTCCTCTGTGAGCATCGCCGTGCCCCTGAGTGGCTCGCGCGTCTGCACCCGCTGCAGGCGCCGTTCCCCCGCCAGTTCGAAGATGAGGGAGTCCCAGCTCGCCCCGACGACCTCGGCCGGGTACTCGGAGATGCAGCGGCCGCGGAAGTACGCCCTGGTGTCGCGCGGCGGCTGGACGGCGGCGCGCGCGACGTCCTCGGGATGCACGAGCAGTTCGACGTCGCCGCGGCGGGCCAGGCGCTGGTAGATGCCCTTCTCGGGCCGGAGGTCGGCGTACTGCAGGTCCACGAGGGCCAGCCGCGGGTTCGTCCAGGAGAGGCCGTCCCGCGCCCGGTACGCCTCGAGCACCTTCAGCTTGGCGATCCAGTCCACCTGGCGGGCTGCCTCCATCGGCTCCCGCCGCAGGGTCTCCAGCAGCGTCCGCCAGCGGTCGACGACGTCGCGCGTCTGCTCGTCGGCGTCAGCAGGGACGGCGTCGAGGACCGCCTCGCAGTACAGTTCCTGCAGCTCGAGCCCGGTGATGCTGCGGCCGTCCGCCAGCCGGACGGCCGCCTTCAGTGTCGGGTCGTGGCTGATGGTCCGCAGCGCCTGGACCGGGTCCTCCAGCGTGGGAGCCGGCGCGAGGCCCTGCTCGACCAGCGCGAGGACGAGGGACGTCGTCCCCAGCTTGAGGTAATTGGACACCTCGTTCAGGTTGGCGTCACCGATGATGACATGCAGCCGCCGGTATTTCTCCGCCACCGCGTGCGGCTCGTCACGCGTGTTGATGATGGGCCGGCGGACGGTCGTCTCCAGTCCGATCTCGTTCTCGAAGAAGTCCGCCCGCTGGCTGATCTGGAAGCCGGGCTCCTGGTTGAGCGGGCCCTTGCCGACGCGTCCGGCGCCGCAGATGACCTGCCGGGAGACGAAGAAGGGAATGAGGGTCTCGGCGAGCTTCGAGAACGGGACGCTCCGGGGCACGAGGTAGTTCTCGTGCGACCCGTAGGAGACGCTCTTGTTGTCCGTGTTGTTCTTGTACAGGATCACGGGCGAGAAGCCCGGCGTGGTTCCGATCCGCTCCATCGCAGCGACGGCGACGTGGTCCCCCGCCCGGTCCCAGAGGACGGCGTCGAGAGGATTCGTCACCTCGGGTGACGAATACTCGGGGTGGGCGTGGTCGACGTACAGCCGCGCCCCGTTGTTCAGGACGAGGTTCATGAGCACGGCCGCCTCGGCGGCCTCGCCGCGTTCGAGGGCGATCTGTTCGGCGGTGAGTTCGGGCGGCTCGTCGGTCAGCTGGCTCGGATGCGCACTGGCCCGGTCCATCCGGAACCCGCGGGCGTCCGTCAGCGGGGTCTCGTCCGTATAGTCCCAGCGGGTCCCCGCGAGGTTGCCGAGCCCTTCCCGCAGCGTGGCCGCATAGGCGTTGACCACCTGGGAGGACAGCAGCGTCGGATTGGCCGACGGCAAAGCGGGCGCGATGATGCCGTACTCCGTCTCCGTCCCCATCACCCGGTGGACCGAGACCCCCTCGCCGACCGCCGGCGATGCGCTGCGCCGACCGGCCCGTCGTCCCCCCGTTTCAATCACAGATACTGGCCCGTATTCGCCGTCGTCTCGATCGACTTGCCCGGCTCCTGGCCGGCCTTGCCCTGCACGATCGTCCGGATGTACGTGATGCGCTCGCCCTTCTTGCCGGAGATGCGCGCCCAGTCGTCGGGGTTGGTGGTGTTCGGCATGTCCTCGTGCTCACGGAACTCGTCCACCACGGCCCGCATCAGGTGCTCGATGCGCAGGCCCTTGCTGCCGTCGAGGAGGAGGTCCTTGATGGCGTACTTCTTCGCGCGGTCCACGACGTTCTGGATCACCGCGCCGGAGTTGAAATCCTTGAAGTACAGCATCTCGGTGTCCCCGTTGGCGTAGGTCACCTCCAGGTACTCGTTCCGCTTGTCCGTCGAGTACATCTGCTCGACGGTGCGGCGGATCATCTCCGCGATCGTGGTCTGCGGATCGTTGCCGTTCTCCGCGAGGTCGTCCGCGTGCAGCGGCAGGTCGGGGGTGATGTACTTGGCGAAGATCTCGGCGGCGCCCTCGGCGTCGGGCCTCTGGATCTTGATCTTCACGTCCAGGCGGCCGGGTCGGAGGATGGCGGGATCGATCATGTCCTCACGGTTCGAGGCACCGATGACGATCACGTTCTCGAGCTTCTCGACGCCGTCGATCTCGCTCAGCAGCTGGGGCACGATGGTCGTCTCGACGTCGGAGGAGACACCGGTGCCGCGGGTGCGGAACAGCGAATCCATCTCGTCGAAGAACACGACGACGGGGCTGCCGTCCGATGCCTTCTCTCGGGCGCGGGCGAAGATGAGCCGGATGTGGCGCTCCGTCTCGCCCACGTACTTGTCCAGCAGCTCCGGGCCCTTGATGTTCAGGAAGTAGCTGCGGATCTGCTCGAGGCCGGCCCGTTCCGCGGCCCTGGCGGCGAGGCTGTTGGCCACGGCCTTCGCGATCAGGGTCTTGCCGCACCCTGGCGGACCGTACAGGAGGATGCCCTTGGGTGGCTTGAGGCCGTGCTCCCGGTAGAGGTCCGGGTGCAGGAACGGCAGCTCGACGGCGTCGCGGATCTGCTCGATCTGCGGGCCGAGGCCGCCGATGTCACCGTAGGCGATGTCCGGGACTTCCTCGAGCACGAGGTTCTCGACCTCGCTCCGCGGTACCTTCTCGAGGCCGTACCCCGACTTGGTGTCGACGGCGAGTGCGTCGCCCACCCGGATTTTCTCCGCCTGCAGCGGACCGCTGAGCCGGATGACGCGCTCGTCGTCCGTCCGGCCGACGACGAGCGCACGGTCCGCGCCCAGCAGTTCCTTGACGGTGACGATCTCCCCCGCCCGCTCGAAGCCGAGGGCCGCCACGATGGTCAGGGATTCGTTCAGCAGGACTTCCTGCCCGGGGGTGAGCTGCCGCACGCTGATGAGGGGGCTGACCGTCACCCGGAGCTTCCTGCCCGACTGCAGGATGTCGGCGGTGTCCTGGACGGTCGCCTCGGTGGTGGTTCCCGGCTCGGCAGGACGCCTCGGATTGACCTGCATCACGGTGGCGAAGCTGAACGGCGCCGCGCCCTCCTTCTCGAGGGCGGCCTTCAGCCGGACGATCTCCGTCCGCGCCGCCTCCAGCGCGGCGACGAGCTTCCCGTTGTTCTGCGTCGCCGAGGCGAGCTGACGGTCGATGTGGCGCAGCTTGTCCCGGAGGACGTTGAGTTGGCGCTGGGTGACCGAAGTGTCGACGGGAGGCGGGGTTGCGCCCCGCGGATCAGCGGCAGGAGCGTTGTCTTCGGAGTTCGGCATATCGGTTCGCCACTTTCGGTTCGACCTTCAGCTGTCTTCCGACCTTAGCGCAGACGCCGGTCCCCGGTGAGTACTGTTAACAACGTGCACGGTCAACTTTCCGCGCACCTCCCCGCCCCGGTGGCGCCGAACGCTCCGCGTGCCCTCCCGGACCTCTCCCCGGGCCTCTCTCCGGGGCCCTATGTCGGCCTCGGCGTGGTCGTGGCCCGACCTGCCGCCTGATCCCGACCTGCCGCGGCATACTCCTGCCCGGCCGCTGCGGACTCCTGCCCGATCCCCGCCTACTCGACCGTTCCGCCGTCGGCGATGGCGTCGCGACGTGCCTGCGCCTCCTCCGGTGGCAGGGATCCGCGCTGGATCGTCGACGCTGCGTCCCGCGCCACCCTGCGCAGCCGCTTGTCGGAGACGTCGCGCTCACCGACGGCCTGCGGCGTCCAGGCATTGAGGTCCTCCTCGCTGAACCCCGTCTTCGACGGCCTGCGCTTCGGGGTGAACCCCGTAGCGCCCTCGGCCAGCCTGCGGGTGATGAGGAGGAAGCCGGTGTGGGCGACCATGCGATGGTCGGGACGGACGGCGAGTCCCTCGAGGTGCCAGCCGCGCACCATCGACTCCCAGCCCTCGGGTTCCGTGAAGCGCCCGTCGGCCCGGATCGCCTCGGCGGTGCGGGACAGCTGCGTCACCGTGGCGACGTAGCTGATCCAGACGCCGCCCGCGGCGAGCACGGTGGCGACGGCGTCCAGGCACTCCCAGGGTGCGAGCATGTCGAGGACGACGCGGTCCACCGAGCCTGGTTCCTCGTGCTCCACGACCTGCTCCTGGAAGTCGCCCAGCGTGATCTGCCAGGCCGGGTGGGGCCCGCCGAAGATCGTCTCGACGTTCCCCCGGGCTATGTCGGCGAATTCCTCGCGGCGCTCGAACGAGTGGAGGTAGCCGGAATCGCCGACCGCCCGCAGGAGCGAGATGGAGAGCGCCCCCGAACCGACGCCTGCCTCGACAACGCGCGCTCCCGGATAGATGTCGGCCATTGTCACGATCTGTCCCGCGTCCTTCGGGTACACGACGGCCGCGCCGCGGGGCATGGACAGCACGAAGTCCGACAGCAGTGGCCGCAGCGCCTGGTACAGCTGGCCGGTGGTGTTCTCGAGGATGGTTCCCTCGGTGGCACCGATGAGGGCGTCGTGCTGCAGGAAGCCCTTGTGCGTGTGGAAGGCGCCGCCCGGGGTGAGGGTGATGGTATTCATCCGGCCCTTCTCGTCAGTCAGCTGGACGCGCTCACCGGCGCGGAACGGGCCGCGGCGGGCCGCCGCGCCGTGGGGACCGGCGGGCGCTTCGGGGGTGGTCTGGGTGGTACTCATGGTTCGTCCTTCGGCGGCCGGCGGACCGGCATCGTGGTGGAAGTGGATCTGGAAGCGGGATCTGGAAGCGTATCTGACAGGGAATGGAGGAGGCAGGCGGCCTGCACGCCGGGGGCAGGGGTTCTGACCTAGGGACCGGGCGTGGCCTTGCCGGTGATGGCCTGGACGACCGTCCGCTGGTGCAGCACGCCCGTCACGGCACCCTGGGGGTTGATGACGGCGTACTCGTTCCCCTCGAGCCGGGCGAGGAACTGCAGGAGTTCCTGGCCCGCGGCCGACTCCGGCACGTAGGCGCCGGCAGCCAGCCGACGTGCCGCGGTGTTGACGGCCGTGGTCGCGGCCACGTCGTCGGGGACGGCGAGGAGCGCGGCCTCGTCGACGACGGCCTCGGGCTCGCCGGAGGGTCCGGTCAGGACGACGGCGGCTCCGGGGTTGTCCCGCAGGAGCCGGTGCGCGGCGAGGACCGTGGTGCCCGCGGGGACACCGACGGCGCGCTGCTGCAGCCGGCCGGCACTGATGGCGGGGAGGCGCAGGCGCATGCGCGCATTCTCGATGGCGGCCGTGGCGCCCATCCACAGGGAGGCGCCCATGACGACGGTGAGGACGATGACCAGGAGGTCGGGGCCGCGCCCCTGTAGCAACTGGATGCCCACCACCGACGCGAGCAGGAGGAGGACGATGATGCGTCCGGCCCAGCCGGCCGCCACCGTGCCCTTCTCCTGGCTGCCGGTCGCCTTCCAGACCGCGCTCTCGACGAGGCGCCCGCCGTCCAGCGGCAGGCCCGGCAGCACGTTGAACAGGGCGACGAGGAGGTTGGCCCAGACCAGGATGGTGGCGAGCAGATAGGACACCGACCCGGGCGTGAGGGCCTGCAGGATGACCCACCCGAGGCCCGCGAGGACGAAGTTCGCCGCGGGCCCGGCGAGGGCGACGGCGAGGGACCTGCCCGGCGAGGCGTTGAAGCTCGCGAACTGCGTGTGGCCGCCCCAGAGGTTCAGGACGATCCGGGTGGTCGGCCAGCCGAAGGCACGCGCGGTGAGGGCGTGGGCCAGTTCATGGATGAGCACGGACGCGGCGAGGAGCAGGGCGTAGCCGAGGGCGACGGCGTAGGCGCCGGCACCGATACCCGGGAACGTCTGCGAGACGCGCGGCCCGAACACGAGCACGATGAAGGCCGTGATGACGAACCAGGACCATGCGAGGACCACGGGGATGCCCGCGAGTCGGCCGAGCGACAGCCCGGGGCTCCGCTGCGTCCGGGCCGGTTGCCGGCCGCTACTCATGCCGGTCCTCGCCCGTCTCCTCCGGCAGGAGCGCGGCGAGATCGGCGGGCGTCCGGCCCTCCAGAGTGTCCCAGTCGGTGCGGCGCCCGTCGGGCGGCAGGGGGACGAAGTGGGGAACGGCGAGCGTGACGAGCCCTGCGGCGAGGGCCGAGGTGACACCCGGCAGGGAGTCCTCGATGGCGACGACCCGGTCCTTCCGGAGCCCGGGGTGATCCGCCGCCAGCAGGTCGAAGCCCAGCTGGTAGGCCTCCGGATCCGGCTTGCCGGCGCTCACGCGGTCACCGGTGACGAGGTGGGAGAAGGTGCCTTCGGGCAGCTGCGCGGCGATCTCGCCGGCGAGGAGGCTCTCGGACATCGTGACCATGGCGCACGGGACGCCTTCCGCCCGCAGGGCCGAGAGCAGCTCGCGCGCTCCCGGGCGCCAGGGCACGGCGGCGCGCACGTCCGCGGCCACGCGGTCCGTCAGGTGCTCGATGATGCTGCGGATGTCCAGCGCGACGCCGGCCCGCTGGAGCACGCCGGCGGAGTACTCGAGGGCCTGGCCGACGAGGGTGGTCGCCTGCTCGGTGGTCCAGGTTCCGCCGTGGGACTCGACCAGTTCCTTCTCCGCCCGGATCCAGTACGGCTCCGTGTCGACGATCGTCCCGTCCATGTCCCACAGCACGCCCTGCAGTCCCCGGACGTTTCCCGACCGTCCAGAGACGGTCCGGTGGATCTCGGTCGGACGGGTTCGGACACTGCCGGTGAGGTGGTTGGACATGCCTTCAAGTCTACGGTGACCCCTTGACGGACCCGCGCGTCAGCTCTCCGCGTAGCCGCCGAACCCCGCCTGACATGGCCGCGCGCAGGGGTTTAGGGTGAGACGGTGGACAGCTTCGAAGAGAACCAGCCGACCGGCGTACAGGACCTTTTCCAGGATGCCGGCGAGCCAGAGCGCCGTATCACCGTCATGCTCGCGGCCTTCGAGGGCTGGAACGACGCCGGGGAAGCGGCCAGCGACGCCCTGAAGTACATGGGCCGGTACTTCGGCAGTGAGCGCGTCTCGACCATCGACGCCGACGAGTTCTACGACTTCCAGTTCACCCGGCCCATGATCAAGCGGAACTCCTCGGGCCAGCGGCGGATCAAATGGCCCAACACGCGCATCAGCAAGGCGGTCGTCCCGAAGTCCAACGTCGACCTGATCCTTGTCAACGGGGTCGAGCCCTCCTACAAGTGGCGCGCCTATACCGCCGAGCTCGTCGCCCTGGCAAAGGAGCTCAGCGTCGACTGCATCGTCCTCGTCGGAGCACTGCTGGCCGACGTCCCGCACTCGCGCCCCATCCCCGTCACGGTCACCTCCGACGACGACCTCGTCCGGGAGAGCCTGGACGTCGAGCCGTCGACGTACGAGGGCCCGATCGGCATCGTCGGCGTGCTGGCCGAGATGGGTCTGCTCGCCGATATCCCCACCATGTCCCTCTGGGCCGCCGTCCCCCACTACGTGGGCCAGTCGCCGTCGCCGAAGGCCCAGCTGGCCCTGCTGAACAAGCTCGAGGAGATCCTGCAGATCACGGTGGACACCCACGTGCTGACGGAGGAATCGGAGGCCTGGGAGCGGGGAGTGGACGAGCTCGCCACCGAGGACCCCGAGGTCGCGGCCTACGTGCGCCAGCTCGAGGAGGCCAAGGACACTGTGGACCTCCCGGAGGCGAGCGGCGAGTCGATCGCCCGTGAGTTCGAGCGCTACCTGAAGAAGCGCCGCCGCGAACAGTAGGCCGGCCGGACGCCGACGGGGCGCGAGACTCCTGTCGGCCCGGCTGCGGTCGCCAGCCGGGACGGGCACATCCACCGGGCCGACGGTGGCGGGGGCAGAACCGCCCCGCGGACGCTAGAGGCGGACGCTAGAGACGGACGCCGAGCAGGGCGTCGAGGACATCGGCAAGGTCCTGCCGATGCGTTCCGCCTTCCGCTCCTGCGCGTGCTCCCCTTGCCCATGCGTCCACCGCGGCAAGGGCGGACGGCGCATCGAGGTCGTTCGCCAGGTGCCCCCGGATGGCCTCCCGCACTACGGCGATGTCGGCCTTCCGCGCACCGTCGGCGGCTGCACGCCAGGCCGCGAGGCGGGCGATGCCCTCGTCCAGCACGGCATCCGTCCAGGACCAGTCCGAGCGATAGTGGTGCGCGAGGATGGCAAGGCGGATGGCTGCAGGATCGACGCCGGCCTGGCGGAGCTTCGACACGAGGACCAGGTTTCCCCTGGACTTGCTCATCTTCCCGCCGTCGTACCCGACCATCCCGGCGTGCGCATAGTGCCGGGCCAGCGGGGTACCGCTGGTCGCCCAGGCGTGGGACGCGCTCATCTCATGGTGGGGGAACACGAGGTCCGAGCCGCCGCCCTGCACGGTGAAGGGGGCCGGCAGGAACCGCTGCGCGATGATTGCGCATTCGATGTGCCAGCCGGGCCGTCCGTCACCCAGGGCGCCGCCGGGCCAGCTCGGCTCTCCCGCGCGTGCCGTACGCCAGAGGAGCGGATCGAGCGCGTTGCGCTTGTGCGGGCGCTGCGGGTCCCCGCCACGTTCCGCCGACAGCTCGAGCATGGTCCCGGCGTCGAGGTGCGAGACCTGGCCGAGGAACCAGCGGGCAGGGTCGTGCTCATCGAGCGAGGCTGCGGAGTCGAGGGAGAAGTAGACGTCGCCGTCCGGCTCCCCGTCCTCCCCGGGCACCGCGTAGGCGAGCCCGCGGCCCACCAGCTCCTCGACCGCCGGGACGATCCAGCCGATCGCCTCGACGGCGCCGATGTAGTGGTCCGGGGGCAGGACGTTCAGTGCCTCCATGTCCTCGCGGAACAGCGCGATCTGGTCGGCAGCGAGATCCTGCCAGTCGACGCCGGTGGCCGTGGCGCGCTCGAGCAGGGGATCGTCGACGTCCGTCACGTTCTGGACGTAGGACACCGCTGCTCCGGCGTCGCGCCAGGTGCGGTTGAGGAGGTCGAAGGCGACGTAGGTGGACGCGTGGCCGAGGTGGGTCGCGTCGTAGGGAGTGATGCCGCAGACGTAGAGGCTGTGCTCAGGGTGCTGCCCGAGTGGCGCCAGCTCCTGGAGGGCGGTGTCGAAGAGGCTGATGCCCGACTGGGTGCCGTCGAGTTCTGGGACAGGAGTCGAATTCCACGCAATCACACGTTCTACCTTACGGCCCGGCGTCAGGCGCTGATGACGCCGAAGCCGAGCAGCACGTATAGGGCCAGGCCGAGCAGGATGCGGTACCAGACGAAGAGGCCGTACCCGCGGGTGGTGACGTACTTGAGGAACCACCCGATGATGGCGAAGCCGACCACGAAGGCGACCAGGGTGGCCAGTGCCGTCTCGGGCAGGGCGTAGGGCCCGGTCTCGTCGTAGCTCTTGGCGAGCTGGAACACTCCGCTGCCGAAGACGGCGGGAATGGCGAGCAGGAACGAGTAGCGCGCCGCCGCCTCGCGGGTGTATCCCATGAGCAGGCCCGCGGTGATGGTGCCCCCGGACCGCGACACGCCCGGGATCAGGGCCAATGCCTGCGCGAGTCCGTACAGGATGCCGTGCGGGTAGGTCAGCTTCGAAAGCTCGCGTTCCTGCCGGCCCACGTGATCGGCGACGGCGAGGATGAGGCCGAAGACGATCAGCATGGTGGCCACGATCCACAGGCTCCGGAACGTGCTCTCGATCTGGTCCTGGAACAGCAGCCCGAGCAGGACGATCGGCACGCTGCCGAGAATGACCAGCCAGCCCATGCGGACATCCGGGTCGTTCCGGGGCACCGTGCCACTCAAAGCGCCGAACCAGGCCTTGACGATCCGCACGATGTCCCGCCAGAAGAACACGACGACGGCGGTCTCCGTGCCGAGCTGCGTGATGGCGGTGAAGGCCGCCCCCGGATCCTGCGCGTTCGGCAGGAGTTCTCCCACGATGCGCAGGTGTGCGCTCGATGAAATGGGTAGGAACTCGGTAAGGCCCTGGATGAACCCCAGGATGGCTGCTTCTATCCAATTCACTCTTACGACCCTAAGCCATGCGGCCGGGGACAGGCTTTAGGCTTGCTCCATGCAACGGCGAAACGTGGGAGCGAGCGGCCTGGCCGTCTCTGCGCTGGGACTCGGCACCATGAACTGGGGCCAGGAGGTCAACGAGGAAGCCGCACGCGAGCAGCTCCGCATCTTCGCCGAGGCCGGCGGCACGCTGGTCGAGACCGCCGCACGCTACGGGGAGGGCCAGGCGGAAGCCATGCTGGGCGGCTTCATGGGCGATACCGTGGCCCGCTCCGAGCTCGTGCTGGTGGTGCAGGGCGGCACGACCCGCTCCGGCAGCAGGCGCCTGGACGGCTCACGCCGGGGCCTGCTCGACTCGCTGGATGCCTCGCTGTCGCTGCTCGGTACCGATCACGTGGATGTCTGGCTCGCACCCTCCCCCGACCCGTCCGTTCCCCTGCAGGAGACCCTGAGCGCGCTCGAGGTCGCCTATGGAACGGGACGCGCGCGCTATGTCGGCGTGTCCAACTACTCGGGGTGGGAATTCGCACGCGCGGCGGCGACGGCGTCGTTCCCGCTCCTCGTCAACGACGTCGAGTACTCGCTGGTGAGCCGCGGCGCCGAGCGGGAGGTCCTCCCCGCGGCCGAGGCCTTCGGTGCGTCGATCCTCGCGTGGGGCTCGCTCGGCCGCGGCGTACTGACCGGGAAGTACCGTGGCAGGATCCCCTCCGAATCACGCGGGGCGTCCGACCTGTGGTCGCCATACGTGGAGCCCTACCTCTCGGGGAAGCCGCAGCGGATCACCGAGGCACTGTGCACTGCATCACGCGGGCTCGATCTCCAGCCCCACGAACTGGCGCTGCGCTGGCTCCTGCACCGGCCGGGGGTGGCCTCGGCGATCGTGGGTGCGCGGACGGCCCAGCAACTCAAGGAAATCCTCCAGACCGGTGATGCGCCGGTCGCAGCGCCCATCGCCGAGGTCCTCGACGAGGTTTCAGCGCTCGCGACCTGACACGGCTTCCAGTCGGTCCGCGCAGCGGCTGACGACAGGGACCGACTGTGGTGGCTGACCGTGGCAAGCGAGGGCCCGTGGCCTACGCCCGGGTCTTCCTCAGCGCTCTAGGTCAGGTTCGATCAGGTGCGGCTTCGGCCTCGATCAGGTCCGGCGCGTAGTCGGCCTCGTCCTCGCTGTCGTCGTCGTCCGGCTCCTCATAGATCTCGAGCGGAGTCACTTCGCCGAAGGCGTCATAGAGCGCTTCCTCGTAGACCTCGAAGGCATCCGCGATGCCGAGGTATGCCGCTTCCACCGCCGGGTCGTCTTCCCGCCGTCGTGACGCCGAGGCTGCAAGATGCTCTTCAAGGGCCGTCACGAGGGACTGGAGCGCGACACGCGGATCTATGCTCATGCACTAGACGTTATCGGTAAAGTGATCAAAATTGGAGGGATATGCGAGAACATTTTCTGAACGCAACGGCCGTCCGGAAGCGCGACTACGGGCGGCAGTACGAGTACCTGGTCCTGACCGTGAATGCCGGAGAGTCCTTGCCCGCGGCCCGGAAACTCCTCACGGAACACGCCGAGTACGGCAAGTGGGAACTCGAGCGGAGCTGCATCTATCTGGGCGGCAGCAGGCGCTACTGGCTGCGGCGGAAGGTCCTGCGCGTAGAGCGCACGGCATAGACCCCTGCGGGCCGCGAGGACAGCCGCCAGTGCGGCCGCCCTGCAAGCCCGGACAGGCCCTCGTCTTCCAGGCTCACGCTAGACCGACGGCGGACCGAGCAGGGCCGTGGCGACCGTCGCCCGCGCGGATTCCTCCGTCGACGGGTGGAACTGCCCGGCCAGCGCGTCGCGGTGGAGCCGCACCGCTTCCGAGGACGCCGCGAATCCGGATCCCCCACCGACATGAAGGGCGGTGGCAGTCGCTGCAACCGCTGCCTCGACGGCGTGGGTCTTGAGCGTCACGAGGCGTGCGAACCACTGGGAGCCGACCTCCACCCGCCCATCCAGGTCCTGGGTCACGCTGCGCAGCTCGGCCTCCGCTCCGGTCCGCTGCATCGCAGCCCCGGCCAGGAGGTTCCGGAGCACGGGATCCTCGGACAGAGGGCGGTCCGCGACATGGCTGCGACGCCGGGACAGGGACTGCGACGCCAGGTCGAGGGCCCGATCCGCGATACCCAGGTACACGGAGGCGATGAGGGTCTCGAATGCCGCGAAGATCCCGAAGACCAGGAGGTCCGCATTCGGTCCCACCGGCACACGACGGAACACCGCGTCGGCCCGGACCCGGACATCGGACAGGCGCGTGGTGTTGGACTGCGTGGCGCGCATCCCCAGCGGGTTCCAGTCCTCCACGGTCTCCACCCCAGGGGTGCCGCGGGGGACGAACGCGTGCAGGATGACGTCGTCGTCGCCCTCCCGGCCCTCGAGCTTGCCGAAGATCCCGAGCCGGGTCCACACCGGTGACAGGCTCGTGAACACCTTCGTGCCGGTGTAGCTGAAGCCGCCGTCCGGCAGGCGGTCCACCCGCGTCAGCGAATCGAACAGGACGGCGTCGTTGCCCGGTTCCGAGACGCCGAACGCGAACACCTCGCCCCGCGCGGCTTCATCGAGGACGAACTGCAGCGACGCGTCACCGCGATCCGCCAGCAGGCCCGCCACAGCTGTCCAGACGAGGTGCATGTTCACGCCCAGGGCGGTCGCGGGTGCGGCCGCGGCGAGTGCTCGCTGTGCCGCGGCGGCCCGGCCCATCCCCCCGCCGTCGCCCACGGGTACCTCCGCCAGTATCCGGAGGTAGCCGGACGCGGCGAGCTCGTCGAAATCCTCCGTGAAGAAGGCATTGGCCGCGTCGTAGCGGGCCGCCCTCTCGCGGAAGCGTTCGAGCATCTCCGCGGGCAGGAGTTGCCCGGAAGCACCTTCCGTCATCGTCGCCACGTGTCGTCCCGTTCCGTGCTCGGTAGGTGGTTCTTCAGGAGGTGGGTTATCAGGAGGCGGTTTCTCAGGAGGTGGTTCCTCAGTAGGTGGTGAGCAGGCGGGCGAGCACCCGGGCGCCGAAGCGGAGCGAGTCCGTGGGGACGCGCTCGTCGACGCCGTGGAACATGCCCGTGAAGTCGAGCTCGTCGGGCAGCTGCAGGGGTGCGAAGCCGTAGCCCGTGATGCCGAGCCTGCTGAGCGACTTGTTGTCGGTACCGCCCGAGAGCGTGTACGGCAGGACCTTGGCTCCCGGATCCTCGGAGTGCAGGGCGTCGATCATGGAGTCGACGAGGTTTCCGGCGAACGGCACCTCGAGCGAGGTGTCCTTGTGCTCGTAGGTCACGTCCACGCCCTCGCCGGCGAGCCCGCGGATGATCTCGAGGACCTGGTCCTGCTGGCCCGGCAGTGTCCTCACGTCGATCAGCGCCTCGGCGGTGCCCGGGATGACGTTGTGCTTGTAGCCGCCCTTGAGGACCGTCGGATTGGCCGTGTTCTGCAGTGTCGCGCCGACGAAACGGGCGACGGTGCCGAGTTCCTTCAGGAGGATGTCGGGGTTGTCGGCGTCGAATTCGATGCCGGTCAGCTCGGTGACGCCGTCGAGGAACTGCCGTGTGGTCGGGGTGAGCTCGATGGGCCAGGAGTACTCGCCGATGCGCGTGACGGCACGGGCCAGGGCTGTCACGGCGTTGTCGGTGTTGATCTGCGATCCGTGGCCGGCGCGGCCGTGGGCGACGAGCCGCAGCCAGGAGATGCCCTTCTCCGCCGTCTGCAGGAGGTAGGTGCGCTGTCCTCCGATGGTCGCGGAGAAGCCGCCCACCTCGGAGATGGCCTCCGTGGCACCTTCGAAGATCTCCGGCTTGTTGTCGACCAGCCACGAGGCTCCGTAGGCCCCTCCCGCTTCCTCGTCCGCGAAGAACCCGAAGATGAGGTCCCGCTTGGGCTTGACCCCGTCGCGCTGCAGGGAGCGGAGGACGGACAGGATCATGGCGTCCATGTCCTTCATGTCCACGGCGCCGCGGCCCCAGATCAGGCCGTCCTTCTCCTCGCCGCCGAAGGGATCGACGGTCCAGTCCTCCTTCTGCGCGGGCACGACGTCGAGGTGTCCGTGGACCACGAGCGCGGGCAGGGACGGATCCGAGCCCTCCATGCGGGCGACGACGGAGGTGCGGCCGGGGGCGGATTCGAAAAGCTGCGTGGACAGTCCGACGTCCTCGATGAGGCCTGCAGTGTATTCGGCGGCCTTCCGCTCCCCCGGGCCCACGTTGTCCCCGAAGTTCGAGGTATCGATGCGGATCAGGTCCTGGCAGATCCTGACGACTTCATCTTCGGGTGAAATGCCCACGTGGTCCTCCTGGGTAGCGGTTGCGGATCCAGCCTACCGAGGACGCGGTTCCAACGGGGACAGGCTCGAGGGACGGGAAAAGCCGCGCCCCTCGGGGGGCGCGGCTCTCCGTCGTGTGCCGCCCGGACGGACCGGGCAGGAGGGGTGTTACTCGGACACGGGGATGGACTGCGACTTCAGGGAGTCGATGGTCTTCTGCTGACCGTTCTCAAGGGCGTCCGTCAGGGTGCCGGAGCCGCCGATGGCAGCGCCGAACCCGTCGGAGACGTCCGTGTAGGTCTGGGTCATGGTGGGGCCCCAGGTGAAGTCGGGGTTCACGTTCGCAGAAGCGTCGGCGAAGATGTCGTAGATCTTCTGTCCGCCGTAGTAGTCGACTCCCCCGGCGAAGGCCTCCAGGTCGGTCGCGGACTTCGCGGCCGGGTACAGGCCACCGAGCTCGTTGGCCAGGGCGAGGGCTTCAGGATCGGTGTTGAGCCAGAGCGCGAACTTCGCGGCCTCGGCCGGGTGCTCGGAGCCCTTCAGCACGGCGGTGGAGGAACCGCCCCAGTTGCCTGCGGCCTCTTCGCCGTCCTCCCACTGCGGCATCGGGGCGACAGCCCACTTGCCGGCCGTATCGGGTGCGCCGGACGAGAGCGTCGTGGCACCCCAGACCGCGGAGACCCAGGTCCACTGCTGGCCCTCGTTGAAGGAGGCGTTCCACTCGTCCGAGAAGGACGGCAGGGTGGAGACGAGGTCCTTGGACAGCAGGTCCTGCCAGTAGGTGGCGACCTCCTCCGATTCGGGGCTCGTGAGGTTGACGTCCCAGCTCTCGCCGTCGTTGGCGAACCACTGGCCGCCGTTCTGCCAGACCATGCCGGCAAACCAGTTCACGTCCGACTTGGGGAAGTTGGTGATGTACGAGCCCTGCGCCTTGATCTTCTCGGCGGCCGCGGCGTATTCCTCCCAGGTGGTCGGCACCTCGATGCCCGCCTGCTCGAAGAGGTCGGCGCGGTAGTACATCGCCATGGGCCCGCTGTCCTGCGGGATGGCGTAGACGGAGTCCTCCTCGCCGAAGGTCACCTGCCCCCAGGTCCAGTCGACGAACTGGTCCTGCGCATCGGCGACGCCTTCGCAGCCGGCGATGTTCTCGAGGCCGTCCTGGACGCGGAAGTTCGGCAGGGCGTCGTACTCGATCTGGCCGAGGTCGGGCGCATTGCCCGCCTGGATCTGGTTGAAGAAGTTCTGGTAGGTGCCGGAGTTGCCGTTCGGCCCGGTCTGCACCGTCACCTGGATATCCGGGTTGTCGGCGTTCCACAGCTCGACGACCTTGTCCATCCCCGGGACCCACGTCGTGAAGTTAAGTTCGACGGGACCGTCGGACGCTTCGCAGGGGGCTGCTTCGGCTCCTGCTTGTGCTTCGGAGCTGTCTCCGCCGGCTGAACAGCCGGAGAGAGCCAGCGCAGAGATCATGGCAAAGGCCGCGGTGACTTTTCCGTAATGCGCGCGCATTGTCTTTCCTATCGGTGGTAGTGCGGTGCGGGGGCGGACGCCCCTGCGCCTGGGGTGCTGGTCGGGAGGTTTGGGGCTGCTACTTGACGCCGCCGGCGCCGAGTCCGCTGCTCCAGAAGCGCTGGAGGGCGAGGAAGGCGATGATCAGCGGGAGGATCGAGACGAGTGCTCCGACGATCACGAGGGACCGCAGTTCGGGGATCTGGCTGATCTGGCTGTTCCAGGCGTAGAGGCCCAGCGTCACGGGGAAGAGTGCCTGGTCGCGGAGCATGATCAGGGGCAGGAAGAAGTTGTTCCAGATCGCGACGAACTGGAAGAGGAAGATCGTCACGAGGGCCGGCGCCATGAGGCGCGTGGACACGGTGAAGAAGGTCCGGATCTCGCCCGACCCGTCGAGGCGGGCTGCCTCGAGCAACTCTCCGGGAACGCTGGCCGCGGCGTAGATACGCGCTAGGTAGACGCCGAAGGGGCTCACGAGGCTCGGCAGGAACACGGCCCACATGGTGTTGGTCAGCTCGACCCGACTGAAGATCAGGAAGAGCGGGAGGGCCAGGGCCGTCGCGGGAACGAGGACGCCGCTGAGGACGATGTTGAAGATGGCCTCGCGTCCCCGGAACTCGTACTTGGCGAGCGCGTACCCGCACATCGCGGCGATGATCGTGCCGATCAGGGCACCCACACCGGCATAGAGGGCCGAGTTCAGCAGCCACCGGCCGAAGAGGCCGTCGCCGTAGGTGAAGAGCCGCCCGAGGTTGCCGAAGAACGTCCCGAGGGAGTCCGCCGTGAACCACAGGGGCGCCGTCGAGGTGATTTCGCCGCCCGTCTTCGTGGACGTGGTGAGCAGCCACCAGATGGGGGTCAGGAAGTAGAGGGTGAAGACGCCCATGATGAGCATCGCGGCGCTGCGGGACATGATGCTCTGCCGGGGTCCGCGGGCGCGGCCGTCGGCGCTGTTCGCCGTCGAACCCGCTCCGCGCTGTCGCTTGGGGGCGGTGGCTGGGGCTGCCGTCACTGGGAAACCTTCCGCTGGGTCGACTTCAGGAAGATGAAGGAGAGGATGAACGTGGCGAGGGCGAGGACCACGGAGAACGCCGCGGCGAGGTTGTAGTTGGGGACCGACGCGGTGGTGTAGACGGCGAGGTTCGGGGTGAACGTGCTGTTGATCGCCGAGCTGAAGCTCCTCAGCGTCTGCGGCTCGGCCAGGAGCTGCAGTGTGCCGATGATCGAAAAGACCGCGGTGAGGATGATGGCGGGGATCACCAGGGGGATCTTGATGCGCCAGGCGATCTGCAGGTTGCTGGCGCCGTCGAGCCGGGCCGCCTCGTAGATCTCGGTGGGTATGGCCAGCAGGGACGAGTAGATGATCAGCATGTTGTAGCCGACGTACACCCAGGTCACGATGTTCGCGATGGCCCAGAGCACGAGGTTGCCGGACAGGAAGTCGATGTTCGAGGTCACCGCGCCGAACGGTGACAGCGACGGCGAGTACAGGAATCCCCACATGATCGCGGCGATCACACCGGGAACGGCGTAGGGGGCGAAGAAGGCGAGCCGGAAGAACTTCTTGCCCTTCAGCAGCGGGGAGTCGAGGAGCAGTGCGAACAGCAGGGCGAGGCCGAGCATGATCGGCACCTGCACGACGCCGAACAGCAGGACACGGCCCACGGATTCCCAGAACGCCGTGTTCTGGAAGACCTGCTCGTACTGGACGAAGCCGCCGAAGACCTGGCGGGGCTTGCCGAAGGTCCCTTCACGTTCGACGGTGAGCAGCGACTGCACGATGGCGTAGATGATCGGGATGGCGTAGAAGGCCAGGAAGAGAAGCCCGAACGGGGCGATGAACAGGGCCACGGCCCGGCGCTGCGCTCCCGAGGATCGGTTCTTCCTCGGAGCCGCAGGAACCTTCGGCGCCTCCGCCGGAGTGCTAATGACTGTCATTGCCTGCGTCCTTTCGGCTCTGCGACGAGCCGTCGGTGTCGGGATGTGCTGGGGTGGTACGGACGACGCGGACTGCGCCGGCGGGAACCACGACGACGTCGGCCACGGCCTCCGCGGTCAGCAGTTCCAGACCGCGGACCCGGTGCTTGCGGTCCTCGGTGGAGTGGTTGATGAGAAAGACGTAGTCGTGGCGGTTACCGCGCCGCGTGACGGACTCCAGACCGGGCTGCACATCGGGCAGCTGCACTCCGGCGGTGGCGGCCGCGCGCAGCAGCAGATCCTTGAGGACACCGCCGTCGAGCACCGTCCCGGCGTACCATGCCTCGCCCGCGCCGAAGCGGTTGCGCGTGACGGCGGGCCCGCCGGCGTGGTGGCCCGTCGCATAGCTGAGGACGGCGTCGGCAGTGGTGAGACGCAGCGCTTCGGACCAGAGCGAGGCGGGTGAGCCGTTGTCGAGGATGAGGGGGTGCGCCGGGTCGAGGGGAAAGAATTCCTCGGAGCGGATGCCGAGGAGGTCCCGGAAGGCTCCGGGGTATCCGCCGGGCCGCACCCTCTCGTTCTCGTCGACGATCCCGCTGAAGAAGGTCACGAACGCGGATCCGCCGTTGTCGACGAAGGTGCTGATTCCGGCGGCGTCCTCGTCACGGACGAGGTAGAGGTTCGGGACGACCACGAGCTTGTAGGCGGAGAGATCCGCGCCCGGCGGCACGACGTCGACCGTGACGCCGGCATCCCACAGCGCCTTGTAGGCGGCATGGACCTGCTCGATGTAGCGGACGTCGCCCGATGGGTGCGACTCCTGGTCATGTGCCCACCAGGCCTCCCAGCTGAAGACGAGTGCGACGTCGGCATGCACCGTGGTGCCCGCGAGTTCGCGCAGCTTTCCGAGGGCGGAGCCGAGTCCCACGACGTCGCGCCAGATCTGCGAATCGGTGCCGGCGTGGGGCACCATCGCCGAGTGGAACTTCTCGCTGCCCTGGAGCGAGGCGCGCCACTGGAAGAAGCAGAGGCCGTCCGCACCGCGCGCCAGGTGGGTCAGCGAGTTGCGCAGCATCTCGCCGGGGCCCTTGGCGATGTTGCGTGGCTGCCAGTTCACGGCGCCGGTGGAGTGCTCCATGAGCAGCCAGGGTCGACCCTGGGCGAGTCCGCGAGTTGTGTCCGCAGCGAAGGCGAGCTCGGCGAGGGGTGCGTCCAGCCGGTGGTCGAGGTAGTGGTCGTTGGCGATGACATCCATCTCGGGTGCCCAGGACCAGTAGTCCTGGTCGCGGATGTGCGCGGCGACCATGAAGTTGGTGGTCACCGGAGCGTCGCTGGTGCGCCGGAGGACCGCTGCCTCGGCCTTGTAGTGCGCCAGCAGTTCGTCGGAGCTGAAGCGGTTGAAGTCGAGCGTCTGGGTCGGATTCGTGGCCGAGAGGGTGAGCCTCGGCGGCAGCACCTGCTCCCAGGCGGAGTAGCGCTGGCTCCAGAAGGCAGTGCCCCAGGCCGCGTTGAGCGCATCCAGGGTTTCGTAGCGGGTGCGGAGCCAGCCCCGGAAGGCCTCGGCGGAGACATCGCAGTAGCAGAGCGAGTTGTGGCACCCGAGCTCGTTCGAGACGTGCCACAGGCGGAGGGCGGGGTGGTTGCCGTAACGCGCCGAGACCTCCTCCACGAGGGCAAGGGCCCGCTGCCGGTAGATGGGGGAACTGGGGCAGAATGCCTGGCGGCCACCGGGCCAGCGGACGGTGCCGTCGGCGGTGCGGGGAAGGACCTCCGGATGCGCCGTGGTCAGCCAGGCGGGAGTCGACGACGTCCCGGTGCCGAGGTTGACCCCGATGCCGTTCTCGGCGAGGAGGTCCATCACGGCATCGAGGTCCTCGAAGCGGAAGGTCCCTTCTTCGGGTTCCAGTTCCGCCCACCCGAAGATGTTCACGGCGACGAGGTTGACGCCTGCCTCCCTCATCAGCCGGACGTCCTCGTGCCACACGGACGGATCCCACTGCTCCGGGTTGTAGTCACACCCGTACACGAGCTGTCCGTCGGACAGTCCTGCGACGGTTCCTGTGCGTGCCACGCCTGCTCCTTCTTGGATGTGCCGATCCCCCGCGCAAGCCGAAGGAAGAGGACCACCAACGTTCTGTGAACGTTCCCAGAGGCGGGCCGGTGTGCTCTTCGTCGAGGATCTGTGAACGTTCCCAGAGTAACCACGGTCACAGTGGATGTCAACGCGTGCCGACCGGGCAGAGGGGTTCCCGGCACTGACTTTCCGGCACTCCCAGGCCATCCATCTTCTTCCCGGATGGCATGTGGAGGCTCCGCTAAAGTACAGGTATGTCCCCGACCCGCGTCCGCAATCGCCGTGCGACCATCAATGACGTCGCCACTGCGGCGGGGCTCTCCCGAGGTACCGTCTCCCGCGTCGTCAACGGCGAACGCTACGTGTCCGACGAAGCCAAGATCGCCGTGGAGGACGCGATCGCCCGCGTCGGATACGTGCGCAATTCGGCCGCCCGAAACCTGGTCACCCAGGAATCCAGGGCCATCGCCCTGATCATCCACGAGCCTCACTCACTCCTGTTCGAGGACCCGAACATCGGCTCCATCCTCCTCGGCGCCAATGCCGTGCTGTCGAAAGCCGACTACCAGCTGGTCTCCCTCATCATCGATTCCGACCGGGACAGCCGCAGGGTCGCGGACTACCTGCGGGGCGGGCTCGTGGACGGTGCAGTCATCATCTCGGCCCGGGCGTCGGATCCCATCGCCTCGGCCGTCCGCGACATCGGAGTGCCGGCAGCGTTCGTGGGGCATCCGCCAGGAACACCGGATCTGCCGTATGTGGCCATCGACAATGCAGCGGCTGCCCGTGCCATCACCGAGCGTCTCATCGGCACCGGGCGCCGGCGCATCGGCATGATTGCCAGTGCCATGGACCGCGACTCCGGCAACGACCGCTTCACGGGCTTCCGGGACGCCCTCGGCGAGCGCTTCGATGCCTCGCTGGTCGTCGAATATCCGCTCTACACCTACGCTGCCGGACTCGAAGGGATGCAGGAGCTGCTCCGCCGTTGCCCGGAGATCGACGGCGTCTTCGCCGCGTCCGACGCAGTCGCCGCAGGTGCCATGACGGCCCTTCAGGAATCGGGCAGGAAGGTGCCGGACGACGTCGGCATCGTCGGCTTCGACGACAGCAGCTGGGCGCTCAGAACCCGACCACAGCTCTCGACGGTCAAGCAGCCGGCCGACCTGCTGGGCAGTACCGCGGCCGAGCTCGTCCTCGCCCAGATCGAGGGCCGGCCGAGCCTCGCCCAGGTCCTGGACACCACGGTCGTCTGGCGCGAATCGGCGTAGCCTCGCTCGGGTGGAGTCGGCCTGCGCCCTGCGCACTGTCGGGATCCGCCCCGGTTTTGCTGTAGAAATTGTTCATGCTCTCCACCACCCCTGGTTCGACGACGACCATCCACCTGTCAGTAGCCGACACGAGCGTGGTGGTCGACGCCTCCGGGCCCGGCGTTCCGGCGATCGTGCACTGGGGGCCATCCCTGGGACCTGTCAGCGAGCAGCATCTCTCAGCACTCGTGGCATCGCTGGTGCCGCAGCGTGTGTCCGGTGGCCTCGATGTGCCCGCCCGTCTCTCGGTCATCCCGCAGGAAGCGTTCGGCTGGCAGGGCACGCCTGGCTTCACGGGCCACCGACAGGGCACGAACATCTTTCCCGCCTTCCAGCTCACCTCGATCGAGCAGGCAGATGCCGACGGCGGCCGGGAAATGTCGTTCACAGCGGATGACGAGGATGCCCGTCTTCGTGCTACCGGGTCGATCCGCCTCAGCGCCGCCGGCGTTCTGCACCAACGGCTGTCGGTGACGAACACCGGTGATTCCGACTACGAGGTGCGATCCCTGCTGGCCGCCGTTCCGTTGCCGGATTCGGCTGTCGAGGTCCTGGACACCACCGGTCGGCACCTGCGCGAGCGGAGCCCCCAGCGCCACCTGCTCACCCAGGGAACCTACCGGAGGGAGAGCCGACGCGGCCGGCCCGGCGCCGATGCCACGGTGGTCCTGGCCGCCGGCGCCCCGTCCTTCGGCTTCGAGACAGGTCTCGTCCATGCCATTCACCTGGCCTGGAGCGGAAATCATCAACTCACCGCCGAGAAGACCCCGGCCGGTCAGGCATTCCTCAGCGCCGCGGAACTGCTCCTGCCCGAAGAGATCGTCCTCGCCCCGGGAGAGACCTACACCGCCCCGGAGATGCTCGCGTCCTGGGGCCACGGCCTCAACCAGCTCTCCGCCCGCTTCCACGACCACGTGCGGTCCCGTCCTGTCCACCCCTCATCTCCCCGCCCGGTCACGCTCAACACCTGGGAGGCCGTGTACTTCGACCACGACCTCGAACGTCTCACCCGCCTCGCGGACAAGGCCGCCGCCCTGGGCGTGGAGAGGTTCGTCCTCGATGACGGCTGGTTCGAGGGCCGCCGCGATGACACCTCCAGCCTGGGCGACTGGTTCGTGGACCGCGAGGTCTGGCCCAACGGACTCACGCCGCTCGTCGATCACGTCCGTGCCCTCGGCATGGAATTCGGGCTCTGGTTCGAACCGGAGATGATCAACCTCGACTCCAGACTCGCGGCCGACCACCCCGACTGGATCATCCAGGCCGAAGGCAGGCTGCCCATTTCCGGCAGGCAGCAGCAGGTCCTGAACCTCGCCAACCCGGGCGCGTACGACTACATCCTCGAGTGCATCGACACCATTCTGAGCACCCACGACATCGCCTACATCAAGTGGGACCACAACCGGGACCTGCTCGATGCCGCCGACGCCGTCACCGGCCACGCCGTCGTCCACAGGAACGTCGAGGCCGTGTACCGGTTGATGCGCACACTCAAGGACCGCCATCCCGGGCTGGAGATCGAAAGCTGCGCCTCAGGCGGAGCCCGCGTGGACCTCGGAGTCCTCGACCACACGGATCGCATCTGGACCAGTGACTGCATCGATCCGCTCGAGCGGTTGACCATCCAGAAGTACACCGGTCTCCTCGTACCCCCCGAACTCATGGGCATGCACATCAGCGGTCCGACGTCCCACTCCACCGGCCGGACCCACGCCCTCCCTTTCCGGGCAGCGACAGCGATCTTCGGCCATTACGGCATCGAATGGGACATCTCGAAGCTCACCGCCACCGAGACCGAGCACCTCAAGGAGTGGATCGACCTCCACCTCCAGTGGCGCGACGTCCTCCACACGGGGCACGTCGTCCACACGGACCTACCCGACCCCGCGATGGACCTGCGCGGAACAGTCGCGTCCGACAAGTCCTCTGCCCTCTTCGCCTACTCCCTCACCGCCTCCAGCGCGTCCTACCCCCCGGGGAAACTCACCTTCCCGGGCCTCGACCCGCACCGCGCCTACGCGGTTCGACTTTCCAGCCCCTACACCGCGCTCCCCGGTAACGGTCAGTCACCCCTGGCCTGGGCGGAAGCATCACTCACCGGCGCACCCCTGGCACTGACCGGAGCCACCCTCGCCCATGTCGGCATCCAGGCACCTGTCCTGTTACCGGAGCAGTCCATCCTGATCGAACTCCACGCAACCGAGGCCCACCCTGACGGCTCGAGGAACCACTCCTGATCGAACCGAGGCCATCTCGGCGCGCTGCCGGCCGAGGCATGCGGCCCGGCCTCTCCCCCGCTCAGCGAAGCATGAGTCCTTCAAAGCGGGACGAAAGGCCCTAGGAGAGGAGCCCCGGAGAGATGCACTGTTCAGGGACGAAGGTTGCTGTTCGTGAGATCTCAGAAGGGAAAGCGCCGTGAGCACAACAGCCGTTCCTCAGATCGTTGTCGGAGTCGACGGATCCGAGCAATCCATCGAAGCCCTGCGGTACGCCCAGAAGCTCGCCCCTACCTTCGACGCGACAATTTTCGCGGTCGCAGCGTGGGACTACCCCGCAGCCGACCCGGGATTCATGCCCCTCGGCAGCAGTGAATTCTCGGACGCCGCGCGTGAACACCTGGACAAGGCTCTCGCCGCCGCATACGGGGAGGACCGACCCGCCGGGTTCCGGAGCACGGTGGTGTTCAACCATCCGGCAAAAGCCCTCGTCAAGGCCTCGGAGGATGCCGTCTTGCTCATCGTCGGCCGGCGGGGCCATGGCACCTTCCGCGGACTTCTCCTTGGTTCCGTCAGCAGCGCCTGCGTGACCCACGCCCACTGCCCCGTCCTCGTCATCCGCGAGGCCGGTGACCGGAAGGACGCCTGACTTTCGGGATTGCGCGGTCCTGGCCCGTTAGGCGGACATCAAGGACCGGGAGTCCTTGGTACCGCTTCAACGGCGGGTGTCGCCGAGGAGGGACCTTCAGCCCTGGTCCAGCCGCTGCCGCAAGCACAGGGTGGGGCTACGACAACCGTTGGCCCGTCCCCGGGGGCGGGCAGTGCTGCGCACAGCAGTGCGTTTGCTCTCATCGTTCCCCAACACCAGTCGAAAAAGGACGGCATGTCATGAGTTCGCATTCCACCAGCCCCTTGCCCGCATCAGGACCCGCCCGTATGCCGGCAGGGGCACTCATCATGGTCCTCATCGGTGCCCTGCTCGTCACGATAGCGATCGGTGTCGGTTCCGGTGGTGCCGCTGTGGCTGCCCTGGCCGGCCTGCAGCGCGACAACGGCTTCCTCAGCACCTCGACCGAGCGTTTCGAGTACGACACGTACGCGCTGACCTCTGCCCGGCTCGAGAACCTGCGCAGCACGGAAGGACCCGTGAATCTTCCTGCAGGGATCGCAACCCTGCGGCTGCGGGCGACAGGCATCCCGGCAGGGCAGTCCGTCTTCATCGGTGTCGGCCGCCAAGCCGACGTCGACGCCTACCTGTCGTCGGTGGCTCATACGGAGCTGACGGACGTCCGCACCAACCCCTTCCGCGCAGGCTACCGCGATGTGACGGGAACCACTGCTCCGGCCCCGCCCGCCGAGCAGACGTTCTGGACGGAGTCGGCCTCCGGGACGGGGACGCAGGAAATCACGGCGGACCTGCGAACCGGCAGCTGGGCGGTGGTCGTGATGAACGCCGATGGAAGCCCATCCGGCGCCGTCGATCTCCAGGCCGGGTTGCGGTCGAACCTGTTCGCCCCGATCGGCATGACCTTGTTCCTGGCGGCAGCGCTGTTCGTGCTGGTCGGGGTCCCCCTCGTACTCGCCGGGGCGGTCGGGCTCGGCAGGGGGCTGGACCCGTCCAGGCCGGATCTTCGGCACCAGGATCGGATGCTCGACGGTCAACGCCATCGCACCGATACCGGCGACCCTGCACGGGATCTGCTGCCCTACCCCGCCCGACTGACGGGCTACCTGCAACCCGGGCTGTCACGGTGGCTCTGGCTGGTGAAATGGTTCCTTGCCATTCCCCACGCCGTTGTCCTCGGGCTGCTGTGGGTGGCCTGCGGGGTATGCACGGTGGCCGCCGCGTTCGTCATCCTCTTCACCGGTCGCTACCCGGCACCTCTCTTTCCTTTCGTGGTGGGCGTTTTCCGCTGGACCTGGCGGGTGCAGTTCTACGCCTCGGCACTGGGAACGGATTGGTATCCGCCCTTCACCCTTGCTCACGTCCACGGCTATCCCGTCGACTTCCAGGTCCCATACCCCCGGCGCCTCCACCGCGGCCTGGTGCTCGTGAAGTGGTGGCTGCTGGCCCTGCCGCACCTGCTGATCGTCGCGGGACTGACCGGAGCCTGGTCCTGGACCATGGCTACCTGGGCCGGCGTCGGGCCGGGCGAACTCGTTCGATCATCCGGGCCGTCAGTGCTGGGCCTGCTGGCCCTCGTCGCAGGGTTCGCACTGCTGTTCACGGGACGGTATCCCACACCGCTGTTCGACCTCGTGATGGGCATTCGCCGCTGGAGCTATCGCGTGCTGACCTACGTGTTCCTGCTCCGCGACGAATACCCGCCGTTCCGGCTGGACCAGGGACCGGACGAGCCGGAACCCTGGGCGTCACATCCGGAAGAACAGGGGACTGCGGATGTCAGGCCGCCGGCGCCCACAGGTTCCAGCGCCTAGGGCCCCCTGCATTGCGGTCCACGGCCAGCTCGTGACTTTAGACCCATGTCCTCCAGCCGAATAACTGAGAGGGTAACTCCATCGTCATGCTCATCGACGCAGGAAGGCCCCCGATGTTACTCACGCACCCGCCCGACGTTCTGGATATTTCCCTCCTACAGCGCGGCACCGAGGGCACCGCTGCTCTGGGCCACAGCACCCCTGTCAGCGTCGAGATCCGTGCGGGTCACCGCGTGCGGGTGACATCGGTGCAGTTCACGCTCGTGCACTCGCTGAGCCTCGCCCAGACACACGGGAACCCGTACGGCGGCACCTTCCGCGCCGACGAGCGTACCTCCCGTGACATCGGAAGCACCCAGCGCGGAACCGACACGACCTTGCGCGCAGGAGAATCCTGCTGCGAGGCCAGCCAGCTGGTCGTGCCCGCCGACGCGATACCCACACTTCACGGAAAGCTCATCACCTCTGCCTGGTCCGTGCGTGTGCGGGTATCCAGCGAGGGCAACGAGGACGTCGTACGTCACCATCCTCTGACCGTCCACTCCGGCGGTGCTGCCGGCGGTGTCGAGCCCGGGGTCGAACACTTCGAGCCGCCCCTGCGGTTGGCGCAGCTGTCGACACACTCCCTGTATCCGGGAGTGGAAATCTCCGGCGTCGCAGAGGTGAGCGAAGCCAGGGCCCGAGCCCTGACTCTCAGCGTCGTCATGCAGGAAGAAGTGATGTTCCGGGTCGGGCAACGCCCGCAGCAGCACAGCTCCCCCGCGGAATCCCTCGTCGAGGAAACCGTGATGAGTGAAGTGCGCATACCCCTGACCGCATCCAGCGGTTCCACCATCCCCTTCACCCTGGTCCTGCCTGCGGTTCCTGCCCCGACGGTGAGATCACCCCTCCTGGAGGTTCGCTGGCTTCTCCGGGCAGCACTCGACGTGCCGTTCCGGCGCGACCCCGTAGCGCTCGTCCCCCTGGTGGCGGGCACAGTGGCCAACAGCCTGAGAGTCCGGACCTGAGAGAGCGAGCCTCAATCCTGCAGGGGTCAACAGGCGCGCGGTCAGGCGATGCCTGTGGTTCCCAGGAGAGTGCCCACCAGGAGAGTGAAAGCCATCGCCAGCGCTCCGCCGAGCACGAGGCGGGCCGTTGCGCGCCGTCGTGAACTCCCACCGACGTGGGCGCTGATGGTTCCTGTGATGGCCAATGCGACGAGGACTGCCACGAAGGTGAGGGGAATACGTATGCTTGCCGGCAGCAGGAGAATCGCCAGCAAGGGCAGGACTGCTCCGGCCGCGAAGGACGCCGCCGAAGCGAACGCCGCGTGCCACGGGTTCACCACCTCGAGTTCGTCGATGTTCAGTTCCGCCGACAGGTGGGCGGCAAGGGCATTGTGTCCTGTCAGTTCGACCGCGACCTGGCGGGCTGTCGCTGGAGCCAGGCCCTTCTGTTCGTACAGGCCGGCAAGCTCGACCAGTTCCCCCTCGGGGTCATCGAGCAACTCCTGGCGCTCCTTCTCGATCAGGGCTTCCTGGCTGTCCTTCTGGCTGCTGACCGACACGTACTCTCCGAGCGCCATGGACACCGAACCGCCGACGACGGCCGCCGTACCCGCGACCAGGATCGGCGCAAGGGTGTTCGTCACGCCGGCGACACCCACCACCGTGGCGGCGGTCGAGACGATCCCATCGTTCGCGCCCAGTACGCCGGCACGCAGCCAGTTCGACCGGGCCATGACGCTGCCATTGTGCGGCTCACTGCCCTGACCCGAGACATCCGTCATGGGAGCAGTAAAGCATCACCCCTTGGCGTCGGGCTATCGAGGTCCAGTGTGCCGATCCTGGGTGTGTCCCTTCAGGACTTCGAAGGGTTGGCCCTCCGCCGGGCGGGACTCGTCGCAGGACAGGTCGGAGTCGACAGGCAACCCGGACTTCCGGGCCCTTCGACCCTGACGGAGCGGGGCGCCGGCAGGTGATGATGATGATGCTGGCGCAGGATGCGCTCGGCAGGGTGCACCCCCGTCCGTCGACGAAGCCGGAGGCAGGACATGGACAACGCCGAAGGCGGCACGCAGCCCGAGGAGATCACGGTGTTCCTCCTCGACGATCACGAACTTGTCCGGCGCGGACTGCGGGAACTGCTCGAGGGCGAGGGATTCTCCGTCATCGGGGAATCGGGTTCCGCCGAGGAGGCCACCCGGAGGATCCCTGCCCTGTCGCCGCACGTGGCTATCCTGGACGCGCGGCTGCCCGACGGCACGGGGATCGAGGTGTGCCGTGATGTGCGCTCCATAGACCCCTTCCAGTCGTGCGTGATCCTGACCAGCTATGACGACGACCAGGCGCTGCGAGGTGCCGTACTGGCGGGTGCATCCGGTTACATCCTGAAGGAGATCCTGGGCTCTGACCTGGTCGACAAGGTCCGCCGCGCGGCGTCGGGCGAATCCCTCTTCGAGGCCGGCATGAAAGAACGAATCATCACCGGACTTCGTGATGCCCCGGTCGAGGATCCACGACTGACGGGGCTGACGAGCCAGGAGAAGAAGGTCCTGACACTCATCGGTGCCGGCCTCACCAACAGGGAGATCGCCACCGAACTGTTTCTCGCGGAGAAGACGGTCAAGAACTACGTGTCGTCGCTTCTGTCGAAGCTCGGCTTCCAGCGCCGCACCCAGGCGGCGGTCTTCATCTCGAGGCCGGCGGGGTCGTCTTCTCGTTAGCAGCCAGGGGGATCTCGAGTCGGACGTCGGTTCCTCCGCCGGGCGTGCTGGTGATGGACAGCGTACCGTCGCACAATTCGGCGCGGCGCTTCATGTTGGCCAAGCCGCTGCTGCGGCTGGGAGTTTCGAATCCGCGGCCGTCGTCGGTGATCCTCAGCTCCAGGTGCTCGTCCCTCGCACGCAGCATCACGGTGATGGCGTGCGCATCGGCGTGACGCAGCGCATTGGACAGCCCTTCGAGCAGCACGGCCCGCACATGATCGGCTCGCTCGTCATCGACGGCAGCATCCAGTGGGCCGGAGAGTTGGAGGACGGGGTCGAGGTCGTGGCCGTCGAAGGCCTCGGCGACGAGGGAGAAGACGGTGGAGGTGAAGGTCGGGGTGACCTGAGGGACCGAGCGCAGCGAATAAATGGTGTCGCGCAATTCCCTGATGGTGGAGTCCAGTTCCGTCGTCACCGCAGAGATACGGTTCAGGGCCTCCACATCAGCGGTGTACTTGCGCAGGCTCTGGATGCTGAGGCCGGCGGCGAAGAGCCGCTGGATGACCACGTCATGCAGGTCCCGTGCGATCCGGTCGCGGTCGCCGAAGACGGCCTCCTGCTCCCGCTGGCGATGGACCCGCAGCAGTTCAAGGGCCAGGGACACATGGGAGGCGAAGGTGCGCATCATCTCGTGATCGACATCGGTGAACTGGGGTGCGCCAGGAGCGCGGCCGATGACCAGGAAACGCCGGTCGCCCTCGTCGGGAAGCCTGCAGCACAGCGCCGTCCCGATCGTGCCGGCCGGAGCTCCGGGAAGCACCTCCGCGACCTCATCGGCGTTCAGCAGAACCGGTGACAGGGTGCTCGGCAGCCTGTCCACCAGCCTGGCGTCGCGGGTCTGTCGTCCCAGGAGGGCCTCGACTTCGACGCCGTCCGCCGCTTCACAGATCAGTTCACGTTGGTTGCCGAAGTCCCGCAGGACGGCGGCAAGGATGCTGTGCGAGGCTTCGAGGGCATGAGTGGCGAGGATCTCCAGGTCATTGCGTATCCCGTCATGCTCGCCGAGCAGTTCCTTCACCGCGTTCAGCCCGCCCTCCAGCCACCGAGTCCGCCGGTTCGATTCGTCGAAGAGCCGCGAGTTCTCGATCGCGACGCCCGCAGCGGAGGCCAGCGAGACAACGAGCTGCTCGTCGGCATCCGAGAAGTCCACTCCCCCGTTCTTCTCCGTCAGGTACAGGTTCCCGAAAATGCGCTCGTGGATGCGGATCGGAACGCCCAGGAACGACGTCATCTGAGGATGATTCGCCGGAAACCCGTAGGCGAGGGGATGCTCACGCAGGTCGGAGAGCCGCAGGGGTTTCGGCTCGGTGATCAGCAGTCCCAGCACCCCGTGCCCTGTCGGCAACGGGCCGATACGCTGGATCTCGTCATCCTCGAGGCCGACGGTGATGAAGTGGCTGAGCCTATGATCCGGGCCGATGACCCCCAGGGCGCCGAAGCGGGCATCGACGAGCTGGCACGCCGCGGCGATGACCCGCTCCAACACGGTGTCGAGCCCCAGGTCGTCCGCGATGGCAGCGAAGGCCGCCAGAAGGTTTTCTACCCCCGCCAGCGCCACCGGTTGCGCAGTCGCCCCCGTCGGCCATTCCCCTGAATATGTGGTCATCCCGCGCTTCCCGTACTGTCACCGCGCTCGCCCGCCCCCACGGGAGTCACGCTTCGTCAGTTATGACGAGACCTCATCGTTGACGGAGACAGGGTCAGAGGGCCCTAGTCCGCGCGCCAGCTGCTTCGTACTCTCGACCTATGGAAGCCGAGACTACACCTACGAAAATCCTTGCAGCCCACGAATGCTGGACATTACTCCGGGAAGCTCCGTTCGGGCGGCTGGCCCTGTGTGTGCAGGGGAATCCGGAGATCTTTCCCATCAACTTCGTCGTCGATCACGGTTCGATCGTATTTCGAACCTCCGAGGGGACGAAGTCCCGTTTCTCCGAGAGGGCTGCCGTCGCCTTCGAGGCCGACGGCCTCCTCGATGGCGACACCCTGATGTGGAGTGTCGTCGTCAAGGGCCACGCGGCGACGATCAGCCAGACACCGGAGTTGCTGGCCACGGTGCAGTTGCCCTTGCACCCTTGGGAGATGGGCCGGAAGGATCGTTTCATGCGCCTGGTTCCGGAGACGATCAGCGGACGGGCGTTCACGCCTGTCCCGGGCGCCGTACCACCGGCGCGCAGCTCTGGCCCACACGGATCACCCGTCTGATGGATCGTTGAGCTGACATGGTCGAAGGACGGCGCAGATCGTGGAGGCGGATGAATCGTCCTCCAGGCCCGGCTCAGGTGAAGGCGTGATGCCCCTGTCATCCACGGGGCCGGTGATCGCCGCCGCCATCATCGGTCAGCCCGGGTCGGTCGTGCGCCACGCTGCGGTGCTGGCGTTGTCCTTCGGGTCCGAGCTGCTATGTGCCTCCGTGGATACGACCGGCTTCACCCAACGCGACGACCGCGACGGGAAGGAACGCTTCATCCCGACCGACCCGGATGCGGTGACCGATTTCGACCAGGAAACGGTTGACCGCCTGAGGCAGGAAGTGCAGCGGGACCTTTCCGGGATCGAGGTGGCCTGGTCGCTCCGCTCACTCGCAGGGGATCCAGCCCGTGAGCTCTCCATTCTCGCTGATCGGGTGAACGCATCGACCATTGTGGTGGGTACTCGCAGGCCCGGCCTCGGTAAGCGACTGGGGGAACTTGTCGAAGGCTCCGTCGCCGTCCATCTGGCGCACCATCAAAGCCGGCCCGTCCTGGTGATACCCCTGCACCCCCGGCCGTTCCGCAGTACCCATTGACTTCCGACGGTGCGAAGTGCGGAAGCCGGAGCGCGAGCAGAGGGCTGTCGATACCCCTTTCCTGGTGAGTCGGACCGGGCGTAGACTGCGGACCGGAGAGCCGGGAAGCCTGGTCGGCCCGCGGGTGACATGACCGCGGAACGCCCTGGCAGCCGCCTCGGTCGTTGTCGCTGGACCGAGGAACAGGACCCACCATGACTTCAGCATCAGATCCGGTCATTGACGTCGAACGGCTCGTGAAGACGTACGGCAGGACCCGCGCCTTGGACGCCCTTGATCTGCGCGTCCGTCCGGGCGAGGTCCACGGGTTCCTCGGCCCTAATGGTGCCGGCAAATCAACAACCCTGCGAGTGCTCCTCGGCCTCATCCGCCCGACCTCGGGGACGGCGCGTGTGTTCGGGCTGGATCCTTGGCGGGACCCTGTCCGAACCCACCGGGATATCGCCTACGTTCCCGGGGATGTGAGCCTATGGCCGAGCCTGTCCGGCGGGGAGGTGATCGACCTGATCACCGGATTGCGCGGCGGCTCCGAGGAACGCTTGCGCCGGGACCTGATCGATGAGTTCGACTTCGACCCGACGCGCAGGTCACGGACGTATTCGAAAGGCAACCGCCAAAAGGTGGCACTCATCGCCGCGTTCGCCCGCCCCGCCCGGCTCTATCTGCTCGACGAGCCCAGCGCCGGACTGGACCCGGTGATGGAATCGGTGTTCCGCCGGCAGGTCCAGCGCGTCAGCGACGACGGTGCCACGGTGCTGCTCTCCAGTCACATCCTCAGCGAAGTCGAGCAACTCTGTGACCGGGTCACGATCATCCGCTCCGGCAGGACCGTGGAATCGGGCACCCTGACCGAACTGAGACATCTGAAACTCATCCACTTCCGTATCGAGGGGGCCGATGCCGGACAGCTGGCAGCCCTACCCGGAGTGCAGGCCGTCCATACGGACGGCGACATCCTTGAGTTCGACGTCGACGCAGCCGACCTCGCATCTGTGCTGGAAGCGGTCGCGGTGGCCGGAATCAGCGGCTTGAGTGTTTCCCCACCATCCCTGGAGTCCCTGTTCCTGAGCCATTACAGCGACTCCGTCGGCCCGGTGCTGTGATGTCCGGGATCATCAGCCTGGTACTGGTCCAGGCGCGCAGGGACAGGCTGGTCCTGCCCGCCTGGATCCTGGGCATCTCCTTTCTGGAATTCGCGGTAGCAGGTGCTGTGGCCACAGAATTCGCAGGCGACGCTGACAGGACGGCCATCATCCGCGTGGCGGCGGCGAGCCCGGCGTTCCTGTTCATCCGCGGCCTACCCGACGGGACCGGCATAGGAGAACTGGTGTTCTTCCAGGGCTATACCTTCACGGCGGTGCTCGCGGGACTGATGAGCACGTTTCTGGTCATCCGGCATACCCGCGCTGATGAAGAGCTCGGACGCGCAGAGCTTGTCGGCGCCGCGCCGATTGCGCGGGAAGCGTCACTCACGGCAACCCTGATCCTTGGAGCGGCCGTGAATCTGGTGCTGGCCCTGTGCGTGGCCGCAGGTTTCGCCGCCGCAGGGCTGGGCTCGTTCGGAGCAAGCATGGCAGGGGCGGCCGTCGGTGCTGTCGGGGTCTTCTTCGTGGCCGTCGCGGCGGCCGTCGCGCAGGTCATGCCCTCAGGACGAGCGGCCAACGGTGCGGCCGCGGGACTGGTCGGCGCAGCCTATTTCCTTCGCGGTATCGGCGATGCATTCGGCACCCCGAACGCCGATCTGACCCGGGTCACCAGCGGGTGGGTTTCACTGCTCTCGCCGATCGGATGGGGCCAACGCTCCCGTCCCTTCTCGGCCGCCGATCCCGCGCCACTGCTGCTTCTGACGGCAGCGGCAACCGTTCTGGCCGTTGCCGTCCTAGGGATCAGGAAGGGCAGGGACCTGGGCGCCAGCCTGCTGGTTGAACCTGCAGGCAGGGCACGCGCCGGCACCGGGGGTGACTCGTTCCTAGGCCTGGCGTGGCGCCAGCAGTGGCCAACCCTGATCGGATGGTGCCTTTTCGCAGCCCTGCTCGGAGGAATCGCCGGCGGACTCGGACCGGTGATCAGTGACGTGATGGGGGACAACGATTCGCTCCGCGAGCTGATCCGCCGACTCGTCCCGGGGAGCCGGGCAGAGATCATCGATGTGTTCACCACAGCACTGCTGGGCATGGCAGGAGTCCTGGCAGCGGCCACCGGTATCCAGGCGGTGCTGCGGCTCCGCATGGAGGAAACCGAGGGCCGAGCGGAACTTCTCCTGTCCGCGCCCCGTTCCAGGGCACGGTGGCTCTCCGCGAACCTGTTACTCGCGGCGGCCTCGGCTGTGGTCGTGGCCATCGTGGCTGGGACGGCTGCGACCGTCGGCCTCACCCTCTCCGGCACGGTGAACGATCCTCCGGGCCTTCTGGTAGCCGCTGCGCTGGCGCACGTACCAGCCGCGATCCTGTTCATCGCGGCAACGGCGGTGCTCTTCGCAGCGGTGCCCAGGTTGTGCATTCCGTTCGGGTGGGGACTCTTGGCGGGCGGACTGATTCTGGGTCAGTACGGTGAATTGCTGGGCCTGCCTGCCTGGCTGCAGGACGTGAGCCCTTTCCGGCACTCCGCGGCGATGCCCGTCGAGCCGTTCGACCTCGTCCCTGCCCTGGCCATGTCGGTTATCGCCCTCGCCGGAGCAGCAGCTGCGGCTTACCTGTTCCGGCGCCGCGACCTCACCCCCTGATATCGAGACCTCACCCCCTGATATCGATCGGGCTCCTCGCTTCGGGGACCGGATCGGCGCGCCCTGTCAGTCGGCGCTTGGGTGGACCTCGGCTGCCCCCCTACTCTTCGTCGAAGGCTGGCAGGAAGGTAAGCGTCCCTGCAGGAAAAGGCGCGCCATTGAGGACGACGTACTGGACCAGAGCCTCATCGACTCCCTGATACAGGAGGCCACCGGACCTGAACCCGAGTCTGCCGTAGACCTCCGGGTCCCCGATGAGCGCACACCCTTCAGCACCCCGCCGCTGCAGGAATCCGAGCCCGCGGCACACGAGTCTCCGCCCGACCCCGCCACGCTGGCGCTCCGGACTGACCGAGATCGGCCCCAAGCCGAACCAGTCCCCCGAGGATCCGGTGATGCCTACGGGAGAGAAAGCAACGTGACCGATGATGCTGCCGGATGACTCCGCGACCAGGGACAGCGCCAGATCGCCGGAAGCGCGCAGGGAACGGACGATGGCCGCCTCCGTCCCGGAACTGAACGACTTCCCCGTGAACGCTTCTCGCGTCAATGCGTGGATAGCTTCGGCGTCTCCGGGCCGCTCGGGTCTGATGATCACCGTCTGAATGGCCGGACGATCCGCGGTCGACATGTCGGACACGTTACAGCGGGTTCAACTGGACCGGCAGATGCAGTGTCGACAGTATCCAGGAAGCGATCCACCAGTCCCTAACGCCGCTCGTGGCCCGGCGGCCGAGGCTGCTCGGCGTCGTACCAGCGCAGCACGCGCAGCGCTCGCAGCGTGTTCCAGCGGCTCGGTTTGCCGTCGCCCTCCTCCATCTCGAAATGGATCAACCCCTGATGGGTGTTTTCCAGGAGCCAGGTGCCATCCGGCTGTTGCTTGTCCCGGACGACCTCGACGGCCTCGGCTAACCGCGGGTCACGAGTGTCCGCGGACCGGAAGTACTCGAGTCCGCGCAGGATGTCATAGTGCCACTGCGCCGGGAACGAGAACTGCAGCCAATCGGGGTCGACGATCTGTCCGGTACTCGCCCGGCGGAAGAGGCTCCGCGCCAGCAGGTATTCCTCACCACGGCGCCGCGCGTCCCCGACCGGCATTGTCCCGCCGGCACGTTCGTACTCCAGCAACCCCTCCAGCACGCACATCGTGGAGTGGAACGATGATCTGGTCGACCCCCGCTCGGCCTCACAGTTCCACCCGCCATCATCGAGCTGCTCGCCCAGCAGCCGTACGACGATATTCTCGACGTTCTCGCCGAAATACGCGCCGATCGCCACAGTGCCGCCGTTGATGCACGGCTCGACCTCGCCGTCGAAGAACGGCTCTCCGGCGTACTCCCACGTGCAGTGCTGCCGCACTCCGCCCACCGCGGCGCGTACGGCGGGGTATGACGGATCGATGCCGAAATCGCGGAGGAGCCGGAGGGTCGGCAGAGTCGCCGTCCAGGGCTGACCATTCGAATCACCGACGGCCGGACCCGGGGGCCGCCAGGCACTGCTGGGGAAGCAGGCACCACCGGCCCATAGTCCGTCGGCCTGCAGACCGAGGAGTCGTTTCCCCCAGCCGGCCTCGGCCACCCGCGCCCGCTCTGCTACGACCTCGGCGGCCGGCACATCCATGAGGTCGCGGAGCACCTGCCAACGGATTGCCGGATCAGCATCCAGCAGCCAGTCAGTGCCATCTCCCATAGCCCGTCCCCTCTCGCATAACGCTCCCCTCGCGCTTCGAGGAGGTCCACTCCGCATCAGGCCCTCCGTCGCGTCGCGTCACGACGCTACGCGATCGACAGTACCGACGGAACCGACGGAACCGACGGAACCGCCGCCTGCGCCGGTGTGATGCCCCGGCGATGACGAGTGACGTGAGGTCAGGATCCCCCCTTGGACGCTCTTCAGTTGATGATTCTGCCCCGCTCGTCCGAGGACAGCGCCGCTAGGCGTACTTTCCAGGTCTGGAGTGCCTCGGGCGTCTGTCGTGTCCAGTCGGTGACTTCCCCGACGATCCGGAGCGGGGCACGACTGCGATACGACCGGGTCGGATTTCCCGGAAATTTCTTGTCGGTCACGTTCGGGTCGTCCTCGAACTCTCCGGTCGGCTCGACGACGTAGACGCGCGGTGCGCCGTCACCGGCCGCAAGCTCAGCAGCGAGGCCGGCACCGTCGGGAAGCGCAGTGAAGTAGACGTGATTCATCAGGACGTCGGGACGATAGTTCGACCGGAAGCCCGTGCGAAGGAAATCACCGACCCGGAGATCGGCTTTCGTGCCGTGATAGAACGGCCCCTCGTCGAGTGCTCGGCCCACGGCGACATTCTAGAGAACGACACGAAGCAGCAGCGAGCCACATCTGATGGAGAGCCCTCGCTGCTCGAGCATCTTCGAGGAATATTCCTGGTACACGATCCGCGAGGACAAGGATGCTTTGCAGGGCGAAGCTTGAGCATGGGCACGGGTGATGTTGAAAGTGCGCTGCGCATACTGGTATACGCCTGAAAGATGTTCCGCGGACCACCCGCGGGGCTCAGCCGGCCACACCGACGAGCCTCGTGCACGAACGTGGGATCTCCTTCACAGGTCAAGCAGCCGGGCTGTGAGGGGGAACTGAACATGGACGAGCAGGGATGACGTCGGTCCACCATCCTCATGAAACCGGTCAAGAAGCCGGCCGGTTCTTCTGTCGCGTCGAAGGATCCTCCACCAGTGACCACCACTGCTTCCTCGTCCCCGGAAACCCCGGCATCGCCAGCTCACTCGTCTGGTGTCGAAGCTCATCCCGCGGAGACCGTCGAGTACTTCGTCAACTGTCCGACCGGCATCGTCGAGCACTACTTCGAATCACCGGCCCTGCATTGGTCCGATGAGCTGTATCGCATACACGGGTACGAACGCGATGAGATCGTGCCCACCCTCGATCTCGGTATTTCCCACTTCCAACCAGCTGATCAGAACGCGGCCAGGTCCCTGTGGGAGAACCTGTTGAGCAAGGGTGGTCCGCGTTCCGCGTACCTGTCCCTGCGTGATGTGAACGGCAAGGTCCGGAAGGTGCTGATCTCCGGCGACTACATCCACAAAGAGGGCGAGCAGGGCAGCGAGGCGATTGGAGTCTGGGCTCTGGTCGTGGACCTGACGCGATCCATTCACGTGGACACCCACCGGTTGGCGAACGAAGCCGTCGCTGCGTCCGCTGTGAAGCGCAGCGTGATCGAGCAGGCCAAGGGCATTCTGATGGCTCGAAGCGGGCTGACGGCATCCGAAGCCTTCGAATGCATCAGGGAGCGTAGCCAACTGACGAACCGGAAGGTGATCGCCATCTCCCAGGACATCATCGACCGCACCTACCAACTCCATCGGCAGGACCAGCCGCAATCCCGTGCTCAAGCCCTGCTCGACCTCTTCCCGGCACCCTAGAAGAGCCCGCAAGGAACGCGGAATGCACCTTCCTGATGTCAATCCTGAGGCCCTTCGTGGTGGGCGGTGGAATCATCAGGGACGACCGTCCTGACGAGACTACTGCCGGGGGTGCGTTGCTCGCTGCTCGAGTTCGTTCGCCACAGCGGCGTAAGCCTCCAGGGCGCCATAGGGCGGGAAATCCTCGCCCAGGGCGCTGTAGAGTCGGTTGCACAGCACCCTGAGCCTGCGCGTCGACACCACGGACAGGTCGACGGGAATCAGCGGGTCGGAGTCAGCCCAGGCGGTGAGCAGATCGACGTCGACAGCCCTGGCGGAGCCGGCTGTGGGGTCAGCTGTGGGAGCGATCGCGGGAAAGAGCGGGGTACCTGACATGACGAACGTGCCCTTCACGAAAAGAGTCGTGCAGGCCCGCTACTGGACCGACTCACAGACCATAGAGCAAGGCTCACCAACTGTAAAGCTAGGGGTTCTAGCTACCTCGTGGTCCTTGAGGAAGGACATGACGCACGCGCGGGGCTGAAGACCGTGCCGGGCATGGTTCCGATTCTCATCGCCTGAGCGGGACGACGTCCTCGACCGCCCCGAAGCGCACCGCTGGGCGTGCGATGAGCGCCGAAGGCGGCGTGCGCGTAGTGTGAGGACCAGCAGTTGAAAGTAGGACTGCTGACCAAATGATTCTTCTTGATGGTGTCCGGTAGCGCCTGCATCGTTCGGCGGAGCACAATCCCCAGTGAGGGGCAGTGCCGCATGACCGACCCTGACATTCCAGACGACTCCTCGATCCACCCCGTTCCACCTGGTGGAAATGCCGGCCGGACCGATGCCGGCGGCACCGGTGAGACCGCTGGCGCCGGTGGATCCGACCATGACCTGGTGGATATGCCCTCGTGTCTGCGGGCCTTCGTGGAAGTGTCCAGCCCGGTGAACGTGGCTACCGGGATCATCATGGGAACCCAGGACTGTTCCCAACACCAGGCAGGCGCGCTACTGCAGCGCGCGGCCTATCAACGAAGACTGCCGATCGAGGCGATCGCCGCCGGCATCGTCGCCAGCATGAACTCGTTCTGCTTCGAGGACCCCCTGATCCCCTGATCGCACTCCGGGGCGCGCGCGTGCAATGGGCGACGCGGAGCGCGTGAAAGCCTAGTGTTGGTTGGCAGCAGCAATCCGGTCGGGTTGCCGAGCAGCGATACACCCAAGAGAGTTGGCGGAGGAATTGGTGTGCTGAATGAGTATGTGCAGCAGTGGAGCGCGATTCAGACAGTGCGAGCAGCAGGCCTACGCATGGAAGAAATCCTCACGACGTACTTCGAGCTCACCTGCGAAGGGGACGAACTCGACGTCCAGGGGTACCTGACCGGTCTGGTGATGCTCCCGGCGCCGCAACGGGATCTACTCGCCCAGGTCATCAATGAACTGCTGGACAGTACCGGTTCTCTGGTGGATGGTGCGCACTACAGCAACCAGGAGGCGACGTCGTCCTCCGGCTACAGCGACTACCTCCGTGAGCTGGCCCTCTCCCCCGACGGCTACGACTTCGCAGCCCCACCAGCCGGGGACCACAGCACCACCAGCGCCGGCACCTCGCCTGAGGTCGCTACGAGCACAGGCGCCGGATGTGAAGGGGTGGACAGTGCCGGCGTGGATGAGATCGAGTTCCGGCGCCTCCACGCGTTGCACGAGTCGGGGCTGCTCGAGACCGGTGCGGAGGAACGCTTCGATCGGATCACCCGGCAGGCCCGGGACCTCTTCGGTGTCAGCTCAGCCTCCATTGCACTGATCACCGAGGACGCGCAGGTCATCAAGTCCGTCGTCGGACCCCTGGGCCAGGACCTCCCGCGGAACCTGTCCCTGTGCGCGACGACGATCAAACATAACCGCACCCTCGTCATTCCTGACGCCGCCGTCGACCCGGAGTGGCGTCATCACCCCCTCGTTGCCGGCGGGCCGGAGGTCCGCTTCTACGCCGGGCACCCCCTCTGCACAGCCGGCGGCTGGCGTATCGGCACCCTCTGCCTGATGGACGACCGGCCACGGACCTTCACCCAGGAGGATGTACAGACCCTCAGGCGCCTCGCCGCCCAGGTACAGGTCGAGATATGGGTCTGAACCAGAGGAAGCCGGATCCTTGGCGCGTACCGGAGTTGCAAGCAGGCTCGGTTCGGTCCCCGTTCGGTTGACCGGCTCCGCGCATGGCGCTGCCGGAAGGAGCTGGCGTTGAGGCGTATAGAAATTTCGCAGTACGGGCCCGAAGAAGTCCTCATCCATGTCAGCGCAGATGCGCCGGTACAAATCCCTGCAAACCCTGGCACTACGCTCGATGCCGACGATTCGGTGACGATCGATATCCGCGCGATCGGCGTCAATCCGGCGGACACCTACCTTCGGGCCGGCAACTACGAGTTCCTGACACCCTCACTGCCCTTCACCCCGGGCCTCGACGCGGCAGGGATCATCAGTGCGACCGGGGGCTCGGCCAAGGGCTTCGCCGTCGATGACCGGGTGTGGGTCTCCACGATCCCCGCGCGAGCGGCCGGCACGTACGCTCAGCAGATAAGGTGCGCCCCGAGCATCGTTCATGCCCTGCCGGACCACCTTTCTTTCGACGAGGGAGCGGCGGTGGGGGTCTCCTACACGACCGCGTACCGGGCGCTCATCCAGCGGGGGCGGGCCGAGGCCGGCGAAACGGTTCTCGTTCACGGCGCCAGCGGTGGGGTCGGCACCGCCACAGTGCAACTCGCGCACGCTCTAGGACTCACGATCATCGGCACGGCGAGCACACCAGGGGGCCGGGAACTGGCCCTGCAGCTGGGTGCCGACCACGCGCTGGATCACTCCGCACGGGACTATCTCACGGAGGCATACGCCCTGACCGGCGGACGTGGAGTCGACCTGATCATCGAGATGGCAGCACACAGGAACCTGTCACAGGACACCGCGATCCTCGCCCGGAACGGCAGGATCGTGGTTGTCGGAAGCCGCGGACCCGTGGAAGTAAGCCCCCGAGCCCTGATGGTCAACGAGACGGACGTGCGCGGGACAGCACTGTGGAACATGACGCCGGCAGACCTTCACGACGCGTACACCGCCATCGACGCGTTTCTCCAGCACGGAGTGATCCGGCCGATCGTCGGTGAACAGTTCGCCCTCGAAGATGCCACCGCAGCTCATCGAGCCATCGTTGGAACACACACTCCCGGCCGGATCATCCTTCATCCCTGAAGAACCACCTCGTCCTTCCGGACTGGTAGAGAAGATCGACGACGTCATCGAACCCGCCTGGGGGCCACCAGCGGCCGGTGATCGCCGCCGTGGTGATGCTCACCCCGATGGCACCCCGCCCGACTGTCACCGGCAACGAATAACCTGTGGACGGATTCATCCCCAGCAAGAAAAGCAAGCCATGATCACCCACCCCGGCGAATACCACGACGCCACTTCCAACATTCCCATCCCGCAGTCCCGGCAGACCATCGAGCTCATCGAGCAGGGCCGGCTGATGCCACCTTTGCCGATTCAGGTCGAACTTCGTGCGAGACGGACTGCTCAGGTCGTGCAGCTGTCCGTCCTCGAGCCGGCCCTTGAAGCGGAGGCAGCATAGAGCTGTTCCGCAGGTGGGCTGGTCTCTTCTCGATGTTCGCCGTGCAAAGAATCATGCGAGTCGGGCTCCGACTGGCGGCGCACCCGGGGAGAGGCGTGTCGAGGGCACAAAAAAACCCCGGCGAACCGGGGTTTTTTCTGTGCGCGGAGGGGGACTTGAACCCCCACCCTCAATAAGAGGACTAGCACCTCAAGCTAGCGCGTCTGCCATTCCGCCACCCGCGCGGGTGGTTTTCTCCGGTTGAAACCGTCGAAAGCAACGAGAGAGACTCTACCACGGGTTTGGCCGAGGTGTTGAATCGGGCCGTGCTGCGGCGGCCGGGAGGAGGCCCCGTCGTCATCCGGGCGCGCACATGGTGTCCTACACCTGGTGGGTGCCGCCTGCAACTTATCCCACCCCCCCCGGACGGTTTCCGCGTGCTTATGCTGGTCCCACCGGCCGTACAACGACGGTGCCCCGAGCGCATGGAGTGGATGACGTGGACGAGACGAATCCCGACCAGGAGCAGTACGCCCTGACGTTCGACGCGATGCAGCGTGCCAACATCTCGCCGGGTGAGCTCTGGCTGCACTACTTCGGCATGGGCGGCGGAGTGGACGAGTACGAGGTCAACGCCTATCTCCACGGCCTGATCGAGCTGCCCGTGCACGAACGCGACTGCATCTCCCAGGCCGTCAACGAATTGTTCGACGACCTGTGCCGGCAGCAGGGCGCCCCGTACAGTTCAGGCCACAACCGCCACACGAGCACCTGACGGGCTGGTACTCCTCATCCGATGGCTGCGAGGTCCGCGATCCGCGCAAGCGGTTCCAGCGACGACAGCAGGGCCATCCCGATGACGAGCGCGAACATCCCGAGCCAGAGCGGGGACGGGACGCGTGTCGCGTGCTGGAGCAGGTAGGCGTCCGACGACCGAAGGTCGCGCCGTCGCGCATGGACCCTCACCACTTTCACCCAGTCCCGGCAGGAGCCCACGAGCAGGGCGAGGCCGAGGACGAGGCAGGCGTAGCCGGCCCGCGTCCCTCCGCCGAACCAGACGACCGCCAGGGCAGCTCCCGCACAGCCGCCCAGGATGAGGACGCCCTGCAGGTTCCGGATGAGGACGAGAGCGGCCACCAGGATCAGCGCTCCGACGGACAGTGCTGCCGACGCCCATCCGTAGGCAGCACAGGAGACGAGGACCGCGCCGGCGACGGCGGGCACCGGGTACCCCCAGAACGTCGTGAAGGCGGTGCGCCAACCGCGCGGCCCGATGCTGGTGGTCGTGCCCGAATGGTCGAGGCGGAGGGTGACCCCGGTGACGCGCTGCAGCGTCAGGAGAGCCGCCGCCGCATGGCCGAGTTCATGGACGACCGTGACGAACAGGCCGAAGTACCGCCAGGTACGGCGTGGCACCGACAGCGCGATCGCAGCCAGCACGATCGCGATCAGTCCCGCGATGCCGACGTCCGGCGGTGCAGCCCGCGCCAGGCCGTCGACGATGCGCTCCTCCATCCGGAGGACGGCGTCGATAACGCCTACTCCCCCGCTGCCCGTTCCCGTGGCGAGGCGAGACGAGCGGCGATGGCGCCGATGGCGACCGCCACTTCACCGAACGACGTCGACAGGGGTGAGAGTCCCAGCCGGATCCCGTTCGGGTTCCGGTAGTCGGGCACGACCCCTTCCTGCCACAGCTCCGGCACCATCCCGGCGAAGGCCGGGTGGTCGATCGTGATGTGACTTCCCCGCTCGGATGCGGCCCGTGGCGAGGCGATGACCACCCCGTGGGGCGCCAGGATCTCGTCGACCGCCTCGACGGCGAAGGACGTCAGGAGTTCGGACTTGCTGCGCACCGCCGCCATGCCGACCTCCTCGATCAGGGTGATCATGTCGCGCATCGCCAGCATGCCCACGATGGGCGGCGTACCCGAGACCAGGCGGCGGATGCCGTCCGCCGGTTGGTACGCGGACCCCATCGCGAAGGGATCGGCGCTGCCCAGCCAGCCGAGAATCGGCTGGTCGAGCGTGGCCAGGTGCCGCTTTGCCACGTAGGCCCAGGCGGGAGCGCCCGGCCCGCCGTTCAGGTACTTGTAGCTGCAGCCAGCCGCATAGTCGACGTCCCACGCGTCCAGGTCGGCCGGAACGGAGCCGACGGAGTGGCTCAGGTCCCAGAGCACGAGGGCGCCGGCGTCGTGGGCGGTCCGGGTGATGGCCGGTACGTCGGCGATGAAGCCGGAGCGGTAGGCGACGTGGCTGAGCAGGACGAGGGCCGTTTGGGGGCCGACGGCGGCGGCGACGTCGGCGGGTGTCGCACCGCCGTCGGACGCCACGTCGATCCAGCGGAGCGTGAGCCCGCGCTCGCGCGCGATGCCCTCGACGAGGAAGCGGTCCGTCGGGAAGTTGTCACGGTCGATGACGATCTCCGTCCGCTCCGGACGCTCCGCCACCGCGGCCCGGGCGAGCTTGTACAGCAGGACGCTCGTCGAGTCCGCCACGATGCACTGTCCGGCGGCAGCACCCAGCGCCACCCGGCCCAGCTGGTCGCCGATCTGTTCCGGCAGGACCAGCCACCCCTCGTCCCAGCCCCTGATGAGGCGGCCGCCCCACTGGTCCGTGACGAACGAGGCGAGGCTGTCTGCCGTCGTCGCCAATGGACGCCCGAGCGAGTTGCCGTCGAGGTAGGAGCGCACGGCGTCGCCGTCGGTGCCGAGGAAGAGGGTGCGGTGGTGTGCGAGCGGATCGGCGGCGTCGAGCTCGGCCGCGCGGTCTGCCAGGAAGGAGCCGGTCATGGCCCCAGTCTAGGGCGGCCGGTGGAGCTCGAACCCCGGGTACGGCGCGGTCCACGCACCATCAGGCAGTGCGTGGTCGCGTCGCCTTAGTCCGCGCGCACCCATCCCGTGAAGTGCGGTCGCCGGCGCTTGGCCGACCAGCCGATCGCGTCGATCCGCCCGCCCCCGTCGCCGGGCGTCCGCGAGAACGACGTCGTGACGACTCCGGGCAGCGGCACGGGGGCGGCGAAGTCGATGCGCCAGTCCAGGCCACCGGAGGGAGCGGCCACAGCCTGGTCCACCATGCGCGCGGCCAGGTACATGCCGTGGGCGATCGGCGTCGTCCTGCCCAATGCCTTCGCCGTCGGCCCGCTGAGGTGGATCGGGTTCCAGTCCCCCGACACGGCGGCGTAGCGGCGGCCGATGCCCCCATCGAGGGTCCAGACACCGGTGGGGGTGGGCGCGGCGAAGGGCGGGCGGTCCTCGCGCCGCTGTTCCGGAGCCGTGTCAGCCAGCCGGACTCCTCGGGCCAGGTAGACCGAGCGGCCCGTCCAGACGCGGTGATCCCCTGCCGAGATCTCCGTGACGACGTCCAGCTGGGTGCCGGCCGCATGGGGGCGCAGGTTCTCGGCGTAGGCCACGACGTCGAGCGGCTCGAAAGCGCTGACCTGCCGGTCCTGGTGCACTTCATTGCTGAGGTGCACCATGCCCAGCAGGGGCAGGGGGAAGTCGGGGCGCGCGAGGACGCTCATGGCCACCGGGAAGGCGAGGGTGTGGAGGTAGGCCGACGGAAGCTGGTCCCGCCCCGCAGACCCGATCAGCCGCTGGAACCGGGTGAGCGCCGCGAGGTCGGTCCGGACACCGTCGACGCGGTGCCGGACGGCAGGGAGCACGGACGGCGCGGCCGCACGCCCCAGCGAGCGCTGCGCGGCCAGGGTGACGGCACGCCGGTAGAGCGCGGGAAGCCCCGGCAGCGCAGGCAGGACCGTGTCACGCGCCATCCCACTCACGCGCCCACCAGGTTCTGCCCGCAGACGCGGACCACCTGCCCGTTGATGCCGGCTGCAGCATCGGAAGCCAGGAAGGCGATGGTCTCCGCGACGTCCACGGGAAGGCCGCCCTGCTGCAGGCTGCTCAGCCGGCGGGCGACCTGCCGCCGGAGCGGCGGGATCTTCGCGGTCATGTCCGTCTCGATGAATCCTGGCGCCACCGCATTGATGGTCCGGGCGCTTCCGTCGAAGGCTGCGCCCTGCGCGCGGACCATGCCGATCACTCCCGCCTTCGACGCCGCGTAGTTGCTCTGTCCGCGGTTGCCGGCGATGCCGCTCGTCGAGGCGAGGCTGATGATGCGACCGGTCGCGGAGAAGACGGGCGAGGCGAGGATCTGCTCGTTCATCCGCAGCTGGGAGGCGATGTTCACCGCGATCACGGAATCCCACCGTGCCGCGTCCATGTTGGCCAGCAGCTTGTCCCGGGTGATGCCGGCGTTGTGCACGACGATGTCCAGGACGCCGTAGCGCTGCCCCACATGCTCGAGGATGCGCGCCGCGGCTTCGGGTTCGGTGATGTCGACCTGGAGGGCGGTGCCACCGGCCCGGTTGGCGACCTGGGCGAGCTGCTCCCCTGCAGCCGGTACGTCGACGGCGACCACGCGGGCGCCGTCGCGGGCGAGGACCTCGGCGATCTTCGCGCCGATACCGCGCGCCGCACCGGTGACCACGGCCGTCCTGCCCGCGAGCGGCCGGTCGGGGACGCCTTCGCCCTCCGCCGTGGTGGCTGCAGCGAACTCGGCGACGCTTTCCGCAGGGGCGACCGCCACGTCGAGGAACTGCCCGTCCACGTAGGCGCTCCTGCCGGACAGGAAGAACCGGAGTGCACCGAGGGTGGTCGGGTCCGTCGTCGTGGCGGCGCCGCGCAGGATGATCCCGTTGGCGGTCGCTCCCCCGCGCAGTTCGTGGGCCACGGATCGCAGGGCTCCGTCGACGCCCTGCCGCGCAGCAGCCTCGGCGGGGTCGGCCGTCTCGGCCGGGGACCGGAAGATACCGACCACCCGCCCTCCGGGGACCAGGAGCTTCACCGCCTGCCCGAGTTCGAGCATCGGGGCGGCGAGGTCCGCCGGTGCTGCTGCCCGGTCGAGGACCACGATGGCCGCACTGAGCTTCTCGCCCGGAAGGACGTGGCGGCGCACCTCGATGTCCCAGCCGAGCAGCTGGTCGGCGAGCGCATCCGCTCCGGCGCCCGACCCGGTGACGAGCACCGGCATCTCAGCAAGGGCCTCACCCGGGGTGTAGCGCCGGAGGACCGAGGGCCGCGGCAACCCGAGGGCCTTGGCGATCCTGCCGGGCAGCGACGTATTGACGAGGTCCAGGTAGTTGTCGGCCATCAGTTCCTCGCCTCGAGGATCGCGACGACGCCCTGGCCGCCTGCGGCGCAGATGGAGATGAGGCCTCGTCCGCCTTTCTCGGACAACGTCTTGGCGAGCGACGCGACGATCCTCCCGCCGGTGGCGGCGAAGGGATGCCCGGCCGCGAGCGAGGAGCCGTTGACGTTGAGCTTCGAGCGGTCGATGCTGCCGAGCGCTCCGTCGAGCCCGAGGACGCGCTTGCAGTAGTCCGGGTCCTCCCAGGCGGCGAGCGCGCTGAGCACGGTCGCCGCGAAGGCCTCGTGGATCTCGAAGAAGTCGAAGTCCTCGAACGTGAGCCCGTTGCGCTCCAGCAGGCGGGGCACGGCGTGGACGCCTCCCATGAGCAGGCCCTCCTCGCCGTGGACGAAGTCGACCGCCGCGGCTTCGGCGTCGACGATGTTCGCGAGCATCGGCAGGTTGTTGGCCGTGGCGTATTCCTCGCTGCCGAGCAGGACGAGGGCGGCGCCGTCGGTAAGCGGCGTCGAATTGCCGGCAGTCATCGTGGCCGGCGTGTCGAGTCCCTTGCCGAAGACGGGCTTGAGGCCGGCCAGCTTCTCCAGAGAGGTATCGGCGCGGAGATTCGCGTCCCGGGTCAGGCCGCGGTAGGGGGTCATGAGGTCGGTGAAGAAGCCGCGCTCGTAGGCTTCGGCGAGGTTCTGGTGGCTACGGTAGGCGAGCTCGTCCTGAGCCTCCCGGGTGATGCCCCAGGCTGCCGTGGTGAGGGCCTGGTGCTCCCCCATGGACAGGCCGGTGCGCGGCTCGCTGGTGGTGGGCGCGTTCGGTGAGAGGTCCTTCGGGCGGAGGGCACTGAGCGCCTTGATCTTCTGCTGCGTGGTCCGGGCGCGCGAGAGATCGAGCAGCACCCGCCGCAGGCCTTCGCTCACCACGATCGGGGCATCCGAGGCGGAATCGACCCCGCCGGCGATGCCGGACTCGATCTGGCCGAGCTTGATCTTGTTGGACAGACCCACCACGGTCTCCAGTCCGGTGGCGCAGGCCTGCTGGAGATCGTAGGCGGGGGTCTCGGGCGAGAGGGCGGAACCGAGGACCGCTTCGCGGGTGAGGTTGAAGTCGCGGGAGTGCTTCAGGACCGCGCCGGCGGCCACTTCGCCGATGCGCTCGCCCTGCAGGCCGAAGCGGGCCACAAGGCCGTCCAGCGCGGCGATGAGCATGTCCTTGTTGGACGAGTAGGCGTAGGCGCCGCCGGAGCGGGCGAACGGGATACGGTTGCCGCCGATGACGACTGCCGTGCGGAGTGACGGGGCGGTGTTCTGCGCGCCGGCCTGATCTGCCATGGGAGTGCTCCTGATACGAAGGGTGATTACCGATACCTAGCGTACCTGATACGCTGGGTATCATGAAGTCTGTGCCGACCCTGCTGGTCACCCCCGAGGAGAGTCTCCCTGACGTTCCAGAGGGGGCGGCCGAGGCCCTCACCAACGACACGGCGAACGGCACGCCGACGGTGACGGACGGCCGTTCCAGCCGCTGGAAGGAGCACCGCGCCGAGAGGCGGCGGCAGCTCATCAAGACGGCGAGGCGGGCGATCAGCACCCTCGGACCCGGGGCGTCCATGGAGGACATCGCCGCCGCCGCCGACACGTCCAAGTCGGTCTACTACCGCTACTTCGGTGACAAGACCGGACTGCAGCGGGCCATGGCCGAGGTGGTCATCGCCCAGATGCAGCAGAAGGTGCTCGACGCCGCAAAGGCCGCACCGACGCCGCGGGAAGGCCTGTACTCGATGGTGCTGGCGTACCTCCAGATGGCCCGGACCTCCCCCAACGTCTATGCCTTCGTCACCCGGGTGGGGATCGCCGAGTCCACGGCCGCCGACGACGGCACCCAGGACACACTCGCCCATTTCCTCGCGGCGGTCACCGAGATGCTCTCGCGGCCGATGCGAGCCGTGCTGCGCCCCGACCGGTCCGTGGGGCCCGATGGCGCCGTGCCCCAGTACTGGCCGGCAGCAGCGATCGGCATGGTCCGGGCGGCCGGGGAGCACTGGCTCTGCTCCCCTGACGGGCCTGACAAGCCCACCGAGGAGCAGATGGCCCGCCACATCACCGGCTGGCTCTTCGACGGCATCAGCCGGTACGAAGCCCTTGTTCCCCCGGCTCCCCGACGTTCCCCGTCTTCCCCTGAAACCCTCCGATCCGCGAAGGACACGCCATGACCCAGACCATCTCCGGCCCCCAGCAGATTCCCGCCACGGTCGACATCAGGGACGACGAACAGGCCACCGTGGACACAGCGGAGCTCGGCCAACTGCTCCTCGGCAGGTGGGCGCACGTGCGGCGGGTTGCGCGGGAACTCGTCGGCCGCCCCGAGCTGCACAAGATCGAGGGGCTCACCCATCACGACCACCGCCGGCGGTGCCTCGACCAGCTCCACTACCTGGTGGAGCAGAAGGCGGTCCACCGCGCCTTCCCGACAGCCTTCGGCGGGGACGGCGACCACGGCGGCAACGTCGCAGGGTTCGAGGAACTCGTCGTCGCCGACCCCTCGCTCCAGATCAAGGCCGGCGTGCAGTGGGGGCTCTTCGGCTCGGCCGTCATGCACCTGGGCACCGAGAAGCACCACGAGGCCTGGCTACCCGGCATCATGAACATGGAGATCCCGGGCTGCTTCGCGATGACCGAGACGGGCCACGGCAGCGACGTCGCGAGCATCGCGACCACGGCCACCTTCGACCCGGCGACCGACGAGTTCGTCATCCACACGCCCTTCCGGGCTGCCTGGAAGGACTACATCGGCAACGGGGCCATCGACGGGCGCGCCGCCGTCGTCTTCGCGCAGCTCATCACCAACGGGGTCAACCACGGCGTGCACGGCCTCTACGTGGAACTGCGCAACGAGGACGGAACCTTCAAGCCCGGGGTGGGCGGCGAGGACGACGGGATCAAGGGCGGCCTCAACGGCATCGACAATGGCCGGCTGCACTTCACGGACGTCCGGGTGCCCCGCACCAACCTGCTGAACCGCTACGGCGACGTCGCACCGGACGGCTCCTACTCCTCGCCCATCGCCTCCCCTGGCCGCCGCTTCTTCACCATGCTCGGGACCCTCGTGCAGGGCCGCGTCTCGCTCGACGGCGCCGCCGTCGCCGCGAGCAAGCTCGCGCTGACCGCGGCCATCACCTACTCCACCCAGCGCCGCCAGTTCAACGCGTCGTCGGACCTCAGGGAAGAGGTGCTGATGGACTACCAGCGGCACCAGCGCCGGCTCCTGCCGCGCCTCGCAGCAACCTACGCCGCGGCCTTCGCCCACGAGGAACTCCTCGAGAAGCTCGACGACGTGTTCTCCGGCGACCACGACACCGACGAGGACCGCCAGGACCTCGAGACGCTGGCCGCCGCCTTCAAGCCGCTCAGCACCTGGCTGGCGCTCGACACGCTGCAGGAGTGCCGCGAGGCGACGGGTGGCCAGGGCTTCCTCATCGAGAACCGGTTCGCGTCACTGCGCGCCGACCTGGACGTCTACGTCACGTTCGAGGGCGACAACAACGTCCTGCTGCAGCTCGTCGCCAAGCGCCTGCTGACCGACTACGCGAAGGAGTTCAAGGGCGTCGACTTCGGCGTCCTTGCGCGGTACGCGGTGTCCCAGGCAGCAGGCAGGACCCTCCACCGCTCGGGCCTCCGCCGCGTCGCGCAGACCGTCGCGGATTCCGGGTCCGGGAAGAAGTCGGCCATCGCACTGCGTGACGAGGACACGCAGCACGAACTCCTGACGGACCGGGTGCAGTCCCGCGTGGCGGAACTCGCCGCCGAACTGCGTGGCGCCAAGGGCAAGTCGCAGGAGGAGTCGGCGGCCCTGTTCAACGAGCACCAGAACGAGCTCATCGAGGTGGCCCACGCCCACGCCGAGCTGCTGCAGTGGGAGGCGTTCACACGGGGCCTCCAGCAGATCAAGGACCCGGGCACGCGGGAGATCCTCACGCGCCTGCGCGACCTGTTCGGCCTGTGCCTGATCGAGAAGGACCTGGCCTGGTTCCTCATGAACGGACGGCTGTCCTCCCAGCGAGCGCGGACACTCGACGGCTACATCAACCGCCTGCTGGCCAAGATCCGTCCGCATGCCCTCGACCTCGTCGAAGCCTTCGGGTACGGGCCCGAGCACGTGCGCTCCGCCATCGCCGGCGGTGCGGAGCAGCAGCGCCAGGAGGAAGCCGTCGAGTACGCACGGCGCCACCGCGCGAGCGGGGACGCCCCGATCGACGAGAAGACGCTCCTGGCGCGCTCAGCCACGGAGAGGAAAGCCCGCAAGGCCGGAAGGGCGCGCGCCAAGCGCTGACGCGCGGCTACAGCACCGCGGGCACCGCACATGGGAAAGGCCCGGCAATCCGGGCCTTTCTCCGTGCGGAGCTCCTGCCGGGAGCAACTGCCTGCCTACTGTCCCGGGCACCGACGCCCGGACCCGGGCATTGCCGGCGTCAGAGGACGCTGCGGTACACCCCGAGCGTCGTCTCCGCGATCGAGCCCCAGTCGAAGTGCCGCTCCGCCCGCTCGCGCCCTGCCGCGCCCATGGCGGTCGCCCTCGCGGGGTCCTCGACGAGAGCGTTGAGCGCCGCAGCGAAATCGGCCACGAACTTCTCCGGGTCCAGGGGCGTCCCCGTGCCGTCCTGGACCTGTTCGAGGGGCACCAGGGTTCCGGTCACGCCGTCGTCGATCACCTCCGGGATGCCTCCCGTGGCCGAGGCGACGACGGCGGCGCCGCAGGCCATCGCCTCGAGGTTAACGATGCCGAGGGGTTCGTAGATGGACGGGCAGGCGAACACGGTGGCGTGACTGAGGATCTGGATGACCTCGCGCCGCGGCAGCATCTTCTCGATCAGCACCACGGAGCCGCGCCGCTCGCGCAGGTCCGAGATGAGCACCTCGGTCTCGGCCGCCAGCTCCGGTGTGTCGGCGGCGCCGAGGCAGAGGACGAGCTGCACGTCGGCCGGCAGGTGGGCGGCGGCACGGAGGAGGTACGGCACTCCCTTCTGCCGCGTATTGCGGCCCACGAAGACCACGCTCGGGCGGTCCGGGTCGATGCCGTGGGCGCGGAGGGCGTCGTCGTCCTCGTCGCGCGACCACTGCGCGACGTCGATGCCGTTGTGGACCACGTGCACCTTGCCGGGGTCGACGTCGGGATAGCTGCGGAGGATGTCGGCCCGCATGCCGGCGGACACGGCGATGACGGCCGCGGCCGCCTCGTAGGAGGTCTTCTCCACCCAGGACGAGAGGGCGTAGCCGCCACCGAGCTGCTCGGCCTTCCAGGGGCGCAGCGGCTCGAGGCTGTGCGCGCTCAGGACGTGCGGGATGCCGTGCAGCAAGGACGCGAGGTGCCCGGCCATGTTGGCGTACCAGGTGTGCGAGTGCACGAGGTCGGCGCCACCGATGGCGTCCAGCATCTGGAGGTCTGTGCCGAGGGTCTGCACGGCGGCGTTCGCTCCGGCGAGCCCCTCCGGAACGCCGTACGAACGCACGGATGCGCCGTGGTAGTCCTCCGGCCGGGCTGCACCGAATGCGTGGACCCGGAGGTCCACCTGCGGCGCAAGGACCCTGCTCAGTTCGGCGACGTGCACCCCCGCGCCACCATAGATCTCGGGCGGGAACTCCTTGGTCACAATGTCTACTCGCACCATCCCAACGTAGTGCAGTGCGCCGGAGTCCTCTAGTGTGAAGTGACCGGAAGGGTTCCGGGTGTGTGGACCGACGCTTGATCGACCACAGGTCGCCAAGGCAGAACACTCAAGGAAGAGCGGGGGGTCGATAGTGGCACCGAAGAAAGTACTTGCCGTGGTGTTGGCAGGCGGAGAAGGCAAGCGGCTGATGCCGCTGACCGCGGACAGGGCCAAGCCGGCCGTGCCCTTCGCGGGGAGCTACCGCCTGATCGACTTCGCGCTGTCGAACCTCGTCAACTCGGGATACCTCCAGATCGTGGTGCTGACGCAGTACAAGTCGCACAGCCTCGACCGGCACGTCTCGGAGACCTGGCGGATGTCCACGCAGTTGCAGCAGTACATCGCCTCGGTCCCCGCGCAGCAGCGCCGCGGCAAGAGCTGGTTCCTCGGCAGCGCGAACGCGATCTACCAGTCCCTGAACCTGATCCACGACGCCCAACCCGACATCGTCGTCGTGATCGGCGCCGACCACGTGTACCGCATGGACTTCAGCCAGATGGTCGAGGCACACATTCAGAGCGGCGCCTCCGTGAGCGTCGCGGCGGTCCGGCAGCCGATGAACCTCGTGGACCAGTTCGGTGTCATCGAGACAGATCAGAACGATCCCGGACGCATCGCGGCCTTCGTCGAGAAGCCGAAGACGACGCCGGGCCTGCCGGACGACCCCAACAGCTTCCTCGCCTCCATGGGCAACTACGTCTTCACCACCGATGCTCTGCTGAAGGCGCTGGAGGACGACGCCGCACGGCTCGATACCAAGCACGACATGGGCGGGGACATCATCCCCTACTTCGTCGAGCGGAACGACGCCGCGGTGTACGACTTCACGACCAACGAAATTCCCGGTTCCACCGAACGCGACCGCCAGTACTGGCGGGACGTCGGCACCATGGATTCGTACTACGACGCCAACATGGACCTCATCTCGCCCCTGCCGCTCTTCAACCTCTACAACCTGCAGTGGCCCATCTACACGCGCCAGAGCGTCTCGCCACCGGCGAAGTTCGTGCGCAGCGCGTCGGGCCGTCCCGGCGAGGCGCACGACTCGATCGTCTCGGCCGGCGTCGTCGTCTCCGGCGGCGCCGTGAACACCTCCATCCTTGCAACGGATGTGTTCGTCGACGAGTCCGCCGAAGTGACGGGATGCGTGCTCCTCGACAAGGTCACCGTCGGCGCCGGTGCAGTGGTCCGTCGTGCCATCATCGACAAGAACGTCCGCATCCCTGCGGGCGCACAGATCGGCGTCGACTTCGAGCTGGACCGCAGCCGCGGCTTCGCGGTCACCGATTCAGGGCTGACGATCGTCAGCAAGGGCCAGGTCGTCGCGCCGGCCTACCCCGTGGTCTGACGCACACGCAGAGAGGCCCCCGGCACGTGCCGGGGGCCTCTCTGCGTGCGGGTCCGCACGGGAGGCGCTAGGCGACCCTGGTGATGGCGACCGTCACGTTGAGCGTCGATCCCCCACCACCGGACAGGATCCCCTTGAGCGGGGAGACATCGCGGTAGTCTCGGCCGCGGGCCACGGACACGTGGAAGTCGCTCACCGGGCCGCTGTTGGTCGGATCCCAGCCGCGCCACTCGCCGTCGTACCACTCCACCCAGGCGTGCGACTGCCCGGCGACCGTCTCACCGATACCAGCGCTGCGGCGGGGGTGCAGGTAGCCGGAGATGTACCGCGCGGGGATGCCGAGGCTGCGCAGGGCTCCGATCGCGACGTGCGCGAGGTCCTGGCAGACGCCCGCACGTTCCGCCCAGGCGTCGCGGGCGCTCGTCTGCACGCCGGTGGCGCCCTGGACGTAGTCCATCTGCTGCCGCAGCCAGTCGAACACAGCCCGTGCCGTCTCGTGGGGGTTGCGGTCGCCCGCGAGGTCGGCGACCAGCGCGCGCACCTCCTCGCCCGGCTCGCTGAGGTTCGTCTGGGCCAGCCAGTCGGCGAACTCGTCGGTGAGGGACGGGGCGGCGAGGTCCTCCCAGGACAGGATCTCGGCCTCGCCGGGTACGCGCTCCACCCGGCTGACCTCGACGGTGGAGAGGGCCGTGACCTCGAGGTGCTCGTGCGGCACATGGAGGTCGAACGACGTCACGCGGGTGCCCCAGTAGTCCCGGTAGGTGGACACGGCGGCGCTCGACGGACTGACCTTCAGGGTGGACTCGAGGACCACCTGCTGCGGGTCGGTGAGGGGGGTCATACGGGCCTCGTTGTAGGACAGCGAGACCCGGCCGCGGTAGTCGTAGCCGGTGCGGTGCTCGATCAGCAGGCGTGTCATGAGACCTCTCCAACCCAGGACAGCTCGTCCGCCTGGGAAAAGTACGTGCGGGACACGGCGTCCGACGCCCGCGCACAGGCCTTCTGGATGCGGTCCATGTGCTCGGGCAGTTCGGACATCAGGTCCTGCGTCTGGTGGAATTCGAGGAAGGTCCTCGCCTGCCCGACGATCCGCGTGGCGTCATTGATGAACCCGACGCGCTGGTACGCGGGGTTCAGCTTCGTGAGGCACTTCTCGGCGTCGCCCAGCGCATAGACGATGGATCGCGGGAACAGGCGGTCCAGGAGCAGGAACTCCGCGGCCTGCTGGTCGCCGAAGGAGGCCCGCCGCGTCCGGAGGAACGACTCGTACGCGCCTGCACACCGCAGCATGTTGACCCAGGACAGGCCCGCAGCGTGGACGTCGTGCGTGGAGAGCATCCGGGCCGTCATGTCGGCGCGTTCGAGGCTGCGCCCGAGGACCAGGAACTGCCACGACTCGTCGTGACTCATGGTGGTGTCCGACAGTCCCCGGATCATCGCCGTCCGCTCCACCACCCAGTGGCAGAAGCGGTAGGTCCCGACGACGTCCTTGCGGTGCTGGGTCAGGCCGTACCACGTGGTGTTCAGGCTCTCCCAGACGCTGCTCGAGACGGTCTCGCGGGCACGTCGCGCGTTCTCCCGAGCGGCTCCCAGGGCGCCGGCGATGGAGGTGGCGCTCGTCCGGTTGTAGGCGAGGGCCTGGAGCAGGTCCGAGAGGTCGATGTCGTCCTTCTCGGGCAGGCTGCCCATGACGCCGAGCAGCTGCCGGGAGGTCTCCCGCTGCTGGGCGAGCGGCATCTGGTTGAGCCGTTCGAGGTGGACGTCGAGGATGCGCGCCGTCCCGTCGGCGCGTTCGACGTAGCGGCCGATCCAGAAGAGGGATTCAGCGATGCGGCTGAGCATGAGGCCTGCCTTCCATGGAAGTCGGGGAAGTCGGGGAAGTCGGGGAGACGGCGTCGGTCATTGCTGCTGCTGCTCCGATTGCTTGTCCTGCCAGTTGGTCTCGATCGGCCAGACGCTGGTGCGTTCGCGGACGGTCACCGCCGGGCGTTCCTGCGGCACGTCCGCCGGACCGCGCACTTCGCCGTCCACCACCCAGGTGTCCTTGGAGCCTCCGCCCTGGCTCGAGTTCACGATCAGGGAGCCCTCCTTCATGGCCACGCGCGTCAGCCCGCCGGGAAGCACCCAGACCTCCTCGCCGTCGTTGACGGCGAAGGGCCGCAGGTCCACGTGGCGGGGGCTGAACTGGCCCCCCGACATGGTCGGCACGGTGGAGAGCTGGAGGACCGGCTGGGCGATCCAGCCGCGCGGGTCCTCGAGGACCTTGGCGCGGAGGATGTCGAGTTCGGCCTTCGTGGCGTCCGGGCCGATGACGAGTCCCTTGCCGCCGGAGCCGTCCACGGGCTTCACGACGAGTTCATCGAGCCGGTCGAGCACTTCCTCACGTGCCGGGGCATCCTCGAGCCGGTACGTGTCCACGTTGGCGATGATGGGCTCCTCGCCCAGGTAGTACCGGATGAGGTCGGGGACGTAGGTGTAGACGAGCTTGTCATCGGCGACGCCGTTGCCGACGGCGTTCGCAATGGTCACCATGCCGGCGCGGGCGGCGTTGACGATGCCGGGACACCCGAGCACCGAGTCAGCGCGGAACTGCAGGGGGTCGAGGAACTCGTCGTCGATGCGCTTGTAGATGACGTCCACGCGCTGCTCCCCCGCCGTCGTCCGCATGTACACGCGGTTGCCTCGGCAGATCAGGTCGCGTCCCTCCACGAGTTCGACGCCCATGAGCCCGGCGAGCAGCGTGTGCTCGAAATAGGCGGAGTTGAAGACCCCGGGCGTCAGCACCACGACGGTGGGTTCCTCGACGCCGGGAGGCGCTGTCTTGCGCAGGGCGGCGAGGAGGCGGCGCGGGTATTCCTCGACCGGCCGGATGTGCTGCTGCCCGAAGGCCTCCGGGAGCCCCTTGGCCATGGCCCGCCGGTTCTCCAGCACGTAACTGACACCGCTGGGCACGCGGACGTTGTCCTCGAGGACACGGAACGTGCCCTGCTGGTCCCGCACGACGTCGATCCCCGAGATGTGGACGCGCACGCCTCCCGCCGGAGCGAACCCGGCGACCTCCCGGTGGAAATGGGCGCTGGAGGTGATGAGCTGCCGCGGTATCACCCCGTCGGACACCACCGTCATCTTGTCGTAGACGTCGCTGAGGAACGCCTCGAGCGCCTTCACGCGCTGCGCGACGCCGCGTTCCAGGACCTCCCAGTCGCTGCCCGCGATCACGCGCGGCACGATATCGAGCGGGAAGGGACGCTCCTCACCGGCGAAGTCGAAGGTGACGCCGCGGTCGAGGAAGGTGCGCGCCATCGAGTCGGCGCGGGCTGTGACATCGGCGAGGTTGAGTGCGTCCAGGGCGGCCGCGACCTGGCCGTATTCGGTGCGCGGAAGGTACCCGGCATCGAACATCTCATCGAAGGCGGTCGTCTTGCGGGCGGCGGCTGGATAGTCAGCGAAGAGCTCGGACATACCCCCACAGTGCCATGGATGAAGTGCCGTCCGCACCGCCACGCGCGCCGTTAACATGCCCGAAACGAAGCGGAGGGGCTGCGTGATTGAATGGCCGGATGGAGAACGAGAACCTGCGCCGCGACGAGGCGGCCGCGCGGTCGGCCCTGCTGGAGACCGGGAGCTACGCCGTCGAGCTCGATCTCTCGGGCGCCCGGGATGCCGGGGAGGGGACGTACCGGAGCACCACCACCGTGGAGTTCACGTGCCGCGAACCCGGCAGCTCGACGTTCCTCGACTTCATCGGCGAGGTCACCGCGGTGGAACTGAACGGACGGGTGCTGGATCCGACCGCCGTGAGCGATGGTGCCAGGGTCCTCCTCGACGACCTCGCGTCCTCGAACACCGTGACGGTGGAGGGACGCGCGGCCTACAGTGCGAGCGGTGAGGGACTCCACCGGTTCGTGGATCCCGCCGACGGGGAGACCTACCTCTACACCCAGTACGAGCCGGCCGATGCGCGCCGCGTCTTCGCGAACTTCGAGCAGCCGGACCTCAAGGCCTCCTTCTCCTTCCGCGTGATCGCACCCGCCGGCTGGACCGTGGCCTCGAACGGCGCGGAGGTGACGGCCGTGCCGCTCGACGACGTAGCCGACTCGGCCGTGCGGTGGACCTTCGAGCCGACCCGGCGGATCTCGACCTACATCACCACCATCCTTGCCGGCCCGTACCACTGCGAGACCGACTCGTGGACCGGTGCGCCCGGGACGGCCGGGGAAGGCCTCGAGGTGCCGCTGGCCCTGTTCTGCCGCCGCTCCCTCGCGCCGTCCTTCGACGCGCCGGAGATCTTCGATACCACCCGGCGCGGCCTCGACTTCTTCCACGACCTGTTCGACTACCCGTACCCCTTCGGCAAGTACGACCAGGCGTTCGTCCCCGAGTACAACCTCGGCGCCATGGAGAACCCCGGCCTGGTGACCTTCACGGAGAACTACGTGTTCCAGTCGGCGGCCACCGAAGCACAGCGCGAGGCGCGGGCCAACACGATCCTGCACGAGATGGCGCACATGTGGTTCGGGGATCTCGTGACCATGTCCTGGTGGGACGACCTGTGGCTCAAGGAGTCCTTCGCGGACTACATGGGCGCGCTCGCGGTGGCGGAGGCCACGCGGTGGAGCACGTCCTGGGTGAGTTTCGCGAACCGCCGGAAGTCGTGGGCCTACGTGCAGGACCAGCTGCCGACGACGCACCCGATCGTCGCCGACATCCCGGACCTCGAGGCCGCGAAGCAGAACTTCGACGGCATCACGTACGCCAAGGGCGCCTCGGTGCTGAAGCAGCTCGTGGCCTTCGTCGGGCGGGATGCGTTCACCGACGCCGCGCGCCGGTACTTCCGGAAACACGAGTACGGGAACACGACGCTCGCCGATCTCCTCGACGTGCTCGCCACCGCCACGGGCCGGGACCTCGGCACCTGGTCGCGGTCCTGGCTGCAGACGTCCGGCGTGCCGTCCCTCGGGGCGGAGGTCGCCGCCGACGGCGGCGTGCTCCGACAGGTCACGATCGTGCAGGACGCGGTGGACCCGGTCACGGGCGCGGAGGAGCCCCGTCCCCACCGGATCAGGCTGGGCCTGTACTCCTTCGACGCCGAGGGCTGGCTCGTGCGGACGGGCGCCGAGGCGGTGACCGTCAAGGGTGGCCGGACTCCGGTCCCTGCCCTCGCCGGGACCCTGCAGCCCGACCTCCTGCTGGTCAATGACGACGACCTGACCTACGCCAAGCTCTCCTTCGACGAGCGTTCGCTCTCGACCCTGCTGTCCTCGGTCGACCGCCTGCGCGACCCACTGGCCCGGGCGACGTGCCTGACGGCCCTGTGGTCCAGCACGAGGGACGCCCGCCTGCCGGTGGACTCCTACCTCGACGCCGTTCTGCTCGCCGCGCCGGCCGAGACCGGAGTAGGCGTGCTGCAGGTCCTGCTGGCCAATACCGGTACCGCGGTCGAGCGCTTTGCCCCGGCAGGCCGGCGTGGCGGCCTGCGCGACCGGGTGAGTGGCTTCCTCGAGGAGGGGCTGCGGGCCGCCGCTCCGGGATCAGACCTGCAGCTCGTGTGGGCGCGGGCACTGGCCGCCGCCGCCAGGACCACTGCCCGGGCGGCCGACGTCGTCCGCGCCGTGCTCGACGGCGACGAGAGGATCGCAGGGCTGCCCCTCGACCCCGAGCTGCGCTGGCTCTTCCTGCAGGGACTGGCGGCACAGCAACGCGTGCTCCCCGGCGAGCTGGAGGCCGAGCGGGCCGCTGATGCGACGGCGTCGGGAAGGGTCGGGTTCACCCTGGCCTCCGCCGCGATCCCGGACGCGGGGATCAAGAAGGCGACGTGGGAGGAAGCCGTGCACGGCGACCGCTTGTCCAACGAGCTGCTCAGCGCGGCGATCGAGGGGTTCGTGCTGGGCCCGCGCGAACTGCTCGGCCGCTACGAGGAGCCCTACTTCGGGGCGCTCCGCGAGGTCTGGGCCACGCGTGGCATCGAGATGGCGAGCAGGATCGTGCGTGGCCTGTACCCGGGGCGTCAGGACCTGGACGGGGCGCCGGAAGAGCACCCCGTGGTCGTGCGGACGGATGCCTGGCTGGACGGGAATGCCGACGCCCCGGCAGCACTGCGCCGCATCGTCCTCGAGGAGCGGGACCACCTGCTGCGCTCCCTCAGGGCACAGGCTCAGGGCACGCGGTAGAGCCACTCCTCGGTGCCGAACTTGCGCTCCACGAGTTCTCCGGCGCGCTGCAGCTCGTCCTCGGACAGCGTCGCGTCCACGGCGCCGTAGCGCTGCCGGAAGGTGGACATCATCACGTCGATGATCTCTTCGCGAGGCACGCCCGTCTGGCGGCGCAGGGGATCCACCCGCTTCTTGGCGCTCTTCGTGCCCTTGTCGGACATCTTCTCCTTGCCGATGCGGAGCACCTCGAGCATCTTGTCCGCGTCGATGTCGTAGCTCATGGTCACGTGGTGCAGCATGCCGCCGTTGGCGAGCCGTTTCTGCGCCGCACCGCCGATCTTGCCGATCTCCGTGGCGATGTCGTTCAGGGGCTGGTACCAGGCCCGGATGCCGAGCTTCTCGAGGGCCTCCATCACCCACGCGTCGAGGAAGGGGTACGAGTCCGCGAAGCTCATGCCGTCCACGAGCGACTGCGGCACGTAGAGGGAGTAGGTGATCGCATTGCCGTGCTCCATGAACATGGCACCGCCGCCGCTGATCCTGCGCACGACGCTCACACCGTGCCGGGCGGCGCCCTCGGGGTCCACCTCGTTGCGCATGGACTGGAAACTGCCGATCACCACCGACGGGGACTGCCACTCCCAGAAGCGCAGGGTCGGGTTGCGGGCACCGGAACCGACGTCCTGGGTCAGGACCTCGTCCATGGCGACGTGCATCGCCGTGGACAGCGGGGTCGGCGGGATGATCTCCCACTGGTGGTCAGCGAAGCCCGTGGCCCGGCCCAGGGCACGCCGGACGGCTGTGGCGATGGCGGAGGGCGAGAACCCGAACAGGACGGCGGAAGGATCGAGGCGTGCCGTGATGGCGCTGGCGAGTTCCCCGGGCGCCGTGTCCACGGGAAGGCCCTCGAGCGCGGCGTTGATGTCGAGGAGGGCCTCGTCCGGCTCGAGGAAGAAGTCACCGTTGACCGAGACCCCGGTGAGGCGCCCGTCCCGGACCGAGAGGTCCACGGCGGTGAGCTTGCCGCCCGGCGTCTTGAACTCGCCGTGCAGGCGGCCGTCGTCCGATGCTGGTGCCATGGGTGGACCTCCTGGGTGCCGGCCCGCTGCGGGCGCGGTGCTGGTGCTGGTGAATGCTGCTCTGGTGAATGCTGCTCTGGTGAATGCTGCTCTGGTGAATGCTGCTGTGGTTAACGCTGCTGTGGTGAACGCTGCGTTAAGCGGGAAAAGCCACGCCGCAGCGGCATGGCTTTTCCTCGTGGAAGCGGGCGCGTGGCCTCGGTCCGGTGTACTGCGGAAGACTACTTCTTGCCGCCGAAGCCCTTGAAGCGGGCGTTGAAGCGCTCGACGCGACCGGCGGAGTCCATGATGCGCTGCTTGCCCGTGTAGAACGGGTGCGACTCCGAGGAGATCTCGACCTCGATGAGGGGGTAGGTGTTGCCGTCTTCCCACTCGATGGTCTTGGACGAGCCGACCGTGGACTTGGTCAGGAACGCCTTGTCGGAGGCCAGGTCGCGGAACACGACCGACTGGTACTGGGGGTGGATTTCAGACTTCACGGGACTACCTTCTCTGGTTGCCTGGATTTTGCCAGGCACGGGGGATGGAAAGGTTGGCGACAGGGCCAGCTACTCATACTAGCGCAGGAGGCGCTCCGACGCTAAAGCGCGGACGTCGCGCCGGCATCGTACCGGCACTCCCAGAAGGCGACGGCGGCCGCCGCCGCCACGTTGAGCGAGTCCACTCCCCCGTGCATCGGGATGGTCAGGGCGACGTCGGCCTCGGCGAGTGCACCGTCGCTCAGTCCGTCGCCCTCGGTACCGAGCAGGAGGGCGAGGCGCTCGTGCGTCCCGGCGGCGAACTCCCCCAGCGGCATGGCCCCGGGCACCAGGGCGAGGGCTGCGATGGTGAAGCCCGCATCCCGGACGGCGGCCAGGCCATCCGGCCATGTCCCGAGGCGGACCCAGGGCACCTGGAAGACGCTGCCCATGCTCACGCGTACTGCCCGCCGGTAGAGCGGATCGGCGCTACGGGGGCTCACCAGGACGGCGTCGATGCCGAGGGCCGCCGCGGAGCGGAACACGGCTCCGAGGTTGGTGTGGTCCACCATGTCCTCGATGATGGCGACGCGGTGCGCGGACGCGAGGACATCGGCGAGCGGGAGTGGCTCGGGACGGTGCATGGCGGCCAGGGCGCCGCGGTGGAGGTGGAAGCCCGTGATCGCCTCGAGCGTGGCTTCCGGCGCCACGAAGGCGGGGACGGACGGGAACCGCGCGAGCACGTCCGCCAGGTCGGGCAGCCACTTGGGCGCCAACAGGAAGGATCGGGGCACATGGCCGGCGTCGATCGCGCGCCGCAGCACCTTGGAGCTCTCCGCGATGTAGAGGCCCTCCGCCGGTTCCTTCGCTAGGCGGAGCTGGACATCGGTGAGGTTCCGGTAGTCCGACAGGCGCGGATCGTCGACGTCGTGGAGCTCGACGAGCGCCATCAGGTTCCCGGACCGGTCATCGGAGCGGCCGACGACGTCACGCCCGGGCGACCGCGCTGTAGCGGCCGTTCTCCTCGGTGACCTTGAGGGCGACGTCGAACGCTTCGCTCAGGTTCTCCTCAGTCAGGACGCCGGAGAGCGGGCCGGCGGCGACGACCCTGCCGTCGCGGAGGAGCAACGCGTGCGTGAAGCCCGGCGGGACTTCCTCGAGGTGGTGCGTCACCAGCACCATGGCCGGCGCTTCCTCGTCCCGCGCGAGCTCCGTCAGGCGCTGCACGAGGTCCTCGCGACCGGCGAGGTCGAGACCCGCCGCGGGTTCGTCGAGGAGGAGCAGCTCCGGATCGGCCATGAGGGCCCGGGCGATCTGCACACGCTTCCGCTCGCCCTCGCTCAGGGAGCCGAAGCGACGGTTCATGAAGCGGGACATGCCCCATGTGTCGAGGAGGCGGAAGGCGCGTCGTTCGTCGAGGCGCTCGTACTGCTCGCGCCACCGGCCGGTGACACCGTAGGAGGCGGTCACGACGACGTTCAGGACCGTCTCGTCGTCCGGCACCTGGGAGGCGAGGGCCGCGGACGCCAGCCCGATGCGGGGGCGGAGCTCGAACACGTCGACCGCGCCCATCACCTCGTCGAGGATGCCCACCACGCCGCGCGTCGGATGCAGGCGCGCACCCGCGAGCTGCAGCAGCGTGGTCTTGCCCGCTCCGTTGGGGCCCATGACCACCCAGCGCTCACCCTCGCTGACCTGCCAGTCGATGTCATCGAGAAGGGTCTTGCCGCCCCTGACGAGGCTCACTCCCGCCAGTTCCAGAACGTCACTCATGGTCCTAGACACTAGGCTAAGGAGCGGCTCCGTGGCGAAACCGGGCGCCTCCCGAGGGTTGTGCCCGTTCCGGCAGGCGCCGTCGGAGTCGCGCCGGCAGCGCCCGGGAAGGGAACCCGGCGCGCCCGGCGTCCCCGGGTCAGGACGGGAAGTACACGACGACGCCGCCAGCGGCACGGACAGGAGCGGACAGCATGCCGGACCACATCCCGGACAGTACGGCGGGAAGCATGGCGGACAGCGCGAGGGTTGTCGCCTATGCACGCCGGCTCGAGGACGGGCAGCACGAGGACCTGGTATCCGTCCTGCGTGACCTCGGCGCCGAGGTCACGGGAGTGTCCGCGGCCGGGGCGGCGACATACGCCGTCCTCACGGTCGACGTCGTCCTGCCTGCGGACGGGTCCGCGCGGCTGTCCCCTCTCCGCACGGGGCTATCGGAGTGGACCGGCAGGACGGGCATCGGAGCGGTCCTCGTCCCGGCACCGGTCTACGCACCCGGCCCGAAGCTGCTGATCATGGACGTCGACTCGACGCTGATCAAGCAGGAGGTCATCGAACTGCTCGCCGCACACGCCGGACGTGAGGCGGAGGTGGCCGCCGTGACCGAGGCGGCGATGCGCGGGGAGCTCGATTTCGCGCAGTCCCTGCACCACCGGGTGCGCGCGCTGGAGGGCCTGCCCTCGTCCGTGATCGACGAGGTGGCCGGCAGGATCGAACTGAGCGATGGCGCCGAGGAGCTCGTGGCTGCGTATCTCGGGGCCGGCCACCGCGTCGGCGTCGTCTCGGGCGGCTTCTCGCAGGTCCTGGCACCCCTCGCCGAGCGCCTCAGTCTGTCCTTCGCCAAGGCGAACGACCTCGACATCGCCGACGGCGTCCTGACAGGACGCGTTCGCGGCGCCGTCGTCGACCGCCGGGAGAAGGCGCGCATGCTGCGCACCGAGGCCGCCCGTGCCGGGGTCCCCCTGGCAGCGACCGTGGCCGTGGGCGACGGCGCGAACGACCTCGACATGCTCGCGGCCGCGGGCCTCGGCGTCGCGTTCCAGGCCAAACCCGCGGTCCGCGCGGCAGCCGACGCGGCCCTGGACCTGCCCGACCTCGATGTCGTCCGCCACCTGGCCGGCCTCTAGGTGTACTGGGTCATGAGGTGGGTGACAGTCGGTTGATGGGTGTGGTTCCGATGCCTGTGTGGATGCGTTCAGTGTTGTAGTGGGTGAGGAACCGGTCAAGGGCTTCGGTGCGGGCTGTGTTCGAGGTGTAGGGCCGGCGGTAGGCCCATTCGGTTTGCAGGGTCCGGTTGAAGCGCTCGACTTTCCCGTTGGTCCAGGGGCAGTGGGGTTTGATGAAACGCTGCTCGGCGCCGATGGCTGTTACGGCTGCTTTGAACGCGTGTCCGCGCCGGTAGGCCAGGGCGTTGTCGGTGATGATCCGTTCGATGCGGGGAATCCCGTTCGTGGCGAAGAAGTCCCGGGCGCGCAGCAGGAACCCTGCGGCGGTGTCGGAGCGTTCGTCGGGATGGACTTCGGCGTACGCGAGCCGGGAGTGGTCATCAATAGCCGCGTGGACGTAGTCGTAACCGATGCCGTAACCCCGAACCTCTTCGGAGCGGCCGTGGGCACGCCAGCCGCCGCCGTCGGGGATCCGGCCGAGTTTCTTCACATCCAGGTGCACGAGCTCGCCCGGGCGGGCTCGTTCGTACCGGGCCTTGGTCGCCCTCGAGGCGCGGATCAGCTGCCCGGTGACCGGGTCGCACCAGGCAAGCCGGGGAACCTGGTGCCGGGACAGGATCCGGGAGACCGTCCGGGCCGGTACCCCGGTGGCGGCCGCGATGCGTAACGGTCCGGCCCGTAACTGCGTGCGGGCGGCAAGAACTGCGTGCTCGGTCTCACGGCTGGTCCTGGTCGGGAAGGTCCTCGGGCGGCTGGAGCGGTCCTGCAGCCCGTCGATTCCTTCGGCCCGGTAGCGGCGCACCCACCGGTAGGCGGTCTGCCGGGACACGCCGAGTTCCTTGGCCACGTGCGCGACGGGCCGGCCTGCTAAAACGCGTTCAATGATGATTGATCGACCAAACGGGCTCAAACGAGGGATAACGTTGGACACGAGGACCTCCGGGAGGGTGCGGGAACTAGACAGCTCCACTAAGCTCGGAGGTCCTCCTCATTTTCAAGCCCTACCTGTCACCAACGTCCCGGCCCAGTACATCTAGGATCCGGCCCCTCAGGTTCTCCGCGAAGGGCTGATCCAGCGCGAAGGGCGCCGCTTGGTGTGAAGGGCACCCCCGCAAATCCGGCCGGGACGCGGCGCGCCCCGGCCGACCTGCCGGCGTCAGCTCTTGGCGAGGAAGTCCTCGGCGCCGCCTACGTACTCGGTGTGGCCGGTGGGCACGTCGGCCGTGACCATCCGGACGATCTCGGTGGCGAACTCCGCCACCGAGTACAGGCGTCCTGCCTCCTGGCGCCGTGCCTCGATGGCGCCCGGCGTCGCCCGGTCGAGAAGGGTCGCGGTGACCGTGCCCTCGATCATGTCGCCGGACACGACCACGAGGGAGATGCCCTTCTCGTCCAGCTGCGGGATGAGTGCGCGCAGTGCGTCCTCGCCGGCCCGCTTGCTGCGGGCGACGGGCTCGTACGCGTCCATCGTCTCCACTTTCTCGATGAAGTGCGCCTGGTGGCTCGTGATGAAGACCACGCGCGATCCCGCGGGCATCACCTCGGCGGCCGCGGTGAGCATGTTGACCTGCGCATCGCGGTTGAGCTTGAGCGCGTAGTCCTCCCCCATGCCGGTCTCCATGCCACCGGAGGCGTTGAGCACGAGCAGGTTGAGCCCGCCGAAGGTCGACACTGCGGCATCGATCAGCGCGGCCGGTCCCTCCGGCGTGGTCAGGTCCGCTCCGACGGCGACGGCCTTGCCGCCCGCCGCCTCGATCCCCGCGACGACCTTGTTGGCGCGCGGCGCCTTCTGGCGGTAGTTGACGACGACGGCCGCGCCCTGCGCGGCGAGTTGCTGCGCGACGTCGGCTCCGATGCCGCGGGACGATCCGGTGACGATTGCTGTGGTGCCCTCGAGCGTGGCCATGGTGCTCCTTCTGCTGAATTTCGGGGATGGTGCGGGAGCGGAGCGGAGGCTCCGCGGGAATCGGTGGGGGGTCAGTGGCCCATGCCGAGGCCGCCGTCGACGGGGATGACGGCGCCGGAGATGTAGCCGGCAGCGTCACCGGCGAGCCAGGACACGACACCGGCCACCTCGTCGGGGGAGGCGAAGCGCCCGGCCGGGATGGTGGCCAGGTAGCTCTTGCGGGTGTCTTCGGGGAGCTCCGCCGTCATGTCGGTGTCGATGAACCCGGGCGCGACGACGTTGGCCGTGATCCCCCGGGACCCCAGCTCCCTCGTCAGCGAGCGCGCGATGCCGACGAGTCCTGCCTTCGACGCCGAGTAGTTGATCTGGCCGGGCGCCCCATAGAGACCCGTGACGCTGGAGATCAGGATGACGCGTCCGCGCCGCAGCCGGATCATGCCGCGCGACGCGCGCTTGACGACCCGGAACGCTCCCGTGAGGTTCGTGTCGATGACGTCCGTGAAATCGCTCTCGGTCATGCGCAGGAGCAGCGTGTCCCGGGTGATTCCCGCATTCGCGACGAGCACCTCGACCGGACCGTGCTCGGCTTCCACCTGCGTGAAGGCCGCGTCGATCTGCTCTTCGCTGGTGACGTCGGCCTTGACGCCGAGCATTCCCTCGGGCACCTCGCCACTTCGGTAGGTGATGGCAACCTTGTCGCCGTTGGCTACGAATACCTTGGCGATGGCGAGGCCGATCCCCCGGTTTCCTCCGGTGATGAGGACGCTGCGTCCGGAGGCCGTCGTCTTGCTGTCTGCACCAGATGCCAAGGGGAAACTCCTCTATCTGCGGGCCGGAAGGGGTCCACGTTGTTCGCTGTTGTTCGCCGTGTTGTCCGCTGTCGACGGTCCCGCCAAGGATCCGCCGGACCGTGCCGACCCTTTCAGGCCTGCCGAGCGGCCAAACTATCCCGACGATCCTAGCGGGGCATCCCTCGACTTCGGGAACGGGACCCGGAGTGAGATAATTGAGGGATTCTCCTTGGAGTGTGATGAGTAAACAAACGAAGCACAACCCAGACGTCCACACCATCTCCGACGCTCGTGAATCACACAGCGACGAGATGCGGACACGAATGATCAGGTACTCGATATCGATGGGGCTCCGCCTCGTCTGCTTCGTCCTGGTCTTCGTCGTTCCCTATGTGTGGCTGCAGTGGGTGATGATCGCCGGTGCCGTATTCCTGCCGTACTTCGCAGTGATCATCGCGAACGGCGGAAGCGATACCAGCAACATCCGGCACAGCGATGCGCTGATCGATCGCGCCCCGGTCCGTGAGATCGAGGCTCGGGTGGTCGACGCGGGTCCGGCGGACGAGGACGAGGTCCTCAGCGGCGAGATCGTCGATGACACCCAGCCGCGCGCGCACGGCTCCTCCGCCGCCGGCAACGGCGCGACCGGTGCCGATGCCTGAGATCCCGGCGGGTCGACCCGCGGCTGCCTCGACCGCGGGCCTTGGCCTGTTCGGGGCACCGCGGGTCGCGGACAGCGGCGGGCCCGTCTGCTCGCGCAAGGGCTGCAGGAATGCGGCCGAGTGGCGGCTGCTCTGGAACAACCCGCGCATCCACACGCCCGACCGCCGCAAGGCATGGGCGTCCTGCCCGGACCACGTCGAGTGGTTCGAGGAATACCTCCGGGACCGTGGACTCTGGAAGGAGACGCTCCCCCTGACCGCCGACCAACCGATGGAGACCCGCTAGGTGTACCGCTTCCTCCTCTCCGCCCGCTGGCTCGGCTGGCTCGCCATGGTCATCGTCCTGGCCGCCGGCTGCGTGGGCCTCGGACGCTGGCAACTCGACCGTCGCGAGGCGGTCGTGGAGAACATCCAGCGCATCGAGGCGAACTACGACGCCACCCCTGAGCGCTATCTACCGGGCGAGAACGGCTTCGACAGCTACGACCCGGACCGCGAGTGGACTCCCGTCACCTTCACCGGGACCTACGACGTCGCGAACCAGGTCGTCGTCCGCAACCGCCCATTGAACGGACAGCCGGGCTACGAGGTGCTCACGCCCCTGAAGCTCGACGACGGCACGGCCGTCATCATCGATCGCGGGTGGCTGCCCATCGGCAACGTGGAGGCGGGGCGTCCCGACGAGATTCCCGCTCCGCCTGCCGGCGAGGTCGAGGTCACGGCCCGGACGAAACCCGGGGAGCCGGCGGTCAACCGCGGGGCCCCCGAAGGCCAGGTCGCATCGATCGACCTTGCCGCGCTCGCGGGCAGGCTCGACTATCCGCTGCAGGAGGCGGCCTACGGCCTCCTGGCCGTCGAACGGCCGGCTGCGGCGCAGACACCGGTAGCCGCACCGAAGCCCTCCATCGACGAGGGCCCGCACCTGTCGTACTCCATGCAGTGGTTCGCCTTCGGAGTCCTGGCCTTCGTGGGCCTCGGCTACGCCGCGCGCCAGCAGCGCCGCAGCGACGAGGAACAGGACGGGACGGCTCCGGAGCGCCCGGCACGCCGGCGTCGCCCTTCCTCCGAAGAGGAGGAGGACGCCATCCTCGACGCGCAGGGCATCCGCTAGATACGCAGCGCTCCGCTAGCAGCGGGAGTCATACACCGGGGGGCGACGGCGACCGGACGCTGGTCGACCGGACCACGATCGACCAGAGAACGAGCGCGCCGGCACGCAGCGTTCAGGGTCAGTGCACCGCTCAGAGTCAGTGCACCGCTCAGGGTTCACGTCGTTCCGCTCGCGGCTTGCGTTGGCCGTAGTGGTGACCGAAGGAGTCCGTGTAGATCTCCACGGAGCGAAGGGTCTCATCCGAGCTGTCCTCCGCCGCGTCATGGGCGTGGATCACGGGGGTGTTCACGTCCGACCGATCCGGCGGACCCAGGAACGTCGCGACGGCTGCATCGAGCCCGCCGAAGAACGATGGGTGCCTTCTCTTCGTCCGCGGCGTCGGCTCGGACCGCCCGGCGGGGTCTGCATCCCCGGCGCCACGGGCCGCCGGTTCGGAGCCTGGACTGCCGGCGACGTGCTGATGCTGCTGTTGGTGGATTCGATGAATTCTCATCAGACACCTGATTCATGGTGGGGACATAATTCTACTCCGCTCCCGGTGCGGCAGGACCGTGGCCGAGGTGCCGTTCTGCACCGGATCGCATGCGACGGATCGGTCCCGAGGTGGGCTGCCCGTGGTCCGCGGGCGGGCGAGGGCTTAGAGTCGGAGGAGCCTTTTCGAGAAAGTTGGCCCCTCATCGCTTCCCGTCGTGCTCCCCGCGCCAGCATTGTCCTCGCCCTCGCCACACTGGTTGCGTTGCCCGGTTGCATCCCGAACGAGCCGTCGGCACCGGGGCAAGCGGAGCCGACCGCGTCCCAGGCCGCGTCGGTCGTTCTTGCGAGTCCCGGTGCCGGTACCCGCCGTGTCGTGGCCGGTGCTGCAACGCAGGCGTCGGTCGGTATGAGCGCCCTGCTGTTCGATCGGAGTCCCGCTGCCGTCGTGCTCGCCCGCCGCGGCGAGGAGGGACCCGCGCCGGACGCGGAGCTCGCGACGGCCTCGAGCGCCGCGGCCGGCCTCCACGTTCCCCTCCTGGTGGTGGACCGGAACGGGTCCGATGGTGCGGAGGTCATGGCCGAACTCGACCGCCTGGGGGCCGAGACGGTCATCGGATACGGTGATCCGACGGCCGACTGGGAGGCTCTCGCCGGGCCGCGCGACCTGGTGTCCGGTCCTACGACGGCCGCCGGATTCGAACCCGTCCTGGGCTTGTCCGTCACTCCACTCCCGGTGGCCGAGCCCGGCGTCGTCGCCTCGGTCGGCGCGTTGGGCGGGCCTGACCCGCGCCTGCTCACGCTCGAGCCGGCCGCCCCGGCGGCACCCGACGCTGTGCCCGACACAGCACCCGACCCCTTGCCTGACGCATCGGCGCCTGACGCCTCGGCCGCGGCGACCAGTGCTCCGTCTCCGGGTGCGGGACTCGCGGACCTCGCTACTACGGAAAAGGTCCCGGACTTCACGCCCGCGGCCCAGCCCGACCCGGCGCTGGTGCTGGCCACGCCATCCTCCGCGCTGGCGCCTCTGGCGACGGCCAGGGCCGCCGGAGCCGACGTCGAACTGGTGGCGGAGGCAGATCCGCGAGCCACGGGGCGAAGTGTGGATGCGGTACGGTCCCACGCCGACCGGGCGATCCTCGCCGTGGGTGACGCGTTCGGATCCGAGGAAATCTTCACCGAGCGGATTCGCGTTGCGGCGACGGCCGCACAGTTGCCCGGCGGTGGCCAGACCATCTTTCCCGGCCGCCGCATGGTGGCCCTCTACGGGCACCCCAGCGGCCCCTACCTCGGAGCGCTGGGCGAGCAGGGCATCGAGGCGACGCTCGCACGGGTGAAGGATCTCGCCGCCCAGTACCAGCCGTTCAGTGATGAACCCGTCATTCCTGCTCTCGATCTCATCGCCACCGTGGCCAGCGCCGACCCCGGTGCCGACGGCGACTACTCCAGCGAGACCTCCATCGACGAGCTCGAACCCTGGATCGACGCCGCTGAGGAACAGGGCGTGTACGTGGTGCTGGACCTGCAGTCCGGGCGGTCCGACTTCTTGTCCCAGGCCAAGCTCTATGAAGAGCTCCTTGCCCGACCGTCCGTCGGCCTGGCCCTGGACCCGGAGTGGAGGCTTCTGCCCGGCCAACAGCCGCTTGAGCAGATCGGCACCGTGGGCACAACCGAGATCAATGCTGCCACCACCTGGCTCGCGGACCTCACTCGGGACCGCGCCCTGCCGCAAAAACTCCTGATGGTCCACCAGTTCCGCATCGACATGATCAGCGAGCGGGAGGACCTCGACGTCTCACGGACAGAACTGGCAGTGACCCTGCATGCCGACGGCCACGGAACCCCCGCCCAGAAACTCGATACCTGGTTCGCACTCCAGGCCGTACCTCCCGAAGGAACCTGGCCCTCGTGGAAGAACTTCTATGACGAGGACCAGCCGATGCTGACACCGGAGCAGACCTACACGCTCGTCGACCCGAAGCCCTGGCTGGTCACCTACCAGTAGCCGCCTCGCCCGACCCTCCGGTACCAGCAGCCTCCGAGTGGTCGGAGGCGATTGAAGAACATCACGGGCCGGAATGCAACCACGTATCGGTGTTGCACCGCCATCCGGGCAGGAATTAGCCTCGTTGCCATCAAGCAGTCGAGGGGCGCCACCGGCGCCGGGAGGAGGAGCGCATCACCGCCGACCACGACCGATCATCAACTGTCCCATCGACGAAAGCCCCTCCCGAGGGGCTTTCCTTATGTCTGCCGCCAAGGGGTCGCGGGCGACACAGATGTCGAGCGGTGTTCGACCGGGGTCCTCGCCCCATGGGAGACGCCCGGACCCCTGGCAGGGGTGGTGAATGGCGGCCGGACCTAGGCGAGGGTGACGAGCTCCAGGTAGTCCTGGTTCCACAGGTCTTCGACGCCGTCCGGCAGCAGGACGACCCGCTCGGGATCGAGTGCGTCGACTGCACCCTCGTCGTGGCTGACCATGACCACTGCCCCGCTGTAGTTCTTGAGGGCCCCCAGGATCTCTGCCCGGCTCGCAGGGTCAAGGTTGTTCGTCGGCTCGTCGAGGAGCAGCACGTTCGCCGAGGAGGCGACGATGGTCGCCAGGGCCAGGCGTGTCTTCTCGCCGCCGGAGAGCACACCGGCGGGCTTGTCGACGTCGTCGCCCGAGAAGAGGAACGAACCGAGGATGCCGCGCACTTCCGCGTCCTGCATGTCCGGGGCCGAGGACTTCATGTTCTCGAGGACCGTCCGCTGGGTGTCCAGCGTCTCGTGCTCCTGGGCGTAGTAGCCGACCTTGAGTCCGTGGCCCGCGATGACCTGTCCCGTATCGGGCTTGTCCACCCCGGCGAGCATGCGCAGCAGCGTGGTCTTCCCGGCACCGTTGAGTCCGAGGATGACCACCTTCGACCCGCGGTCGATCGCGAGGTCGACGTCGGTGAAGATCTCGAGCGATCCGTAGGACTTGCTGAGCCCCTCGGCCGTCATGGGCGTTTTGCCGCAGGGGGACGGCTCGGGGAAGCGGAGGGCCGCGACCCGGTCGGAGGCCCGCACCGCGTCGAGGCCGCCGAGCAGGCGTTCCGCGCGCTTGGCCATGTTCTGTGCGGCCACGGCCTTCGAGGCCTTCGCCCGCATCTTGTTCGCCTGGTCCATGAGGACCTGGGCCTTCTTCTCGGCATTGGCGCGCTCGCGCTTCCGGGCCCGCTCGTCCGTCTCGCGCTGGAGCTGGTAACGCTTCCAGCCCATGTTGTAGACGTCGATGGTCGCGCGGTTGGCGTCCAGCTGGAACACCTTGTTGACGGTCGCCTCGAGGAGCTCGACGTCGTGGCTGATCACGATCAGCCCGCCCTGGTGGTTCTTCAGGAAGTCACGCAGCCAGGCGATGGAGTCGGCGTCGAGGTGGTTCGTGGGCTCGTCGAGGAGCATCGTCTCCGCACCCGAGAACAGGATGCGGGCGAGCTCGACGCGCCGGCGCTGGCCGCCGGACAGGGTTTTCAGCGGCTGGTTGAGGATGCGCTCGGGCAGGGCGAGGTTCGAGGAGATGGACGCCGCCTCGGCCTCAGCGGCATATCCGCCACCGGCGAGGAACGCGGCCTCGATGCGGTCGTAGCGCGCCATCGCCTTGTTGCGCACGGACGTCTTCTCGCTGGCCATGTCCTCATGGGCCTGGCGGAGTTCGCCGACGACGGCGTCGAGGTTGCGCGCCGAGAGGATCCGGTCACGGGCCAGCTGCTCCATGTTCGGCGTGCGGGGGTCCTGCGGCAGGTAGCCGATCTCACCGGAACGGGTCACCGTGCCACCTGCGGGGAGCGATTCCCCGGCGAGCACCTTGGTGAGGGTGGTCTTGCCGGCGCCGTTGCGCCCGACGAGCCCGATCTTGTCGCCCTTGTCCACGCGGAAGGACACCTCGTCCATGAGCAGGCGGGCTCCAGCCCGGAGCTCCAAGTTCGATACGTTGATCACGGTGAGGCCTTTCGATGGTGCCAGAGACGGCGTTTTCTTGTAGGAATCCCACAAGGGATCCCCGAATGACCGGCGCTAGTCTCGGTACAGAAGCAGTTACGGCTGGAGGAATTCGACAAATCACCGGAAGAGCCGGTGCGACTCCGGCCTGCTGAAGGAGCGTGCGCCATGCAGCCAGCGGAGAAAACCGTCACCGGACCGGCCGGCGCGAGCCGGCGGTCGTCCCGGAAGCGGTGGGATACCACCGATCTCTCGCTGGTCGCGGTCTTTGCCGCCCTCATCGCCGCCCTTGCAATCTTACCCGGTATACCGGTCGGCCCGCTCGGTGTGCCCATCACGCTGCAGACCCTGGGTGTCATGCTCGCCGGTGTCGTGCTCGGACCGGGACGCGGAGCCGCCGCCGTCCTGCTCTACCTGGTCGCCGGGCTGATCGGCCTGCCGGTCTTCAGCGGCTTCAACGGCGGCTTCGGCGTCCTCGCCGGACCGTCGGCCGGCTACCTCCTCGCGTTCCCCCTCGCAGCACTCGTCGCGGGCCTGCTGGCCGTCGTCGTGCTGCGCAGGGCGCGCCGGTTCCGCGCGGGCCTCCTCTTCCTCGCCTGCCTGGCGGCCAGTCTCCTGACCATCCACCCGCTGGGCGTGGCGGGACTCATGGTGAACGCCGGCCTCCCCCTGCGCGAGGCGGTCGTGATCGACGCCGCGTACCTCCCCGGCGACATGGTCAAGAACGTCCTGGCCGCGCTCCTCGCCGTGTCGGTCCACCGCGCCTTCCCCCGACTGCTCTCCGCCGGGAGGCGCGCACCCCGTGATTGAGTTCAGGGGCGCCGGCGTCCGGACGGACGACGGAGAGGCCCGAACGCTCATCCACCCCCTCACGCTCACCCTGGCGGAACGGCGGGTGTCGGTGATCGGGGGGAACGGGTCCGGGAAGTCGACCCTGCTGCGCATGATCAACGGCCTGCTGGCTCCGTCCGAGGGATCCGTGGCGGTGTTCGGGGAGGACACCCGGACCGCCGGGCGGGCCGTGCGCCGCGCCGTCGGGTTCGTCTTCACCGATCCCCTGTCGCAGCTCGTCATGCCGACGGGGCGCGAGGACGTCGAACTGTCCCTCCGGGCCCGCAGGCTCCCTGCCGCGGAGCGCCGCCCGCGGGGCGAGGACGTCCTGCGGCGGTTCGGTGTGGCGCACCTCGCGGACCGCAGCATCTACGACCTGTCCGGCGGTGAGCGCCAGATCCTCGCCCTCGCCGTCGTTCTCGCGGTGGAACCACGGATCCTCGTGGCGGACGAGCCGACCACGCTGCTCGACCTTCGCAACGACGCACGGGTCCGCTCCCTCATCGCGGGCCTCGACCAGCAGGTGGTGTTCACCACCCACAACCTGGACTTCGCCCTCGAGAGCGACCGGACACTCGTGGTCGACGGCGGCAGGATCGTCTTCGACGGTGCGCCGGCGGACGCCGTGGCGCTCTACCGCGAGCTGGCGGCAGCGGTGCCGGACGGCCGGCCGTGAGAGGTTTCGGCAGCACCCTCGGCCTGTACGAGCGCGGCCATGGGTTCCTGTACCGGCTGCCGCTCCCGCTCAAGGCGGGAGCCTCCCTCGCCTGCGCCGTCGCCGTCGTGGCGTGGCGGTCGCCGGAGACCACGGCGGTCGCGCTGGCCGTGACGGCCGGTGCACTCCTGGCCGGCGCACGCCTCTCCCCCGCGCGCGTGCTGCGCATGCTCCTCCCGGCGGCGCCCGTCCTCGGAATCCTTGCGCTCTACCAGGGCGTGGCCCAGGGGTGGCTGCGCGCGTTCGTGGTTGTGGGCGGCATCGTCGCCTGCCTCCTGGCGGCGCGGGCCGTGACCCTCACGACGCCGACCCAGGACCTCCTCGACGGGGTGGTGCGGCTGGTGCGGCCCTTCCGGCGGCTCGGCGCCGATCCGGAACGCTTCGCCCTCGCGCTCTCGATCATGCTGCGGAGCATTCCCTACCTCGCGGGCCTGTTCGTCGACGTCCGCGAGGCGGCCCGTGCGCGGGGACTGGACCGGAGCCCGCGCGTCGCCGTGACGCCGCTGGTCGTCGGCGCGGTGGCGTACGCCCACCGGACGGGTGAGGCGCTTGCGGCGAGGGGCCTCGGCGACCATGAGGACGACGAGCCGGACGAGGACGGGGACCCCGGGGCAGCCGGCCGCCGCCGGAACCCGACGAACGGCTGACGTCCTCCGGAACGACGAAGAGGGCGGCCCCAGCGCACGCTGGAACCGCCCTCCGGATCATCGCCGGGTGAAGCTCAGATGTTGAAGCCGAGAGCCCGCATCTGGTCGCGGCCGTCCTCGGTGATCTTCTCGGGACCCCACGGCGGCATCCACACCCAGTTCAACCGCCACTCGTCGACGACGCCGTCCAGCGCCTGGCCGACCTGCTCCTCGAGCACGTCGGTCAGCGGGCACGCGGCCGTGGTGAGCGTCATGTCGATCAGGAGGGCGCCGTCCTCGGCATACTTCAGGCCGTAGAGGAGCCCGAGGTCGACGACGTTCACGCCGAGCTCCGGATCGATCACGTCCCGCAGCGCTTCCTCGATGTCATCCAGCGCGGTCTGCGCCTGCTGCACATCACTCATCGCACTCTTCCTTCCGAACAGTAGTCAGGTGGTCCGGCACGCGGACGTGCCGGGGATCCTGGTGGTCCTAGGCCTCGACCGCGGACTGGGCCGTGAACCGATCGTAGCCCTCTTCCTCGAGGCGGTCGGCGAGTTCCGGACCGCCTTCTTCGGCGATGCGGCCGGCCACGAACACGTGCACGAAGTCCGGCTTGATGTAGCGCAGGATCCGCGTGTAGTGGGTGATGAGCAGCGTGCCCATCTCGCCCTTCGAGTGCTCGCGGTTGACTCCCTCGGAGACGACCTTCAGGGCGTCGACGTCGAGTCCGGAATCGGTCTCGTCGAGGATCGCGAACTTCGGGCGGAAGAGCTCGAGCTGGAGGATCTCGACACGCTTCTTCTCGCCGCCGGAGAAGCCCTCGTTGACGTTGCGCTGGGCGAAGTCCGCGTCGATGCGCAGCTGCGACATGGCAGCCTTAACGTCCTTGGTCCAGTGGCGCAGGCTCGGGGCTTCGCCGTCGAGGGCGGTCTTGGCCGTGCGGAGGAAGTTGGTCATCGTGACGCCGGGTACCTCGACGGGGTACTGCATGGCCAGGAAGAGGCCGGCGCGGGCACGCTCGTCGACGCTCATGGACAGGACGTCCTCGCCGTCGAGCGTGATGGAGCCGCTGTCGACCTTGTAGCGGGGGTGCCCGGCGATCGTCGACGCGAGGGTCGACTTGCCGGAACCGTTGGGCCCCATGATCGCGTGCGTCTCGCCGGTGTTGATCGTCAGCGTGACGCCCTTGAGGATGGGGATGTTGCCCTGCTCGGTGTCGATGCTGACGTGCAGGTCCTTGATTTCAAGTGTGGACATCGTGTTCTTTCTCCTTCGCCTGCTGTGCAGGAAGTGTGCAGGAAGTGCGTGGACGGCCGCGCTAGCCGAACTGCGGGGCGGGGGCTCCGTTGGTGACCGTCGTGATATCGACGTAGACGTCGCCGTCGTGGATCTCGAGTGCGAACACCGGGACCGGTTCGTAGGCGGGGAGCTGCAGCGGGGCACCGCTGCGCAGGTCGAACTGGGAGCCGTGGCCCCAGCATTCGATGGTGCAGCCCTCGACGTCGCCCTCGGACAGGGAGACGTCCGCGTGGGAGCAGGTGTCGCCGAGAGCGTGGATCTCACCGTCCGAGTCGCGGACGATGACGACGGGATAGTCGTCGATGAGCACGCGCAGCGCCTGCTTCACCTGGATGTCGTCGACGCTGCAGATCAGTTCGCCGCTGGGGGCATCGGCCATCAGAGGTTGCCCGCCGCGAGTTCGCGCTCGACCGACTCGGAGAGCCGCTCCTCGAGCGCGGGTACCTTGATCTGCTGGATGACCTCGGTGAGGAAGCCGCGGACCACGAGGCGGCGGGCATCCTTCTCGGGGATGCCGCGGGCCATCAGGTAGAAGAGGTGCTCGTCGTCGAACCGGCCGGTGGCGCTGGCGTGGCCCGCGCCCTCGATGAGGCCCGTCTCGATCTCGAGGTTCGGGACCGAGTCGGACCGCGCGCCGTCCGTGAGGATGAGGTTGCGGTTGGTCTCGTAGGTGTCCGTCCCCTCGGCCGCCTTGCGGATCAGCACGTCGCCGACCCACACGGTGTGCGCGTCCTTGCCCTGCAGGGCACCCTTGTAGGTGACGCGGGACTTGCAGTTGGGCACGGCGTGGTCGACCAGCAGCCGCTGCTCGAGGTGCTGGCCGGCGTCTGCGAAGTACAGGCCGTACATCTCGACCTCTGCGCCGGGGGCGGTGAAGATCGAGGACGGCGTGAGGCGCACGAGGTCGCCGCCGAGGCTGACGACGACGTGCTTGTAGCGCGCGTCGCGTCCCACCTTCGCCTGCTGCGAGGAGACGTGCACGGCGTCGTCGTCCCATTCCTGGACGCTGACGACCGTGAGTTCCGCGCCGTCGCCCACGACGATCTCGACGTTCTGGGCGAGCGTCACGGAGCCGGAGTGGTCCAGCACCACGACGGCCTTCGAGGAGGCCTCCGCACGGACCAGGATGTGCTGCGCGGCGGCGTCGGACACCGATCCCGTGACGCTGACCATGACCTCGCCGTCGGCCACCGTCTCCTTCGGGATGGTGATGACGGTCGCCTCGGTGAAGGCATTCCAGGCTGCCGCGGACACGCGGTCCTCAGGCGTTGCAGCGGTGCCCAGGCGGGCGTCGCCGCGCTCGACCGTCTCGACGGTCACGTTGCCGGCACCGGTCACCGCGACGGCCGGAGCCGCGCCCGTCAGTGCGTCGGTGTGCAGTCCGCGCAGGCGCTTGAGCGGCGTGAAGCGCCAGTCCTCCTCGAGGCCCGTCAGCGACGGGAAGTCGGCGACGTCGAAGGACCTCCGGCGTTCCCCGCGGGACGCCTCGGGGACGACGGGGGCGTTGCCATGGCTGTGCTTCTTGAGCCCGAGCTGCTCGGAACCCGCGTTGCGCGCCGAGAGGCGCTCACCCTCCTCCGTGAAACCGTCGATGGGGGCCGAGGCGCCCGAGGGGGCGCCCAGGCGGGCCTTCTCGTCGAGGTCGCCGAGGTCGGTGACCTCTCCCTCGGGAGCGGTATTGGGCGAAATTTCCGTGTGGGTGGTCTCAGCCATTGCTAGCCTACGGCCCCTTCCATCTGCAGTTCGATCAGCCGGTTCAGCTCGAGCGCGTACTCCATGGGCAGCTCACGGGCGATCGGCTCGATGAAGCCGCGCACGATCATGGCCATGGCCTCGTCCTCAGGAAGCCCGCGGGACATCAGGTAGAAGAGCTGCTCCTCGCTGACGCGCGACACGGTGGCCTCGTGGCCCATGGTGACGTCGTCCTCGCGGATGTCCACGTACGGGTACGTGTCCGAGCGCGAGATGGTGTCGACCAGCAGCGCGTCGCAGCGCACGGTGTTCGCCGAGTGGGTCGCCCCCTCCCGGACCTGGACGAGCCCGCGGTAGGCGGCACGTCCACCGCCGCGCGCCACGGACTTGGAGATGATCGAGGACTTCGTGTTGGGCGCGATGTGCACCATCTTCGAGCCGGTGTCCTGGTGCTGACCCTCGCCCGCGAAGGCGATGGAGAGCGTCTCGCCCTTGGCGTGCTCGCCGACCAGGTACACGGCCGGGTACTTCATGGTGACCTTCGAGCCGATGTTGCCGTCGATCCACTCCATGGTGGCGCCCTCGTGCGCGATGGCGCGCTTGGTCACGAGGTTGTACACGTTGTTGGACCAGTTCTGGATGGTGGTGTAGCGGACGCGCGCGCCCTTCTTCACCACGATCTCGACGACCGCGGAGTGCAGGGAGTCCGACGTGTAGATCGGGGCGGTGCATCCCTCGATGTAGTGCACGTAGGAGTCCTCGTCCGCGATGATCAGCGTGCGCTCGAACTGGCCCATGTTCTCCGTGTTGATACGGAAATACGCCTGCAGGGGGATCTCGACGTGGACGCCCTTGGGCACGTACACGAACGATCCGCCCGACCAGACGGCCGTGTTCAGGGAGGCGAACTTATTGTCACCGACGGGGATGATCGTGCCGAAGTACTCCTTGAAGATCTCCGGGTGCTCACGCAGTGCTGTGTCGGTGTCCAGGAAGATGACGCCCTGGCGCTCGAGGTCCTCGCGGAGCTGGTGATAGACGACCTCGGACTCGTACTGGGCGGCGACGCCGGACACCAGGCGTGCACGCTCGGCCTCGGGGATGCCGAGCTTCTCGTAGGTGTTGCGGATGTCCTCGGGGAGGTCCTCCCACGTATTGGCCTGCTTCTCCGTGGAGCGCACGAAGTACTTGATGTTGTCGAAGTCGATGCCGGAGAGGTCTGCACCCCAGGCGGGCATGGGCTTGCGGTCGAAGTACTTGAGGCCCTTCAGGCGGAGATCGAGCATCCACTCGGGCTCGTTCTTCTTCGCGGAGATGTCGCGGACGACTTCCTCGCTCAGGCCGCGGCGCGCGTTGTCGCTCGCCTCGTTCTTGTCGGCCCAGCCGTACTGGTAGGTGCCGATGCCCTCGAGTTCCGGGTTCTTCTCCAGGATGTCGCTGATCACCGACTCCGGCACTGCCGACGCAGCTGGCTTGCGGTCTACTTGATCCGTCATCATGGCCTTCCTTGCTGATGGATGGATAACGTTGCTGGATTGCTGGGGGACGCGGAGTCCGCGGCCGCGGGGACGGCGGTGGATCCGGAGGCTGCCGGAGCCGCCGTCGCCCTTCCCAGGGGTATGTGGGTGGTGCAGACGTGGCCGCCGCCGGCCAGCGTCGAGAGCCGGCGCACGTCGACGCCGAGCAGGCGGGCGAAGACGCCGGTCTCCTGGTCGCAGAATGCCGGGAAGGCCGAGGCCAGTCCCTGGATGGGGCAGTGCCCCTGGCAGAGCTGGACGCTGAGCATCGTCGGGCGGCTCGACGGGGTCGAGGCGGTGCGGACGCCGCGTGCCTGCGGCATCCCGACGGTCTTGGTCGATCCGACGAATCCGTCGGCCGTCAGGGCGCCCGCCAGGGCCTGGGCGCGCGCCTCGAGGTCGGGGCCGGCGGCCTCGACGATCGGACGGTAGCGCTCCTCCATGCCGGAGAAGCGGGTGCGTGCGAAGTCCTCGATGGCCTGGGGGCCCGCGGCCTCGCCGAGCTGCGCCAGTGCTGCGGTGGCGATGTCGAGGTAGTCGTTGCCCATCTTGCTCTGGCCGCGCCGGCTCAGGACGTAGCGGCGGGCCGGGCGGCCGGCGCCTGTGGCGGAACCGCGGACGCGCTTGACCTCGATGAGGCCCTCGGAGGAGAGGGCGTCGAGGTGCCGGCGCATGGCGGCGGGTGTGAAGCCGAGGCTGTTCCCGAGCTCCGCGGCGCTCACCGGTCCGCGCTCGAGCACGGCCGACAGCACCCGGTCGCGGGTGCGCTCGTCGGGATCCGGGGAGACGATCTGGGCCATCCGGTCAGCACGGCCGGCAGGGACGCCCGGGGTGAGGCTGTCGTCCGCCGGAACGGCGGCGCGGGGCGATGCGGTCACAGTCCATTCCTCCCATCGGCGACAAAATACACAACACAAGCATGACCTAATGTATTCCGCACCACCACTTAGGCGAGGCTACCCACCTGCGGCCCTCCGGCCTCCTACTACCTGACGTAGAATATTCGGGTGCCGACAACTTCCCCCGCCCTCGAGATCGACGGCCTGATCAAGGATTTCGGTCCTGTCGGCTCCCTCGACGGCCGGATGGTGCGCGTGCTCGACGGCGTCAGCCTGAACGCAGCGCACGGCGCGGTGACCGTACTGCTCGGCGCCAATGGAGCAGGCAAGACGACGACGCTCGAGTGCGCCCAGGGGCTGCAGCGTGCAAATGGCGGCGTGGTCCGCCTCCTCGGCCAGGACCCCTACCGGGCGACACCCCAGCTGCGTGCCCGGGTCGGCGTGATGCTGCAGGACGGCGGCCTCCCGCCGTCGGTCCGGCCGCTGGCGCTGCTGCGCCATGTCGCCTCCATGTACAGTGCTCCCCTGCCCGTCGACGCGCTGGCCGAGCGCCTCGGCCTCGACGAGTTCGGTGCCGTCTCCATTCGCCGGCTGTCCGGAGGGCAGAAGCAGCGACTGGCGCTGGCCTGCGCACTGGTCGGACGGCCCGAGGTCGTCTTCCTCGACGAGCCGAGCGCGGGCCTGGACCCGCAGTCCCGCTCGATCGTGTTCGACCTCATCCGGGAACTCCGCGCGGACGGCCTCGCCGTCATCCTCACCACGCACCTGCTCGACGACGCCCAGAGGCTCGCCGACTACGTCTACATCATCGAGGGCGGCAGCACGGTCGCCGAAGGCACCGTCGCGGAGCTCACGGCCGACAAGGACGCCGAGGGGATGCGCGAACTGCACTTCGAGACCGTGCCGGGCCTGGCGCTTCCACCCGACCTCCTCCCCCACCTGCACCAGCGCGAACCCGACCCGGGGCACTACGTCCTCCGCGGGTCGCTGACGGCGGGCGACGTCGCGCGCCTGGCCGAGTGGTGGCAGACGTCCGGTGTGATGCCCACCGCCATCACGATGGCGCCCCGCTCCCTGGAGGACGTCTTCCTCGACATCTCCGGACGGAGCATCCGATGACACCGGGCGCAACTCCACCGCAGGGCCTGCAAGGCACCGGAGCAGTCACGGGCGCTGCCGCCTCCCTGCCGACCCGCGTCCTGCGCCATGGCGGGTACGAGGCCCTGGCGATGCTCCGCAACGGCGAGCAGCTCGTCCTGGCGATCGTCCTGCCCATGCTGGCACTCACGGCCCTCGTGATCACTCCGCTGCTCGATGCCTACGGCCCCAGTCGCATCGACATCGCCGCGCCGGGGGTCCTCGCCCTCTGCACGATGTCCACCGCCTTCACCGGACAGGGCATCGCCACCGGCTTCGACCGCCGGTACGGCGTGCTCCGCTTCCTCTCGACGACGCCGCTCGGCCGTTCCGGGCTGATCCTCGGCAAGGCGGTCGCCGTCGCCGTCGTCCTCGCCGTCCAGCTCGTCGTGATCGGCGGTGCGGCCGCGCTCCTGGGCTGGTCCCCGCGGGCCGAGGGCATCCTTCCCGCCGCCGTCCTCCTGCTGGTCGGCTCGGCGGCCTTCACGGCCCTGGGACTCCTCGTGGCGGGCACGCTCCGTCCCGAAGCCACCCTGGCCGTCACCAACCTCGTCTGGATCCTGCTGGCCGCGGCCGGCGGCGTGATCATCCCGGCAACGAGCCTGCCCGTTGCCGCCGAGCCGTTCATCTCCGTGCTGCCGTCCGCCGCCCTCGGCGACGGACTGCGCAGCGCCCTGGTGGACGGCACCCTCGACCCCGTCGCGTGCCTCGTCCTCCTCGCCTGGGCCGCGCTCGCTAGCCTGGCGGCCATCCGCTGGTTCAAATGGAGCTGACGTCATGACCCTCCCCTCGATCTCCCGCCTCACGGATGCCCTCCCTCGCACCACGACGCCGCTCGTACGCCGCCTGGCGATCGCCTCGCTCGTCTCGCAGATCGCCATCGTCGTGACCGGAGGCGCGGTCCGCCTCACCGCGTCGGGCCTCGGCTGCCCGGAGTGGCCGCGCTGCACGCCGGACTCGATCGTCACCACGCCCGAAATGGGTTTCCACGGCGTGATCGAGTTCGGGAACAGGCTCCTCACCTTCGTGCTGGTTGTCATCGCCGTCGCCATGATCGTCGCCGTGCTCGGGATGCGGCGGGAGCGCAGGGACCTGTTCCGGCTCTCCATCGGGCTCTTCCTCGGTATCCCGGCGCAGGCCGTCATCGGCGGCATCACCGTCTGGACCGGCCTGAACCCGTGGGTCGTCGGCCTCCACTTCCTCGTGTCCATGGTCCTCGTCGCCCTGGCGACCGTGCTGGTCAATCGCGCGCGCCTCACGGCGGACCAGTACCGCGGCCGAAAGGACCCGGCAGCGCCGGCCCTCCTGCGCCAGTTGCTCGTCACGGCGACGGTCCTGACCTCGATCGCCGTCGTCCTGGGCGTCGTCGTCACCGGTTCCGGCCCGCACGCCGGCGACCACGGGGCTGCCCGGAACGGGCTCGATTCCGACATCGTGACGCGCGTGCACGCCCTGCCGGTGTACCTGCTCGTCGCCACGGTGGCTCTCGCCGTCCTCCTCGCCCACCGCTCGCAGGTCCACGAGAAGCTGCGCCGGGCGCTCGTCATCCTCGCCGCCGTCGTGCTGGCGCAGGGCGCCATCGGGTACACGCAGCACTTCCTGCACCTGCCGGTCGCCCTCGTGGCTCTGCACATGCTCGGGGCGTCCCTGCTGATGGCTGCCGCGATCCACGCCCTCTACACCGGGACCACGCGGAAGCCGCTACCGGGCACGACGGCCGGAACCAGGGTGCCGCAGGCCGTCTCCTAGGATCCGGTGCGGTGAACCGGCGAAACGCCGGGTAGCCAGAAGGGCGCGTTGGTCAGGCGGCGGAACCGCCGTCGCTTCCCGACGCCCGATGGCCGGCGACCGCGGCACGGATGTCGCCTTCGTCGTGCCCGCCCTTCTTCCCGAACGGCAGCGCGTTCATCAGCGGGTGCACGACAGCCATGACGATGAGGCCCCAGGCGAGTCCGAGGACGGCCGAGCACAGGGTGTTGACGAGCCAGGCCAGGAAGCCGCCCGCCACGGGCATTCCGGCGAAGGGGTGCTCCAGGACATGGACCAGGTCATAGGGCGCGTGCCACCCCAGGTCGTAGGCCCCCTGCAGCATGATGTGACCACCGACCCACAGCATGGCGACGGTCCCGACGAGCGTTATCACCGTCAGCACGGCGGGCATCCCCTTCACCAGCAGCTGGCCGAGGCGCTTGGAGCCCGCCGAGTCCTTGGTGGTCAGGTGCAGGCCGATGTCGTCCATCTTGACGATGAGTGCCACGGCACCGTAGACGATCACCGTGATCGCGAACGCCACGACGATCAGGATGAGCGCCCGTGCCCACAGGGACTCGTCGGCGACCTCGGTCATCGAAATGACCATGATCTCGCAGGACAGGATGAAGTCGGTGGTGATGGCACCCTTGGTGACCTTGGCCTCCGCCTCCGGGCCCCGTTCGACCGCCGGCGCCTTCTCGGCCTCGGAGTGGCCGCGGAGCTTGTGCCAGACCTTCTCCGCCCCCTCGTAGCAGAGGTAGGTTCCGCCCAGCATGAGGATGAACGGGATGACCCCCGGGATGAAAGCGCTGACGAGCAGCAGCGCCGGCAGGATGAAGATCAGCTTGTTCCGGAGCGACCCCCAGAAGATCCGCTTGATCATCGGCAGTTCGCGGGAGGGATCCGCCCCGGACACGTACTGCGGTGTCACAGCGGCGTCGTCGATCACCACGCCGGCGGCCTTGGTCCCCGCTTTCGCGGCCCCGGCAGCGACGTCGTCCATCGAAGCGGCCGCTATGCGGGCCAGGGCTGCGACGTCGTCGAGCAGGGCGACGAGACCGCCGCTCACAGCCCGCCCCCCTGCCCGAGGGCGCACTGCTGGGGACGGGGACCGCGGTGGGGGCGCATGATCGGCATGCTCGGATTATACGGTGGCCGGTAGCCCGTCGACGGGCAACGGCGCCCGTTCACGGGGGCGCACCAGCCGCAGGCGGGATGAGGCACCTCGGCCTGACGTCTGCCTAGTCCCGTCCGGGGAGGCGCGCGCGGCGTGGCCTCACCCGGAGTGGGGTGGCAGCAGGTTCCTGTGGTGGGTCTCGGCTCGAAGTCCGAGGTACGTGCCCGTGACGATGAGTGCGGCGCCGAGGACTCCGGGAAGGGCCAGGGTCTCCTGTCCGATGGTGAGTCCGATGAGGACAGCCCAGATGGGTTCGGTTCCCATGAGGAGGCTGGCGCGCGAGGCGGAGGTCTGCTGGATGGCCCAGGTCTGGACGAGGAACGCGAAGACACTGCAGGCGAGCCCGAGGTAGACCACACCGGCCCACTCACCCGCGCTGAAGGTCCGCACGGCGGCGAGAACGCGGGAATGGCCTGCGGCTGTGTAGGCGGTCGCGCAGAGAGCGCTCTGCACCAGGGTCAGATTCAGGGCGCCGAAGCCGCGTCCTCGAGTGAGGGCGGACACCGCGGTGACGTGGATCGAGCGGACGATCGCCGCGGCGAGCATCAGGGCATCCCCGAGGGTCGGAGCCACGAATCCGTCCCCGGAGACGAGCAGGCACACGCCCACGACGGCGATCACGCCTGCGACGAACAGCATGCGCGGCAGCTTCACGCGGAAGGCGATGCTCTCGGTGACCGGGGTGAAGACGATGACCAGGCTGATGATCAGCCCCGCGTTCGTGGCACTGGTGCCGGCGATCCCCCAAGTCTCCAGGATGAGTACGGCTGCCTGGGTGGAGCCCAGCACGACGCCGACGACACCTTCCCGGAGACTGATCCTGCGGCGCTTCCAGAGCAGCGAGATCACCACCAGCGCCCCGGTCGTGATGAGGAACCGCAGCGACAGGATGACGGGGACGTCGACCGTGTCGGTCAGGAATTTGGCCGCCAGGTAACTACTGCCCCAGACGATGGCCACCAGGAGGAGGAGCACATCGACCCGCCGCGCGGCAAGGAAGGAGACGATCGGGGCCCGCCCTCTGATCGGGGGGTGCGGAGGGGGCGGGACCACGGAGGAAGGAGAAGGCACTCCTTGAGTCTTCCGCTTCCGCAGGAGTTAGACGAGAGGGCACTTGGTGAATCCATGGTTTAGCGTTTGCTTATGGATCTTCACCAGTTACGACTGCTTCGGGAGTTGGGAGAGCGTGGAAGCCTGGCTGCAGTGGCACGGGCGTTGCACGTCTCCCCGTCTGCCGTGTCGCAGCAACTCACCGCGTTACAGCGCCGGGTGGAGGTGCCTCTGACGGAACGCAGGGGGCGGACCCTTGTCCTGACCGGCGCCGGGCAGGCACTGGCCGAGGCCGCGATGCAGATCGGTGTGGCCATGAGCTCGGCCGAGCAGGCCGTGAACCGGTATGTGCAGGACCCCACCGCGACGGTGAGCATCTCCGCGTTCACCAGCGCCGGCCTGAGCTACTTCGGCCGACTGCTCAGGGATCTGGCAGGCGAAGGGAACCCACGGCTGGTCTGCCACGATCGTGATGTGGGGCAGGACGGCTTCCCCGCCCTGACGGCCGATTACGACCTCGTCATCGCCCACCGCCTCGAGCACAGCGCCCCGTGGCCCGCATCCATCACGGCGCTGCCACTGGTGCGCGAACCCCTGGACGTCGCCATGGCGTGTGACCACCGCCTGGCCGGCCAACCCGCCGTCAGCGTCGCGGAGCTGATCGATGAGCAGTGGGTCTCCGTCCAGGACGGATTCCCCCTCGTTGCCGCGCTGGAAAGTATCGCCGTCCACGCAGGCAAACCCCTCGACATCACGCACCGGATCAACGAGTTCTTCGTTGCTGCCGCGATCGTGGCAGCCGGCCCCGCTCTTGCACTGATGCCCCGCTACACCGCGGCACCGCACCCCGGTAGCGGGATAGTCCTCAAGCCACTCAGCGACCTGCACCTGGGTCGATGCGTCGACATCCTTTGCCGGCCTGAAGCGCTGCACCGCACCGCCGTCCGCACCGTCGTCAACGCTCTCCGCGGAAGTGCACTCCCCACCTAGACGTCCTGCAGGAGGATCGGCCCGCGGTCAGTTCTTGTTCAGCTCCTCGGCGAGCATGACGATGATGCCGCTCGGGCCGCGGACGTAGGTGAGCTTGTAGACGTCCCCGTAGGTCGCCACGCCGCGCAGCGGGTGACAGCCGTGTCTCGCCGCGATCTCCAGGGCCTCGTCGATATCGTCGACCGAGAAGGCCACGCGGTGCATGCCGATCTTGTTGGGCAGGGTGGGTTCCGTCTCGATCGCTGCGGGATTCAGGTACTCGAAGAGCTCGAGGCGCCCGTGGCCGTCCGGTGTCTGGAGCATGGCGATGCGGGCATGGTTGCCATCGAGGCCGACGGCGGTGTCCGCCCATTCTCCGCTGACGGTGTCACGACCGAGGACGGTGAGCCCGAGGTCGGTGAAAAAGGCGATCGCCGCTTCGAGGTCGCGGACAGCGATGCCTATATTCTCGAGTGTGATGGGCATGCGGCACACGCTACCAAGTGGTGGCACAGCAGGCGATCGCAGGGTCAGCGCGAGGCCACACTCCGTGGCAAGAGGAGCGGTGCAGGATGGCTTCACCACAGATCTACATCAGCTTCCCAGGGACCGCGCGTGAAGCGCTGGGGTTCTACGCGGAGGTCTTCGGCGGCGAAGTGTCCCTGTTCACCTACCAGGACTTCGCCAGGACGGACGGGCCCCCGGATGCCGTCGCGCATGGAGTGCTCGACGGCGCCGTCGCCCTCGCTGGAGCAGACGCACCGGCAGGAGAGGAAACGATCCGCTGCGAAGGACTGATGCTCTCACTCCTGGGTACTGCCGAACCGTCGGCGCTGCACCAGTGGTTCGACAGGTTGGCTGTCCGGGGAACCGTGATCGATCCTCTGGCCCCGAAACCGTGGGGTGCATCCGATGGTCAGGTGATCGACCGCCACGGCCTGCACTGGCTCATCGGATACGAGCCGGACCACGGACCGTGATTCCTCCGACGGGCGCCGGCCGGCGGCTTCGCCCTGACCCGCGACCCGCCCCGGGATGCGGGTCACGGCTATCGTTACGGTGCGGAACGCGTCCCTGAGTCCGTGCTCGACCCCGTCGTCGGAACGAACTCCCAGTCGAAAGACCCGTCCCCCCGAAGCGTCAATCGGAGGTACCCGTGGGTGTCGCTGAACCGTTTCTCGATGTACGGCGGACGGCTGGTGAAGGAGCGGAGGCCGACACCTCCCGTGGAGACCTGGAACGCTGTCATCCCGTCACTGACGCACCGGTCGGCGTTGTCCACCGGACAGGAGCGTTCGTAGTTGTGCTGTGACCCTGACAGGGTCAGGCGGACCCTGTGCTTCCACATCACGTCGATCCACGGCTTGTGGTCGGCGGCCCGCTCATGTTGGTCGGTGTTCGATGTGAAGTACGGTTCGTGGTAGACGACGGCCAGGTGCTTTCCGGCCGCCCGAGCAGCAGCGAGGTCGTTGTCCAGCCACTCGGTCATCTCCCGGGCCTTCGTGGAATCGTACTCCCAGTGCGCGGACGACAGGAACGCGAAGTGCCAGGTTCCGAAGTCCTTCGAATACGGTTTCCCGTTGCCGATGAACCCGCGCTGCTCGTTGATGGCAGCCTTCGCCGTGGACCCCGGGCATTGCCCGTTCATGAAGTTGTCGAGGTCTTCGTTGCGGCCGGGTTCCCAGTCGTGGTTGGGGGCGGACACCCAGTACAGCTTGGGCATCGTGCCGCCCCACAGCCGCTTCCAGTAGTCCACGTAGTCGGCGCAGTACGCGGTGTCGTACTGGAAGTCCCCGAGCCCCAGGAATGCGTCGATCTCGTCGTTCTCCACGAGCCGGGTGATCGCCGCACCGTTCCGGCCGGACGGGCTATCAGGATCATCGGTCTTGGCACCGTTCATGTCACCGACAGCAGCAATCCGAACATCGCCCGGCGGGAGGGTGCACCCGGTGACGGAGACCGCCAGGAGCGCTGCGACGATCGCCGCCGCTTTCCGGAAGGACCCGGGACGAGAACGTGCTGGCTGCATCCGATACCCCCCATGCATACAGGGTCACCGCCCGCCCCGGAGGGTGGGCGGCAACCTCTGGTGGTGCGGAACGGCTCGGCAGTGGTCGCGCTGCTGAACCATGGTCGAAGGATTGTTGAAGCAGGTCCCCCGGTGCTCCGTACATTCGTTGCGATGATCCTCAACCGTAGGGTCGCTGACCAGGATGCGGCAACACTACCGGCGCGGTTCTGAGAGGTTCGAGTAGCAGAGCGGGAACGAACAGGTGGTTGTCGCAGATACCGGAGACCGGTGTCAGGACGTCGCTTCCCCTTCAGCGGGAATACCACCAGTAGGTGGTCGCACAAGCGGATTAGGTAGTGGATCGCGTAGCACGACCGTAAAGTCGGGTAGGCATCACTCACGGTGTTGCTGTCGGTCGGCCCGTAGTGTCTGGCCGGAAGGGGATCACTGACGATCCGCGATACCGCTCCACCACCGGCGTCCTCGACCACGGTGGCGGCCACGTGCTGGGGAAACCCAGCAGTACACACTGATGGGACCATGAAAAACCTCATGATCAGTTCATTCAGCGACCGCCGCAGACATCTGGTGTGTGCGGCGCTCGCTGTCTTACTGCTCACGGGTTGTTCAACCGCGAGTAACGCCACCACCGGCTTCGATGATCGGGTCCCATCGACGGCACCACCGACATCAGCAACCGAGCCCACAACTCCATCGGCTCCATCGGCTCCATCGGCCGGCTCGGCTGGCTCGGCGGTGGCACCGCGACCAGCGGCAAGCGCGGCGGAGCCGGGCGATGCCGGCGTCGAGGGCCCCTTGCATGCGGGGACGCCGTCGCCGATCGGGACGAAACGGGCCACGAGTGCGCTGTGGTTCAACGACGGGTCCTGGTGGGGGAACCTGTGGGACACCGCCAGCTCCGATTTCCATATCTTCCGGTTCGATGCCGCAACGAGCTCGTGGATCGATACGGGTGTGGCGACGGACCCGCGGGCCAGCACGCACCACGACGTGCTGTGGGACGGGACGACCCTGAACGTGGCCAGCTACCGGTTCGTCAACGACGGCCTGCCGGCCGAACCGGGCTTCCCGACGACGATGCGGCGTTACAGCTACAACTGGAGCACGAAGACGTACACGCTGCTCAGTGCCACCCGGATCAACGACGAGCGCGTCGAGGCGCTGACCATCGACAAGGACTCCACCGGCCGGATGTGGGCCACCTGGCAGCAGGGCAACCGGATCTACCTGAACGCCACCGGCACCGATGGCAGGTACTGGGGGACGCCGTTCGCGCATCCCGCGTCATCGAGCCCCCAAGGGTTGGGCAACGTGTCCGTGGACGACACCTCGGCGGTCATCGCCTTCGACGGGAACAAGATCGGCGTGATGTGGAGCCGGCAGGTCGGCGACGCCACCGACGGCAGGTACTGGAGCTACCACGTCGATGGCGCACCGGACACCGACTGGAGCACTCCGGTAGCGGCCGTGTTGGGGCAGAACAGCGGGGATGACCACATCAACCTGAAACGGCTGGGCTCCTCGGACGGCAGGGTGTTCGCCGCTGTCAAGACCTCGTACACGGCCCCCTCCGAGCCGCTGATCCAGCTGCTGGCACTGAATAGCGCAACCGAGACGTGGACGGCGCACACGATCGCGACCGTGGCGGAGTGTCCGAACCGGATGGTCGTCATGATCGATGAGAGCACCCGGATGCTGCGGACCTTCGCCACCTACCCCAAGCCCGGCGACACGACGGACGCCGGCGTCTGCAACAGCACCGGGGGTGCGATCTACGAAAAATCCACACCGCTGGACGATATCGACTTCAGCACCGCCCCGAAGATCCCCCGCATCGTCGACGCCGACCAGTACGTCCACAACGTGACCTCCACGAAGCAGAACCTCAACAGCGCGGCGCAAGGCACAGCCGACAGTGGCCTGCTGATACTCGCCGACGTGAACACCACAAGCCGGTACTGGCACTACTACGACCCCACCGGCGGTAGCGGCGGCGGCGATCCGACGGATCCGACAGAGGCGCCGACGCCGGCCGCCGCCCGACCGGAGTAACGGTGACGACCGGTGGCGTGACGGGACTGTCGGAGGTCAGGGGCTCATAGCCTTCCAGCGGTACCAGTCCATCGAGCGTGTCGGGGTCGCGTCACGCATCCTGGGTGGTGAGCCATCAGACTGTCCCCATGGAGTGGACGCGCGCGAAGGACTGGCTGATAGGGGCTCTCGGGATGGTCCTCGTCCTGGGGGTCGCACTCGGAATCCTCTGGTGGGTGGTGAGCAACCCTGTCGGCGACAGCAAAGCAGCGCCTGAGGCGTCGCCGACGATGGCCCCTGGCCTGCCGGGCCGTGAACCTCCCGCCGACCTGCGCGAGGACGAGGTGTGGTTCGCCGACCTTGCACTGGATGCCGGGACAGTGGCCACCGGGGACTCGACGCTCCGGAACGTCCGGGCCGTCGGGCAGGACGTGGTCACAGGGCCGGACGGACTGGTTGCTGCACGGCTCGCTGTGGACGCGACCGTGCCGTTCGCGGTCGTTGCCGACGACCTCGGTCGTGGCACTGTGGTGCGCGCCGCCGACGACGGCCAGGCCACGGTGGTTCGCACCGTCGAGGCCCTTGGCCGCGAACTGCGCGTGGTCGCCACCGGCACGGTCGAGGTCCAGGGCGGCAGGATCGTGCTCGAGCCCCGGTCGATCGATGTCGGAGGGCCCGACTTCCTCGCGGATACCGCCGCCGCGGCCGTGCGCAGGTTCGTGACCATCGAGCACCACGTCGAAGGCCTGCCCGAAGGCCTCGTACTCCAGGACGTCACCGTCCAGAGCGACGGCTTCCGTGCAAGCCTCCTCGGTGAGGACGTCACGCTCGTCCCGTGACCCCACCCGCCCCCGGGGCTCTGCACCGAGTGGCGAGGACTGTCAATCGGCTTCCTGAGACAGATCTGCCATGGTGTTGACGCCGTTCGCGGTGCACTCTGATTCCGTCACACCACGGCAGCCCACGGCGAAGCCGCGGACCGGTTCGACGGAAGGATCACTCTATGGCGGACATTGGTGGAATGGCTGGCAAAGCCAAGGACTATGCACAGGACAACCCCGAGAAGGTCGACCAGGCCAAGGACAAGGCCAAGGACGCCTTCGACGGCAAAGACGGCGATCAGAAGTAACCCGATCCCGCCACAGGAGGCCGGACCACCCATCTGGGGTCCGGCCTCCTGTGCGTCCAAGGCCCGCAGCGGTCAGGACCCCTGCGAGGGGCGGGCTCCACGCACCGTCAGCGGTCGCCGAACTCCGCCTCGAGGACGTCGAGCAGCCGTCCCAGCTCGCGCAGTTCGGAACCGGGACTCGGCAACAGCGGCGGGCGCGGATCCCCGGCCGCGACGCCGCAGGCGCGCGCCAGCAGGTGCAGCCCGCTGATCTTCCGGAGCCCCGCGACGTGGTCCACGAGGGGAGCGAGGACGTGCCGGACGCGGTCGATCTCGGACTGGTCGCCCGCCACGACAGCCGACCTCAGGCGGCTGTAATAGGCCGGCAGAAGTGCCGCGGGGCCGCTGTGCCACGCATCCGCCGCAATCTCCCCCGACATCATCAGGACATCCCCGCTCACCCCGTGGCTGAGGGCACCCCCCGGAACGAGGGCGGCCAGTTCGGCATGGCGCGCGTTGAAGGTGGCGGCATCGGCGGCCGTGTCCTTGAACGCCACCACCTCCGGCAGCGCGGACAGTTCGGCGACCACCCGCAGCGAGTAGTCGAACTGCGTGGTTCCCGGGTTGTTGTAGAGGCAGACGGGGAGGTCCGTGGCCTCACACACCGCCCGGACCTGGGTCAGGACCTCGTCGTCGGTGAGGGGAACGTAGGAGACCGGCGACAGGACGAGCCCGGCCGCGCCGGCCACCTGCGCGTCCACCGCGGCGTCGAGCACCTCGCGGGTGCCCACCGAGCTGATGCCCACGGCTACCGGGAGCCGCCCGTCCACCGCCTCGATGGCGGTGCGCGCGACGCTGGAACGCTCCGCCCGGTCGAGGTACGCGAAGCTGCCCGATGAGCCCAGCACGGTGATCGCGTCGACGCCCGAGGACGCCAGGGCGCCGACGAATCCCCGGAGGTCCTCGTGGCTGACCCTGCCCTCGGCATCGAACGGTGTGACGGGATAGGCGATGAGCCCGGTGAAATCCATGGAAGCCAGCCTAGGCGCTTCCGGAGGCGGGCCGTGCGCCGAGGACCCGGGTGCGGTCAGAACCCGATCAGGGCAGGATGGCCGATCCGACGAAGGGATCGATCGCGAGGGCGAGGAAGAGCACGGTCAGGTAGCTGATGGAGCCGTGGAAGACCTTCATCGCCGCCTTGTTGTTCAGCTCGCCCTGCTGGGCGAGCGAGTACAGCCGGTGCGACTCGCGGAGGAACCAGGCGCCGCCGAGGAGCGCTGCGACCGTGTACACCCATCCTGCACCGGCAGGGACCAGCAGGAGCGAGCAGGCCACCATGGCCCAGGCGTAGAGGACCACCTGGATGGACACCACGCGGGCCCCGGCGATCGCACCGAGCATGGGGACGCTGGCGGCGTTGTAGTCGTCGCTGTACTTCATGGACAGCGGCCAGTAGTGCGGGGGCGTCCACAGGAAGATGATCAGGAACAGGACGACGGCGGGCCACTCGACCGAGTTCGTCACCGCGGCCCAGGCGATGAGGACGGGCATGCAGCCCGCGGCGCCTCCCCACACGATGTTCTGCGACGTGCGGCGCTTCAGCACGAGTGTGTAGACCACGACGTAGAGGAAGATCGCCGCGACGCCGAGCATCCCCGTCAGCGCATTCGCCCCGAACCACAGGACGGCGATGGCGACGATGCCGAGGATCCAGGAGAAGACGAGGGCTTCCCGGGGAGTGACCTCACCCGTGACGAGTGGACGATTCTCTGTGCGGTGCATCAGCTTGTCGATGTCGCGGTCGATGTAGCAGTTGAAGGCACCCGCGCTACCGGCGGCCAGTGCTCCCCCGACCATGGTCGCCAGGATCAGCCCGAGCGGCGGGAACCCGCCCTGCGCGAAGATCATCGTGGGAAGGGTGGTCACCAGGAGAAGTTCGATCACGCGAGGCTTCGTCAGAGCGAGGTAGGCCTTCGCTTTGCGGCCGACACCCTGACGGGCCTGCGGGGAACGTGCCGGAGCAGGAACCTGCTGGGTCTTCACAAGGCAACACTTTCGATTCTTCCGGAGGAAAAGACAATGCCCATCATACCCTTTTACACCGTGTAGAAATCGGGGTGGAATCTGATGCGCGATCCCCGTCCGCCGCCCTCCCCAGCACGACGGCGGCGCCCGGCTGAGTCGCCGGGGCCGGTGGGCTCGTCGGCGATGCGCCACGGGTCGGTCCTGATCGGCCCCGCGCAACCCGGGAATGTGAGTTACGACATTCTTCGACTCCCACGGCCGAACAGAAGCCGGAAGGGATAGTGTGGCTTTGAAAGCCCGCTGCGGAAGCATGCCCGGAACGAACAGTCCGGGCTGGTTGCTGCCTCGCTCGGCGCCGAACTTTGCAGGATTCAATGGTGAACGGCCGGCCTGACCGCGTGCCTGGAGGCACGCACCCGTCAGCCGCCGTTCCGGACAGAGAGGGGCCCGGAAACGTGCCACAGACGCAACAGCAGGAATTGACCTGGACCGAACTCGACCAGAAGGCGGTCGACACGGTCCGTATCCTGGCCGCGGACGCGGTGGAGAAGGTGGGCAACGGCCACCCGGGGACGGCGATGAGCCTGGCGCCGGCGGCGTACCTCCTGTTCCAGAAGCTGATGCGGCACGATCCGTCGGATCCGGAGTGGACGGGCCGGGACCGTTTCGTCCTCTCCCCCGGGCACACCTCGCTCACCCTCTACATCCAGCTCTACCTGGCCGGCTACGGCCTGGAGCTCGGTGACCTGCAGGCGCTGCGCACGTGGGGTTCACTGACCCCCGGCCACCCCGAGTACCGGCACACCAAGGGCGTGGAGATCACCACGGGCCCGCTGGGCCAGGGCCTGGCGTCGTCGGTCGGCTTCGCCTACGGCCAGCGCCGCCAGCGCGGCATGTTCGACGCCGATGCTCCCGCCGGAACAAGCCCCTTCGACCACACCATCTGGGTCATCGCCTCCGACGGCGACCTCCAGGAAGGCGTGACCGCCGAGGCCTCGTCGCTGGCCGGACACCAGGAGCTCGGCAACCTCGTGGTGATCTACGACGAGAACCACATCTCCATCGAGGACGACACGGACATCTCGTTCACCGAGGACGTCCTCAAGCGCTACGAGGCCTACGGCTGGCACACCCAGCGGGTCGACTGGACCAAGACCGGCGAGTACGTCGAGGACGTCGAGGAGCTCTACTCGGCCCTCGTCGCCGCGAAGAACGAGACCTCGAAGCCTTCGATCGTCTCGCTGCGCACCATCATCGGCTACCCGGCTCCGAACAAGCAGAACACCGGCAAGATCCACGGCTCGGCTCTCGGCAAGGACGAGGTCGCCGCCCTGAAGGAAGCCCTGGGCTTCGACCCGGAGAAGCACTTCGAGGTCGACCCGGAGGTCCTGGAGCACGCTCGCGGCATCGTGCAGCGCGGCGCCGAGGCCCACAGCGCCTGGCAGGAGGGCTTCGACGCCTGGAAGGCCGGGCACGCCGAGGAGGCCGCCCTGCTCGAGCGCATCCAGGCGCGCACCCTGCCCGAGGGCTGGGAATCGGCCCTGCCGGCGTTCGAGGCGGGCAAGGACATGTCCACCCGCGCCGCGTCCGGCAAGGTCCTCACGGCCATCGGCCCGGTGCTTCCCGAACTGTGGGGCGGCAGCGCCGACCTCGCGGAGTCGAACAACACGACCATCGAGGGATCGCCGTCGTTCATCCCGCCGAGCCGCCAGACCAAGGCCTGGTCGGGCAACGAGTACGGGCGCGTCCTGCACTTCGGTATCCGCGAGCACGCTGCCGCGGCCATCGTCAACGGCATCGTGATGCACAGCAGCACCCGCGCGTTCTCGGGCACGTTCCTGATCTTCAGTGACTACCAGCGCCCAGCCGTGCGCCTCGGCGCCCTCATGGGCGTTCCGGCGATCTACGTCTGGACGCACGACTCGATCGGCCTCGGCGAGGACGGTCCCACGCACCAGCCGGTCGAGCAGCTCTCCTCGCTGCGGGCCATTCCCGGACTCGACGTCGTCCGCCCGGGGGATGCGAACGAGGTCGCCGTCGCCTGGCGCACGATCCTCGAGAACACCGAGAACCCCGCCGGCATCGTGCTGACCCGCCAGAACATCCCGACGTACGAGCGGGGGGAGGGTGCGGCCGAGGGCGACACCTTCGGTTCGGTCGAGGGCGTCGCGAAGGGCGGCTACGTGCTCGCCGAGGCGAAGAACGGCTCGCCCGACGTCATCCTGATCGGTACCGGTTCCGAGGTCCAGCTCGCGGTGGAAGCCCGCGAGGCCCTCGAGGCGGAAGGCATCGCGGCCCGCGTCGTCTCGATGCCATGCCTGGAGTGGTTCAACGCCCAGGACGCGGCCTACCGCGACAGCGTCCTGCCGCGCACCGTCCGCGCCCGCGTATCGGTGGAGGCAGGCGTCTCGCAGAGCTGGCACGGGATCGTCGGCGACGCCGGCCGCAGCGTATCCCTGGAGCACTTCGGTGCGTCCGCCGACTACAAGACGCTCTACCGCGAATTCGGCATCACCGCCGAGGCCGTCGTCGCCGCCGCGAAGGACTCCCTCCAGGCCGTCGCGTCCGATCCCCTGGCGCCCAACGGCACGGCGGCACTGCCCTCCGGTCACCGCGCCACCGAGACCGGCGACCACCAGTAGTTCCGTACCCTCCGTCAGAATCCAGCACACATTCCGCGGAAGCGGACAAGGAGTACATCATGTCAACACCCACAGCTGACCTCTCGGCCGCCGGCGTATCGATCTGGCTCGACGACCTCTCGAGGGAGCGCATCAACTCCGGTGCCTTCAAGCACCTCATCGAGGACCTCAACGTCGTGGGCGTCACGACCAACCCCAGCATCTTCGCCGCAGCGCTGAAGAAGGGCGAGTCCTACGCCTCGCAGGTCGGCGCCCTGGCCGAGGCCGGCGCCGACGTCGACCAGGCCGTCTTCGACATCACCACGCACGACGTCGCGCAGGCATGCGACATCTTCGCCGAGGAGGCCGAGCGCACGAACGGCGCCGACGGCCGCGTCTCCATCGAGGTCGACCCGCGCCTGTCACGCGATACCGCCGGGACCGTGGCCGAGGCCAAGCGCCTGCACGCGAAGGTCCAGCGCACCAACGTCCTGATCAAGATCCCGGCGACCGTCGAGGGCCTGGAGGCCATCTCCTCGACGCTGGCTGCGGGCATCAGCGTCAACGTCACGCTGATCTTCTCCCTCGAGCGCTACCGTGCCGTCATCAACGCCTACCTGACCGGCCTCGAGCAGGCCAGGGAGAAGGGCCACGACCTGTCCAAGATCACCTCCGTCGCCTCGTTCTTCGTCTCCCGCGTCGACGCCGAGATCGACGCACAACTCGACAGAATCGGGACCGCCGAGGCCACGGCGCTCAAGGGCAAGGCCGGCCTGGCCAACGCGCGCCTGGCCTACCAGATCTTCGAGGAGCAGTTCTCCACCGAGCGCTGGCAGGTCCTCAAGAACGCGGGCGCGAACGCACAGCGCCCCCTCTGGGCGTCGACCGGTGTCAAGGACCCCAACCTCCCCGACACCCTCTACGTCACCGGCCTCGTCGCGCCGAACGTCGTGAACACCATGCCCGAGAAGACGCTCCAGGCCACGGCCGACCACGGCGTCATCGAGGGCGACACGGTCACCGGCACCTACGAGGAGTCCAACGAGATCCTGAACCGGCTCGACGCCGTCGGCGTCTCCTACGACGAGGTCGTCGACACGCTCGAGACCGAGGGCCTGGACAAGTTCGTCACCAGCTGGTCCGAACTGCTCGAGACCGTCCAGACCGCACTCGACGCAGCGAAGGGCTGACACTCATGGGCGCATTCGCTCTCACCGCGTCCGGCGCGGCCCTTGCCGCCGTCGAGTCGGCGGTGCCTGCACTGGTGAAGGACCGCTTCGCCTCCCGCCTGCTGGCGAAGGACGCCACCCTCTGGGGTGCCGACGCCGAGGCGGAGGCCTCGATCCGCCTCGGCTGGATCGACCTGTTCGAAGGCTCTCGCGCCCTCCTGCCGGAGATCGCTGGGCTTCGGGCGGACCTCCACGCGGAAGGCGTCGACCGGATCGTGCTCTGCGGCATGGGCGGTTCGTCGCTCGCGCCGGAAGTGATCACGAAGGAAGCGGGCGTGCCGCTCGTCGTCCTGGATGCCACCGATCCCGAGCAGGTGCGTGCGGCCCTCGAGGAGGACCTGCAGCGCACGGCCATCGTGGTGTCGTCGAAGTCCGGCTCCACCGTGGAGACGGACTCGCAGCGCCGCCTGTTCGAGCAGGCGTTCACGGACGCCGGCATCGATGCCGCCTCGCGCATCATCATCGTGACCGATCCGGGCTCCCCGCTCGACGAGGCATCGAGGAAGGCCGGATACCGCAAGGTCTTCAACGCCAACCCCGAGGTCGGTGGCCGGTACTCGGCGCTGACGGCGTTCGGGCTCGTCCCGTCGGGCCTCGCCGGTGCGGACATCGGGACACTCCTCGACGATGCCGAGGACAGCGCCGAATTCCTCGGCGACGACGACTCCGACAACGTCGGCCTCCAGCTCGGCGCCGTCCTCGGCGGGACCAACCCGCTTCGCGACAAGATCGTCTTCGCCGACGCCGGTTCCGGTCTTCCCGGCTTCGCCGACTGGGCGGAACAGCTCATCGCGGAGTCCACGGGCAAGCTCGGCACCGGCCTGCTGCCGGTCGTCGCCTCGACGGGTGCTCCTGAGCTCGCCGACGTGGCCGACGACGTCCTGCCCGTCGTCCTGGCCCCGTTCGACGAGGCGCCGAGCGACGAGCTGACCGACGGCACGCGCGTGACCGTGAGCGGCAGCCTGGGCAGCCAGCTGTTCGTCTGGGAATACGCGGTCGCCGTCGCGGGACGACTGCTCGGCATCAACCCGTTCGACCAGCCCGACGTCGAGGCCGCGAAGAAGGCGGCCCGCGGCCTGCTGGACGCGCAGCCGGAGCCGGCTCCCGCCGCCTTCGTCGATGGTGCCGTGGAAGTGCGCGGAGACGCGCAGCTCCTCGGATCCTCGAGCACGGTGGCAGAGGCCCTCGAAGCCCTCCTCGCCACCCTGCCCGCGAACGGCTACCTCTCGGTGCAGGCCTACCTCGACCGCCACCGCCAGGCAGCCCTCGAGGAGATCCGCTCGCCGCTGGCCGCGGCGACGGGCCGTCCGGTCACGTTCGGCTGGGGTCCGCGCTTCCTGCACTCCACCGGCCAGTACCACAAGGGCGGCTCGCCCATCGGCTCGTACCTGCAGCTGACCGGGGCGACCAGCGCCGACCTGGCCATTCCGGACCGGCCCTTCACCTTCGGGGAACTCATCTCAGCGCAGGCCGCAGGGGACGCACAGGTCCTGGCCGACCATGGACGCCCCGTCCTCCGCCTGCACCTCACGGAACGCGCAGCGGGTGTCGAGCAGCTGCGCAATGTCATCTCCTCCCTTGCCGCGTCCGGCCGGGGACCCCACGGGAACGGGTGAGCATGCCTTTCAGCACGACGGCGAAAGCCGCCAATCCGCTGCGGGATTCGCGCGACAGGCGGCTGAGCCGGATCGCCGGGCCGTCCTCGCTCGTCCTGTTCGGCGTGACGGGCGACCTCGCCCGGAAGAAGCTCATGCCGGCCATCTACGACCTCGCGAACCGGGGGCTCCTGCCCCCGAGCTTCGGTCTCGTCGGCTTCGGCCGCCGCGACTGGAGCAACGAGGAGTTCGTGGAGAAGGTCAAGGAGTCCGTGACCCAGTACGCGCGGACGCCGTTCAAGGAGACGGTGTGGGAGCAGCTCTCCGCGGGCATCCGCTTCGTCCGGGGTGAGTTCGACGACGACGAGGCGTTCAAGAACCTCAAGGAGTGCATCGACGAGCTGGACCAGAGCAGGGGGACCCGGGGCAACCACGCGTTCTACCTCTCGATCCCGCCGAATGCGTTCGAGGCGGTGTGCCAGAAGCTCTCCGAGCATGGCCTGGCGCGCCCGGACGAGGGCCAGTGGCGCCGCGTGGTCATCGAGAAGCCGTTCGGGCACGATCTCGAGTCCGCCCGCGAACTGAACAGCATCGTCGAGGAGGTCTTCCCTCCGGACGCGGTGTTCCGCATCGACCACTACCTGGGCAAGGAGACCGTCCAGAACATCCTCGCGCTGCGCTTCGCGAACCAGCTCTTCGAGCCGCTGTGGAACGCGAACTACGTCGACCACGTGCAGATCACCATGGCCGAGGACATCGGGATCGGCAGCCGGGCAGGCTATTACGACGGCGTGGGCGCGGCCCGCGACGTCATCCAGAACCACCTGCTCCAGCTGCTCGCCCTGACGGCGATGGAGGAACCGATCTCGTTCGATGCCGACCACCTCCGCGCGGAGAAGGAGAAGGTCCTCGCGGCCGTCGCCCTGCCGAAGGACCTGTCCGGACGGTCCGCGCGCGGCCAGTACGAGGCCGGGTGGCAGGGCGGGGAACGCGTGAACGGCTTCCTCGAGGAGGAGGGCATCCCCGCGCACTCCACCACCGAGAGCTTCGCCGCGCTGCGGCTCGACATCAACACGCGCCGCTGGGCCGGGGTGCCGTTCTACCTGCGCGCGGGCAAGCGCCTCGGGCGCAGGGTCACGGAGATCGCCGTCGTCTTCAAGCGGGCTCCCAATCTCCTGTTCCGCGACCACAACGAGGAGGACTTCGGACAGAACGCCGTCGTCATCCGGGTGCAGCCCGACGAGGGCGTGACGATCCGGTTCGGCTCGAAGGTGCCCGGAACGCAGACCGAGGTCCGCGACGTGACCATGGACTTCGGCTACGGCCACTCCTTCACGGAATCCAGTCCCGAAGCCTACGAGCGCCTCATCCTCGACGTCCTGCTCGGCGAGCCCCCGCTCTTCCCTCGCCAGGAGGAAGTGGAGCTGTCCTGGAAGATCCTCGACCCGTTCGAGCAGTACTGGGAGTCCCTCGATGGACAGCCCGAGCCCTACGTACCCGGCAGCTGGGGCCCCGCATCCGCGGACGAGCTGCTGGCAGCCGACGGACGTACCTGGAGAAGGCCATGATCGTAGACCTGCCCGACACCACCACCTCGAAGGTGTCGAAGGAACTGATGGCGATGCGCGAACGCGGCGGCGTCGTCGCGCTCGGCCGCGTGCTGACGCTCGTCGTCATCACGAAGTCCGGCTACGAGGAGCAGGCCATCGACGCGGCGAACGAGGCCAGCCGTGAACACCCGTGCCGCATCATCGTCCTCGCCGAGGAATCCCCGGACGAGCCCACCCGGCTCGACGGCCAGATCCGCGTCGGCGGCGACGCCGGGGCATCGGAGGTGGTCGTGCTCCGGGGGTACGGCGAGCTGGCGCACGAGAACGAGTCCCTCGTCTCCGCGCTCCTGCTGCCGGACGCGCCGATCGTGGCCTGGTGGCCGCACGGGGTCCCGGAAGCAGCATGCCGGACGTCGATCGGCAGCATCGCGCACCGCCGGATCACCGATTCCGCGAACGAGGCGGACCCGACGGACGCGCTGTTCAACATCAGCAGCACCTACGCTGCCGGTGACACGGACCTCGCCTGGACGCGCCTGACCAACTGGCGCATCCAGCTCGCGGCCGTGATGGACCAGCTGGAGGGCGACGAGCCCATCACCGCGGTCACAGTCGAGGGTGCCTCCGACTCCCCCAGCACGGTGCTGCTCGCCGCCTGGCTGACCAGGGCGCTGGATGCCCCCGTCACCATCGTGTCGGGACCTGCCGGGACGGGCCTCAAGCGCGTGCGCCTGGCCAGGAGCGGCGGCGATGTCGAGTTGCACCGTCCGGGCCACGACGTCGCGGAGCTGCACCAACCACACCAGCCGGTCCAGCGCATCTCCCTCCCCCGCAGGAGCCTGCGGGACTGCCTCGCGGAGGAGCTGAGGCGGCTGGACCCGGACGAGGTATTCGGGGAAGTCATCACGGAGGGGCTTGCCCGAACCAACCTAAGGAGTGTGCGAACGAGTGAGCGCTGAACCGAAAGTCAGCATCCATCCTTCCCCGACCTCCCTCGCGGCCGCCGTCGCGGCACGACTGATCACGCGCCTCGTCGACGTGCAGAGCGACCGTGGCACGGCGACCGTCGTCCTCACGGGCGGCTCGATCGGCACGGCGGCACTGCAGGCCGTGGTGGAGTCGCCGGCACACACGGCGGTCGACTGGGCCAATGTGCATTTCTGGTGGGGCGACGAACGCTTCCTGCGCGCCGAGGACCCGGACCGCAACGCCGTCCAGGCGCGGTCCGCGTTCCTCGACCGCATCGCCGTCGACCCGGTGAAGATCCACGAGTTCGGCTCGAAGGACGAGTTCCCTGACGAGGATGCGGCGGCCGCGGACTACGCCCGGCAACTGGCGGAGGCAGCACGCGCCGAAGCCGAGGCGGACGGCGTGGGGCAGGTGGATCCGCGCCTGCCGCGCTTCGACGTCCTCCTGCTCGGCGTGGGGCCGGACGCGCACGTCGCCTCCCTCTTCCCGGAGCTGGCAGGGATCCGCACGAAGGGCGAGACGACCGTAGGGGTCGCCGATGCACCGAAGCCTCCCCCGCAGCGCGTCTCCCTGACCCTCGAGGCCATCAACACCGCGCAGGAGGTCTGGCTGTCGGTCAGTGGCAGTGACAAGGCAGGCGCCGTGGGCCTCGCCCTCGCCGGAGCGGGCCACGTGCAGGTCCCGGCCGCCGGAGCCCGTGGAGTGCGGAAGACCCTGTGGCTGATCGACCAGGACGCCGCGCAGAAACTGCCCGGCCGTCTGATCGACCACGACGACGAGGAGACCGGCTGACCCGGACCGCGAAAAAGCCCCCGCTTCCGTCCGGAAGCGGGGGCTTTCCCGTGAATCGGGGGTGCGTCCTACGACTCACCGGCGAAGCGCTGGATGAGGCCCAGCGCCACGATGACGACGCCCCAGGCGAGCCCGAGGGTCACGGTGAAGCGGTTCAGGTTCCGCTCGGCCACGCCGGAGGATCCCATGCTCGAGGTCATGCCGCCACCGAACATGTCCGACATACCGCCGCCACGTCCCTTGTGGAGCAGGATCAGCAGGGTCAGCAGGAGGCTGGTGATCCCGAGCAGGACAAGCAGGATGATACGAAGGATTTCCACGGGGCCCTTTCAAGGCTCGGTAGCCGCTCTGCGGAGCGGCCGGCGCACGGAACTAGTCTGTCACCAGATGCTGTTCGAACCTGACAATACTAGCAAACTCGGCTACGTCGAGGCTCGCACCGCCGACGAGCACGCCGTCGACGTCGCGCTCCTTGAGGATGCTCGCGGCGTTGGCCGCCTTCACCGAGCCGCCGTACAGCAGTCGGGTCTTCGAGGCCGTCTCCGCGTCGAAGAGGGAACCCAGCTCGGCGCGGATGGCAGCGCACATCTCCTGTGCGTCCTCCGGTCCCGCGACCTCGCCCGTACCGATGGCCCAGACGGGTTCGTACGCGACCACCAGCGATGACGCCTGCTCGGGGGTGAGCCCAGCGACGCCCTGGCGGAGCTGGTCGAGCGTGTGGGGGACGTGGCTCCCGGCCTGGCGGATCTCGAGGCCCTCACCGACGCAGAGGACGGGCACCAGGCCGTGGCGGTAGGCCGCGTGCACCTTGCGGTTGAGCAGTTCGTCCGACTCGTTGTGGAGTGTGCGGCGCTCCGAGTGGCCGACGAGGACGTAGGTGCAGTCGAGCTTGCTGAGGAACTGTCCGGAGATGTCGCCGGTGTAGGCACCGGAGTCCTCCGGCGAGAGGTCCTGCCCGCCGAAGACGACGTCGAGGTTGTCGCCCTTCACGAGGGTCTGGACGCCGCGGAGGTCGGTGAAGGGCGGGAAGACGGACACCTCGACGCGCGAGAAGTCATGGCCTGCGTCATCGAGGGTCCAGGCCAGCTTCTGCAGGAAGGTGATGCCCTGCATGTGGTCCAGGTTCATCTTCCAGTTGCCCGCGATGAGCGGCCGGCGGTCGAAGGCGCCGTTGGTCGAGGTGGTCATCGTCGTACTCTCCCTGTTCGTTGACGGCGGGATCCGCAGGGCATGTGCCCTGCGGATCCCGCCATTCCTGTGCGCCCGGTCGTCGGGCGGCTAATCGTGCCGGTCCTGCGCCTGCCTGGCCGCTGTCGTCCCGCTAGTCGCGGGCGAGTGCGGTCAGGCCGGGCAGTTCCTTGCCCTCGAGGTATTCGAGGCTCGCTCCACCACCGGTGGAGATGTGCCCGAACTGGTCGTCGGCGAAACCGAGGCCACGGACAGCAGCGGCGGAATCACCGCCGCCGACCACCGTGAGGGCGCCGTTCGCCTGTGCATCCACGAGGGCCTGCGCGACCGCCCGCGTACCGCCGGCGAAGGCTTCGAACTCGAAGACCCCCATGGGCCCGTTCCAGAAGACTGTCTTCGCCTCCGCGATGTTCGCGGCGAAGTCCCGGCCGGTGACGGGTCCGATGTCCAGGCCGATCCCGGAGGCTCCGTACGTGCCCGCCTCGATCGCGTCGGCCGCGACGACGCTGGAGCCCGCGTCCGCCGCGAACTTCTCCGCCACCACGATGTCCGTCGGCAGGACGAACTGCGTGCCGTCGCGTGCCCCCCGCTCGAGGTAGCCGCGGACGGTGTCGATCTGGTCCTTCTCGAGCAGGCTGCCGCCCACGCTGAAGCCCTGGGCGGCGAGGAAGGTGAACACCATCCCGCCACCCACGAGGATGCGGTCCGCCGTGCCGATCAGGTTCTCGATCACGGCGAGCTTGTCGGACACCTTCGAGCCGCCGAGGACGACGATGAAGGGCCGCTGCGGATCCTTCGTCAGCTTCTCGAGCACGACGAGCTCCGCCCGGACCAGGTCGCCCTGGTAGGCGGGCAGCAGCGCGGCGATGTCGTACACGCTCGCGTGCCTGCGGTGGACCGCCCCGAAGGCGTCGTCGACATAGGCGCCGTCAGGGCCGGCCAGGTCCGCGAGTTCGCGGGCGAAGGCGGAGCGCTCCGCATCGTCCTTGCTCGTCTCGCGTGCATCGAAACGCACGTTCTCGAGCACGAGCACCTCGCCGTCGGACAGCGCGGCGGCCGCGCTGCGCGCGCCCTCCCCCGTGGTGTCCGGTGCAAGGGTGACCGGGAAATCCGCGAGGTCCCGAAGGGCGTCGACGGCCGGCTTGAGCGAGTACTTCTCCTCCGGGGCGCCCTTGGGCCGCCCGAGGTGCGCCAGGACGATGACGGCGGCCCCTGCCTCGCTCAGCTTGCGCAGAACGGGCAGGGACGCGCGGACGCGGCCGTCGTCGGTGACCTTCAGCGAGGGCACCTCGCCCTCGAGGGGCACATTGAGGTCGGAGCGGACGAGGACGCGGCGTCCCCGGACTCCTTCAGCGAGGAGATCGTCGAGTGATGCGTAAGCCACGGACGGGACCGCCTAGGAGAGCTTGGCAGCGACGATTTCGGTCAGGTCGACCAGGCGGTTCGAGTAGCCCCACTCGTTGTCGTACCAGGAGACGACCTTGACCTGGTTGCCGATGACCTTGGTCAGGCCCGAGTCGAAAATCGACGAGTGCGGGTCCGTGACGATGTCGGAGGACACGATCGGGTCCTCGGTGTAGGAGAGGTAGCCCTTCAGGGGACCGTCGGCGGCGGCAGCCTTGTACGCGGCGTTGACCTCCTCGACCGTGACCTCGCGGCCCAGGGTGACGGTGAGGTCCGTGGCGGATCCCGTGGGGACGGGGACGCGGATGGCGTAGCCGTCGAGCTTGCCCTTGAGCTCCGGGAGGACGAGGCCGATCGCCTTGGCCGCACCGGTGGAGGTGGGGACCATGTTGATCGCTGCGGCGCGTGCGCGGCGGAGGTCCTTGTGGGGGCCGTCCTGCAGGTTCTGGTCGGCGGTGTAGGCGTGGATCGTCGTCATGAGTCCGCGCTCGATGCCGAACGAGTCGTTCAGCACCTTGGCCAGGGGGCCCAGGCAGTTCGTGGTGCAGGACGCGTTCGAGATGATGTGGTGGTTCTCGGGGTCGTACTCGCCGTCGTTGACGCCGAGCACCACGGTGAGATCCTCGTCGGAGGCGGGAGCGGAGATCAGGACCTTCTTGGCGCCGGCGTCGATGTGCTTCTGCGCGTCGGATGCCTTCGTGAAGAAGCCGGTGGACTCGATGACGATGTCGACGCCGAGGTCTGCCCAGGGGAGGTTCGCGGGGTCGCGCTCGGCAAGCACCTTGACGCGCTTGCCACCGACCACGAGGTCACCGCCGTCGACCTCCACGGAGGCCTTCAGGCGTCCGGTGACGGAGTCGTACTTCAGCAGGTGCGCGAGGGCCTCGGGGCTCGTCAGATCGTTGACGGCAACGATCTCGAGGTCTGCGCCCTGCTCGAGGGCCGCGCGGAAGTAGTTGCGGCCGATGCGGCCGAAGCCATTGATTCCAACACGAGTAGTCACTGGTTTCCATCTCCTTCATAGGTGGTGCCGCCGGACGACCCTTCTCGGGCGATGCCGGCGACGAATAAATCTGGTACCGGGCACACCTTCGTGCCGAAGTGAATCGGGTCCTGCTGGCTCCCTGCGGAGCGTGGGTGGCGTCCTCGGAGCCGTGCGGGAGATGTCCCTGCACGGCTCCCACCTTACTCAGCGCGGCGTTGCGCGCGCACTGATGACGCGCGAAAGGCTCCGGACGGGCATGGAACCCCCGCCCGGAGCCGCCCTGCCTAGAGGCCGGGGGTGATGAGGACGGACGCTCCGATCCGGGCCGCCTCGAAGCGGGTCTGGACGTCGGCCCAGTTCACGAGGTTCCACCAGGCCTTGACGTAGTCGGGCTTGACGTTGACGTAGTCCAGGTAGAAGGCGTGCTCCCACATGTCCAGCATCAGCAGGGGGACGGTGCCCACCGGCACGTTGCCCTGCTGGTCGTAGAGCTGCTCGATCACGATGTTCTTGCCCAGCGGCTCGTATGCCAGCACGGCCCATCCCGAGCCCTGCAGCGAGGTCGCCGCGGCGCTGAAGTGGGCGCGGAAAGCGTCGAAGGACCCGAAGGCGTCGTCGAGGGCCGCTGCGAGTTCACCCACGGGCTTGTCGCCGCCCTCGGGGGACATGTTCTTCCAGAAGATGCTGTGGTTGATGACACCGCCGACGTGGAACGCGAGGTCCTTGGAGAGCTTCGGGATGGTGCCGAACTCGCCCTTCTCGCGGGCCTCGGCGAGCTGCGCGAGGGCGTCGTTGGCGCCCTTGACGTAGGTGGCCTGGTGCTTGGAGTGGTGCAGCTCCATGATCCGGCCCGAGATGTGCGGCTCGAGGGCCGCGTAGTCATAGTCGAGATCCGGCAGTACGTATGCGCTCACGTAGTCCTCCATGTAGTGATCCGGGGCGCCCGCGCGGTCCGCAGCGCCGCCGGACATCCGGACGGCACGCGGTCCGCTTGATCAGAAGCGGGCTTGTCGTTCCATCCTATGCACTCATTCACTCGTCGAGCATGTCCGGGGTCACATTGGCGTCGGTCCCCGGGATCCCGATGTCGGAGGCCCTCTTGTCCGCCATCGCCAGGAGGCGACGGATGCGGCCGGCGATGGCGTCCTTGGTCATCGCCGGGTCGGCGAGGCGGCCGAGTTCGTCGAGGCTCGCCTGCTTGTGGGCCACCCTCAGCTCCCCGGCGTAGCGCAGGTGCTCGGGCACGGTCTCACCGAGGATCTCGAGGGCACGTTCGACGCGGGCGCCGGCGGCGACGGCAGCCTGCGCGGAGCGGCGCAGATTGGCGTCGTCGAAGTTGGCGAGGCGGTTCGCGGTGGCGCGGACCTCCTTGCGCATCCGGCGTTCCTCCCACACCATCAGCGCGTCGTGGGCGCCCATGCGCGTCAGGAGGGCGGCGATCGTGTCGCCGTCGCGGATGACCACACGGTCTACGCCGCGCACCTCCCGCGCCTTGGCGGCGATGTCCAGCCGCCGGGCCGCACCGACGAGGGCGAGGGCCGACTCGGGACCCGGACAGGTCACCTCGAGCGACGAGGAGCGTCCGGGTTCCGTCAGGGAGCCGTGCGCGAGGAACGCGCCGCGCCAGACGGCCTCGGCGTCCGCCGTCGAACCGTTGACGACGGCGGACGGCAGTCCGCGCACCGGACGGCCGCGGCTGTCCAGCAGCCCGGTCTGGCGGGCGAGGGACTCGCCGTCGCGCACCACCCGGACCACGTAGCGGTTCCCCCGCTTCAGGGCCCCGCCCGTGACGACGATGATCTCGCTGGTGTGTCCGTACACCTCGGCGATGGCGGCACGGAGCCGGCGGGCCGTCGAGGCGAGGTCCACTTCGGCCTCGATGACGATCCTGCCGGAGATGATGTGGAGGCCCCCTGCGAACCTCAGCAGCGCGGACACTTCGGCCTTGCGGACCGAGGACTTCTTGACGTCGAGGTGGGACAGTTCCTCTTTGACGTCGGCGGTCAGGGCCACAGATACACTCCTAGTTCTCCCCAAACATGTCGTTGTAGGACGTCGCCAGCCGCAGCGGGTCGTGCACGGGCTTACCGGTCGAAACCCCCACTGTACCGAAGACGGCGCGTCCTCCCATCCCTGCCACGGCTCGCTCGAACTCGGACCTGTCCCCTATCACCGCGGGATCGGCGAGTACCACGTCCACCGTGAAATCCGGGGCGTACCGGCGGATCACGTTCAGGTGGTCGATGGCACTCATGCCCTGCGTCTCCTTGGTGTCGTTGCTCAGGTTCATCGTGAGGCACCGCCGCGCGGAGGTGCGGCACAGCGCGCCGCGGAGCTCGGGCAGCAGCAGGTGGGGCAGCACCGAGGTGTACCAGGACCCGGGTCCGAGGATCACCCAGTCGGCCAGCTCGATGGCCTCCAGCGCGTCCTTGCAGGCAGGAGCCTCCGGTGGGAGGAGCCGGACGTTGCTCACGTTCCCGGATTCCGCGGCGACCGCCAGCTGCGCCTGCCCGCTGACCGTGCGGACCCGGAGGGAGCCGTGCACCTCGCTGAGCACGTCGCCCTCGATCGTGAGCGGCACGCTCGCCATCGGGAGGACCCTGCCGCGCGCCCCGAGGAGTGCGCCGGCCCACTGCAGGCCCGCCACCGGGTCGCCCAGCAGTTCCCAGAGCGTGACGATGAGGAGGTTGCCCATGGCGTGGCCGTCGAGCGATCCCTCGACCCCGTCCCGCGATGCGAAGCGGTGCTGCATGACGTCCCGCCACGTGCGGCCCCAGTCGGTGTCGTCGCACAGGGCGGACAGTGCCATGCGGAGGTCGCCGGGAGGCAGCACCCCGAGTTCCCTCCGGAGCTTCCCGGACGACCCGCCGTCGTCGGCCACCGTCACCACGGCGGTCAGCTCCTGCGTCAGGAGCCGCAGGGCGGACAGCGACGCGGACAGTCCGTGCCCGCCGCCGAGGGCGACGACGGTCGGGCCCGCGCCGCCCTCACCCTTCCTGCGCGCCGCCGGCGGGACGAGGGGAAGGGGGCCCGAGAACAGCGCCACTACTCACGCCCGAGGTCGCGGTGGTGTGCGGTGACCTGCACGCCCGGCAGCTGGGCCAGTCGCTGGGCGATCTCCTCCGTCACCGCGACCGACCGGTGCTTCCCGCCGGTGCACCCGACGGCGATGGTCGCGTAGTGCTTGTTCTCGCGGCGGTAGCCGTCCAGGACGGGCACGAGCGCATGCACGTACCGATCGATGAAGTCGCCCGCGCCCTGCGCGCCGAGGACGTAGTCGCGGACGGGCTCGTCCAGTCCGGTCTGGGGTCGCAGGACGGGCACCCAGTGGGGGTTGGGGATGAAGCGGACATCCGCCACGTAGTTGGCGTCCACGGGCAGGCCGTACTTGAAGCCGAAACTCATCACGTTCAGCCGCAGGACGATGGGACCGGACTCCGAGAACAGCTCGGTGACGCTCGTGGCGAGGGCGTGCACGTTCAGCTCGCTCGTGTCGATCACGATGTCCGCGGAGTACCGGATGTCCTTCAGCACGTCGCGTTCTGCAGCGATGCCGTCCAGGATGCGGCCGTCGCCCTGCAGCGGATGCGGGCGGCGGCCCTGCTCGAAGCGCCGCACCAGCACGGTGTCGTCCGCATCGAGGAAGAGCACCCGGTAGTTGACCCCCGCCGACCGCAGGCCGTCGAGGGCCGCCTTGATGTCGAGGAAGAGTTCCTTGCCGCGCACGTCGATGACCACGGCCAGCTTCGGGATGGACTGCGGCGTCCGCGCCACGAGCTCGGTCAGCGTCGTGAGCATCTGCGGCGGGAGGTTCTCCACCACGTACCAGCCGTGGTCCTCCAGCGCGTTCGCGGCCGTACTGCGCCCGGCGCCCGACATGCCGGTCACCACCAGCAGCTCGGACTCGGTGGGTTTGACCGGAGTCAGGCTCGTGGCCTCAGTCATATCGTGGTGCGTCCGTTCCGGCTCGACGGGACACCCGGTATCCCGGCCTGCCCTGGTGTGCGGTCTCAGCGGCGCTCCTGCGGCCGCGCCTTCAGCCTAGCTAATCTTCGATGATCTCGCCCGTGGTCATGTTCACGGCCGGGGCGGCGGCGTCATCGGTGGCGAGGGACGTGCGGATGGTCTCGGCGAGTGCGGGTCCCACACCCGGTACCTGCACGAGGTCCTCGACAGTGGCCGCCCGGATCTTCTTGACCGAGCCGAAGTGCTTCAGCAGGGCCTTGCGCTTCGCCGGACCGAGCCCGGGGACCTCGTCGAGGGCTGACGCCGTCATCGACTTGCCGCGCTTCTGCCGGTGGAACGTGATGGCGAAGCGGTGGGCCTCGTCGCGGATCCGCTGCAGCAGGAACAGGCCCTCGGACGCCCGGGGAAGGATGACCGGGAACTCGCTGTCCTGGATCCACACCTCCTCGAGGCGCTTTGCGAGGCCGATCACGAAGACGTCGTCGATCCCGAGGTCCGCCAGCGCGCGCGAGGCGGCGGCCACCTGCGGCGGGCCGCCGTCGACGACGACGAGGCTGGGCGGATACGCGAAACGGTTGCGGGAGATCGCCGTCGTCGTGTCCCGGACGGGCTCGCCCTGCGCATCTACGTCGGGGTGCTCGAGGACCGATGCCTCGTCGTCCACCGGGTCGACGTCGGGGTCGGGACCGGCAGCGGGCTGCTCCCCCTTCCCGGCGAGGTAGTTGCGGAACCGGCGGTGGATCACGTCGTACATGGAGGCGGTGTCGTCCCGCGCGGCGTCCCCGGTGATGGAGAACTTCCGGTACTCGGACTTCCGGGGCAGGCCGTCCTCGACGACGACCATCGAGGCCACCACGTTGGTGCCCTGCACGTGCGAGATGTCAAAGCACTCGATGCGCATCAGCGGCTGCGGCAGGTCGAGGGCCTCCTGCAGCTCCTGCAGGGCGGCGGACCGCGTGGTGATGTCACCGGCCCTGCGGCTCTTGTGCAGGCGCAGGGCGTCCGCGGCGTTCTGCTCCACGGTGCCCAGGAGCGTGGCCTTGTCGCCGCGCTGGGGAACCCGCACGTCCACGCGCGCTCCCCGGAGGCCCCGGAGCCATTCGAGCATCTGGTCGGAGTTGCTGGGCAGCACGGGGACGAGGACCTCGCGCGGGATCTGCTCGTTGCTGCTGCTGCCCTCGCCGTAGACCTGCTGGAGCAGGTGCTCCACGAGGTCGGGCGTGTCCATGTCCTCGACCTTCTCGACCACCCAGCCGCGCTGTCCCCGGATCCTGCCGCCCCGGACGTGGAAGACCTGCGCTGCCGCCTCGAGCTCGTCCTCCTTGAGGGCGAAGATGTCCGCGTCGGTGTCCTCGCTGAGCACGACGGTGTTGCGTTCGAACACGCGGCGGAGTGCTGCGATGTCGTCGCGCAGGCGGGCGGCGCTCTCGTAGTCGAGCTCGGCGACGGCAGCCGCCATCTCCTTCTCGAGTCCGGAGATGAACTTCTTCGCCTCCCCGGACATGAAGTCGCAGAACTCACCGGCGAGGGCCTTGTGGTCCTCGGGGCTGATGCGTCCGACGCAGGGTGCGGAGCACTTGTCGATGTAGCCGAGGAGGCAGGGCCGGCCGGTCCGCTCCGCGCGCTTGAACACCCCGCTGCTGCAGGTGCGCACCGGGAAGACGCGGAGCATGGTGTCGACGGTCTCGCGGATGGCCTTGGCGGGGTAGAACGGGCCGAAGTAGCGCGTGTCCTTCTTCTTGTCGCCGCGCATCACCTGCACGCGCGGGTACTTCTCCCCCATGGTGACGGCGAGGTAGGGGTAGGACTTGTCGTCACGGAACATGACGTTGAACCGTGGATTGAATTCCTTGATCCACGTGTATTCGAGCTGGAGCGCCTCGAGTTCACTCCCGACGACGGTCCACTCGACGCTCGCGGCGGTGAACACCATGCTCCGCGTCTTGGCGAGCAGGCCCTGGGGGTTCGCGAAATAGGAGTTCAGGCGTGAGCGCAGGTTCTTGGCCTTGCCGACATAGATGACCCTGCCGTGCTCGTCCCGGAAGCGGTAGACGCCCGGATCGAGCGGGATCTCGCCGGTCTTCGGCCGGTAGGTTACTGGGTTCGCCACGCCTTTCATCCTAGGACGGAGCGGGAACGGACGCTGACCGGGGGCACCGCTTTCCGCTGACCGCTGACGCGGATCCGGCCGCATCGGCGAAGCCTTCGGGCACTACTCGGTCGCAGGGCTCTGGTTATAGTGCGGCACCCGTTCCTGGCCGGTCAGCGCGGCGATGCTGTCCATGATGGAGTCCGTCGCGCTGCGGCGCGCCGGCAGCGGGTGGCCGGGCCCGGTCTTCGCGAAGACGAGCGGCTCCCCGATGCGCATGGTGAAGTGCTGCGGGCGGACTCCCTTCTTCCCCGCGGGCTGGAGGGCCTCGGTGCCGAGAAGGCCGACGGGCACCACGGGCGCCCCGGTGGTGAGCGCGAGCCAGCCGACGCCGGTCCTCCCCCGGTAGAGCCTGCCGTCACGCGAGCGGGTCCCCTCGGGGTAGATCCCGACGCCGTCGCCCTGTTCCAGCAGGTCGAGGAGCGTCCTGAGCGCCTGGACGCTGGCGGCCTGCTGTCCACGCTCCACCGGGATGGACCCGACGCCCTCGAAGAACGACTTCATGAGCGCGCCTCTCACTCCCCTCCCCGTGAAGTACTCGGCCTTCGCGAAGAACGCGACCGGCCGCGGCATGAGCGCCTGCACCAGCACGCTGTCCAGGAAGGAGAGGTGGTTCGCCGCGACGATGAAGGGGCCGTCCTTGGGCACGTTGCCCAGTCCTTCGACGGTGGGCCGGCAGAGTCCGGCGATGAGTCCGCGCGTCGTGCTGCGCGTCAGGTCATAGACCCCCACGGAGCACCTCCAGCAGTTCCTCGGCGGATTGCACGACGGCGGACGCCCCCGCGTCCTCCAGCTCCCCGGGAGCGGCGAACCCCCATGCGACGCCGATGCAGGACAGGCCGTTGGCGAGAGCGCCCTCAACGTCGTGCCGGCGGTCACCGACCATCACCGCCCGACCAGGAACCGCCCCGTCGGCGTGCCGCCCGTGGTGTTCCAGTGCCGCCCGGATGATGGGCTCCTTGCCGCCGACCGCCGCTGCTTCGTCCCGCGGGGAGCCGTGCACCGACGCGAAGAGGTGCCGCAGGCCCTGCGCCTCGAGGAGCTCCTCGGCGAGCCATTCCGGCTTCTGGGTCGCGACGGCGACCACCGCTCCCTCTGCGGCGAGGGCCTCCACGCAGCGGGCGACACCCGGGTAGGGGCGGCTCTGCGCCATGCCGGTCGAGACGTACCCCGCCCGATAGGTGGCCATCACCTCCTGCACACGCGCTGCCGGCACGCCACCCAGCGCGGTGAGGGAATGTACGAGGGGAGGTCCGACCATGGCCTGCAGGGCGTCGTCGTCGGGCACGGGCAGGCCGTGGCTGCGCAGCGCCGAACTGATGCCTCCGGTGATGGCCCCCGCGGGGTCGACGAGCGTCCCGTCGAGGTCGAAGAGTATCAGTGCATGCATATTCGCCACCGGGCAAGCTTGCCATAGCACCGGGGAGGGCATGCATTCCGCATGCCCTCCCCGGTATATCCACGACGCCATGTCCCCGACGCCGCAGGGAGCTACCCGACCTTGTCGAAGATCTCCTTGAGGAAGGTGCCCGTGTAGCTGCGCTCGTTCTGGGCGACCTGCTCCGGCGTGCCCGTCGCGATGATCTGGCCACCGCCCGAGCCGCCGTCCGGACCGAGGTCGATGACCCAGTCGGCGCTCTTGATGACGTCGAGGTTGTGCTCGATCGTGATGACGGTGTTGCCCTTGTCGACGAGTCCCTGCAGGACCAGCAGGAGCTTCCGGATGTCCTCGAAGTGCAGGCCGGTGGTCGGCTCGTCGAGGACGTAGATGCTCCGCCCGTTCGAGCGCTTCTGCAGCTCGCTCGCGAGCTTGACGCGCTGCGCCTCGCCGCCCGAGAGGGTCGTGGCGGGCTGGCCGAGCCGCACGTATCCGAGGCCCACCTCCACGAGCGTGTTCAGGTGCCGGGCGATGGGGCTGAACGCCGCGAAGAACTCGGCGCCTTCCTCGATCGGCATGTCGAGCACGTCGGCGATGGTCTTGCCCTTGTAGTGCACCTCCAGCGTCTCGCGGTTGTAGCGCGCGCCGTGGCAGACCTCGCACGGGACGTAGACGTCGGGCAGGAAGTTCATCTCGATCTTCAGCGTGCCGTCGCCGGAGCACGCCTCGCAGCGGCCGCCCTTCACGTTGAAGGAGAACCTGCCCGGGAGGTACCCGCGGACCTTGGCCTCGGTGGTCTCCGCGAAGAGCTTGCGGATGTTGTCGAAGACGCCGGTGTAGGTCGCGGGGTTGGACCGGGGCGTGCGGCCGATGGGGCTCTGGTCCACATGGATGACCTTGTCGAGGTGCTCCAGGCCGTCGATCCGCTTGTGCCGCCCGGCGACCTGCTTGGCACCGTTCAGCTTGTTCGCGAGCACCTTGTAGAGGATGTCGTTCACCAGGGTCGACTTGCCGGACCCGCTGACGCCGGTCACGGCGGTCAGCACGCCGAGCGGGATGGTCGCGTCGACGTTCGTGAGGTTGTGCTCGCGTGCGCCGACGACCTTCAGCTGGCGGGAGCGGTCGATCTTGCGGCGCTTCGCCGGGATCTCGATCTTGCGGCGTCCCGAGAGGTAGTCGCCGGTGAGGGACCGCTCGTTGGTGAGGAGGTCCTCGAGCAGACCCGAGTGGACCACTTCACCGCCGTGCTCCCCCGCCCCCGGTCCGATATCGACGATCCAGTCGGCCTCGGCGATGGTGTCCTCGTCGTGTTCGACGACGATGAGGGTGTTGCCGAGGTTCCGCAGCCGCGTGAGGGTCTCGATCAGACGGCGGTTGTCGCGCTGGTGCAGGCCGATCGAGGGCTCGTCCAGGACGTACAGCACGCCCACGAGTCCCGATCCGATCTGCGTGGCGAGCCGGATGCGCTGGGCCTCGCCGCCGGACAGCGTGCCCGACGCCCGTTCCAGGTTGAGGTACTCGAGTCCGACGTCGAGGAGGAAGGTCAGGCGTGCCTGGATCTCCTTGAGGACCTGGTTGGCGATCTGCGCCTCGCGCCCCGTGAGCACGAGGTTGTCGAGGAACTCCGCGCAGTCACGCATGGGCATGGCGGACACCTCGGCGATGGAGCGGCCGTTGATGAGCACCGACAGCGACGCCGGGTTGAGCCGCGCGCCACCGCACGTGGGGCACGGGATCTCCCGCATGTACTCCTCGTACCGGTCCCGCGCGTTGTCGGACTCCGTCTCCGCGTGCTTGCGCTGGATGTACTGGATGGCACCCTCGAAGCCGGTGCTGTACTTCCGCTCCCGGCCGAACCGGTTCTTGTACTGCACCACCACCTTGTGGTCCTTGCCGTACAGGGCGGCCTCACGCGCCCGGTCGGGCAGCTTGCGCCAGGGCGTTGCGAGGTCGAAGTTGAGCTCGGAGGCGAGTCCCTCGAGCAGGCGGGTCCAGTATTCGAGGGTCGCCGTTCCGAGCGACCACGGCGCGATGGCACCCTCGGCGAGGCTCAGGTCCGGGTTGGGGACCACCAGCTCCTCGTCGACCTCGAGCTTGCTGCCGATACCCGTGCAGGCGGGACACGCGCCGAAGGGGTTGTTGAAGGAGAACGAGCGCGGCTCGATCTCGTCGATCGCGAGCGGGTGCTCGTTGGGGCACGCCAGGTGCTCGGAGAAGGCGTGCAGTCGCTTCTCGTCGTCCTCGGGCAGGTCCACGAACTCGGCCAGCACGCGGCCGTCGGCGAGCTTGAGCGCCGTCTCCACGGAGTCCGTGAGGCGCTGCTGGATGCCGCTCTTGACGACGAGGCGGTCGATGATGACCTCGATCGTGTGCTTGTACTGCTTGCCCAGCTTCGGCGGATCGCTGAGCTGGATGAGCTTGCCGTCCACCCGCGCGCGGGAATAGCCCTTCGCGGTCAGCTCCTGGAAGAGGTCGACGAACTCGCCCTTGCGCGCCCGCACGACGGGGGCGAGGACCTGGAAGCGGGTGCCCTCGTCGAGCTCGAGCAGCTGGTCGACGATCTGCTGCGGCGTCTGCTTGGCCACGAGCTCGCCGCAGACGGGGCAGTGGGGGCGTCCGACACGGGCCCACAGGAGGCGCATGTAGTCGTAGATCTCGGTGATGGTCCCGACGGTGGAACGGGGGTTCTTGCTCGTGGACTTCTGGTCGATCGAGACCGCGGGCGAGAGGCCCTCGATGAAGTCGACGTCCGGCTTGTCCACCTGGCCGAGGAACTGGCGCGCGTAGGCGGAGAGCGACTCCACGTACCGCCGCTGCCCCTCCGCGAAGATGGTGTCGAAGGCGAGGGACGACTTGCCCGAACCGGACAGGCCCGTGAAGACGATCATGGCGTCGCGCGGGAGGTCGAGATCGACGTTCCGCAGGTTGTGTTCGCGGGCGCCCTTGACGATCAGCCGGGACAGGTCCTGGGGAGCGGGCTCCGGATTGCGGGCGTGCTGCTCAAGAGAATTTGCTATAGACACCAGACAACTGTAGGTGAAAAAGAGTTCGAAGACATGTTCGAACAACTCTTGTCCCGCGCCGTTCTGGCGCCTCCGGCGCGGCCGTTCACGCTCGGCGCAATGCCGCCCTCACAATGGCCACCGCGTCGCTCTCCGACAGCCCCGCGGAGCGCACGACGCCCGCGAACACGTCCGCGGCGTCGGCCACCCGGCCTCGGGCGTCGTCGCCCCCTGCCGTGATCACGGTCCCTGCCCGTCCCCGGGTCTCCACGACGCCGGCCTGCTCGAGTTCCCGGTAGGCGCGCGCCACGGTGTTGGTGGCGATGCCGAGGTGTGCTGCGAGCGCGCGTACAGGCGGCAACCGGGTCCCGACGGACGCCCTGCCCGAGTTGGCGGCAGCCAGGATGGCCTGCTTGATCTGCTCGAAGGGCGGCGCCGTACTCGTGGGGTCCAGCTTCAGCCAGCGGGGGATGTCCTGCTCCACGCCCGTCCTTCCATGCTCGGCGACAGGCCCGGCGGCCGTCTCTTCCTGCACCCTACCGCCGTCGGAGCCGGCGCCTGCCGCTTCCAGGCGAGGGCGCCCTGCCTACACTGGGCACATGCTGAACCTCGCCGACGTGACCATCCGCAGCATCTCGGTCTCCGAGATGGGGAACAAGGAACGCCAAATGTAGCTTGCTCTTATGAGTACCGAGCGAGCAGCGATCTACGTACGACGGTGCCAAACCTCAGAGGGCACCATCTTCCCTGAGCTACGGGAGAAGAACGTACGAAGCTTCATCGAGAAGCAGGGATGGACCCCGCAGAGGTCTACTGAGATATCGATATCTTAGGCCGCACGATGGACACCCGCCCCGGTCTGCTGGACCTGAAAAAGGACTACGAAGCAGGCCGGTTTGAGCTAGCCGTAGCGGATGACTACAGCCGCTTCAGCCGCGACATGGCAGACGGTGCCAGCATCATCGGCTCCATGGAAGTAGCCACCTTCCGCGAGGGCATCCCTGACCCTGAGGATGACTTCTCCCCTCTGCTCTTCATGCTCCTCTCCCACAAGTTCAGCAGGGATACGGGTAAGCGCTGGAATGCCACTCACGCTCACCGCATTGCCCGGCGCCTACCGCCTAACGGCGTGAAGCAGTTTGGCTACGACAAGCTCCCCGATGGCTCCTACGTCATCAACCCCGAGAAAGCCGAGGCACTACGGCACCTGTACTCCGAGTACACCCGAGGCGTAGGGGCCATCAAGCTCGTGCAGTGGCTAGCCGAGCAGGGCATTACCAGCGTCCGAGGTACCGCCTTCACCACTCAGACCCTGTTCAAACTCCTTGATAAGCCGTTCGCTGCCGGGTACTTCGTATGGGCCGAGAAAGAGTACAAGGGCGCACATGAGCCGATCCTCACGGAAGGTCAGTGGGCCGCCTACAAGGATGCAAGGAACAACCGCAAGCTGAACCAAGCTCCCCGCAATCCGGGGTGGTGGCTTGCTGGTATCGCCAAATGCGGACGGTGTGGAGGCAACCTTGTCAGCACGACTATCAAGGGCAAGCAGTCCGTGAACTGCTCCACGTATAACAACAAGGGCAAAGCCACTTGTGCAGGAGTGTTCCGCAAGAGGGCAACCGTGGACTTCCAAGTACAGATGTACCTCGTCTCCCACGAGGAGCAGTTTGCAGACGCAATGCCTACCGATGACGCCGCATATGGAAGAGCATCTAAGGTGCGATCAGCCTCCGCAGATTCTCAGCATCACCGTTCATTAAACTCATGCACCTCTAATCTCAGTCTCATGCTGCGGTGTTCACTCCGAAACTATGGAGCACCTGGTACATCCTCACGGTCTACACTCTTTTCCAGTCAGGAGAATTTCGAGGTCAACATACACACCACAATGGCAAGTTATAGCCGACACAAGCCCATAGCACAGGGTACCCCACACATTGGTACCAAGGCTCTAACCGAATCGAGTGGCGCAAGGTGTTGCACCTTATTCAAGCCCCACACACGGCGATAACCGCCTAGAATAGCCTAATGACCTCGATCGACGACTTCGAACCTCGGATTTTAGCTGAACTTGCGCAGCATGCGAAAGGTTTACCTGAGCCGATAGAATCAACTCTAGGCCTCCCGTCAGACTATTACTACCTCGGCGCCAGAAAAAGAGACGCGCCTACCAGCCAATTGGAGAACAAGGACCCCTCTGAATTACCACCACCTCGCGGCAAGATCGTATCTACACCTCAACAGTATCTGCACATCTGAATATTGATGAACTGCGGAAGTCTATTCGGTCTTACCATAAGTCAACTCGTAAAGAATTGACGAGGTCGGAAGTGAGACGTGAAATATACCGCGTGTTGCGGGCTCCTCAACTGTCTTCCATTGTGATTCCGTTCCGTCACTCGTCTTTCGACGCAGGACTAGATCTATATCGCGCACGAACGATATCAGCTTTAGATCAAATTAAGACTCTGTCTGACGTTTGGACTGCGCCTCCGAGCTCAATAGGCGCAGGACGTCTCAATGGTGTTGGTGAGCCGCTCCTTTACACTGCATCTAATGCAATGACTGCAGCTTTCGAAATTCAAGCACAGCCGGGAAACCTTGTAGCTATGACGCAGTTCCGAACTGCCAGTCGTGTGCTTGCTCTGGATCTTGCTGCTGATATAACCGTCAAAGGGCTGACGATGGCAGAGCAAAAAAAGCTCAGTATGATTATGAGCTTTTTAGAGGGTATATTCTCGCAAGCAAACCCGACGAATAACGGTTCCCGATACATCGCTCCAGACCTTATCGCGAAGGAAATATTCAATCCTTTTCCAGATTTGTTCACAGGATGGCGCTACAAAGCGATTGCAGACACCAGGGGTCTCCCATGGACCGTTAATCTTGCTTTGAAGAGTGTGCCTGCGAAAGACCTTCTGGAACACGTCCGCACGGATATAGTTGAAATAGATCCCAACGATGGAATCAACGGTCGTCACAGGATCATTGTTTCTCTCATCTTGGCACCAAACCGAGTCGATCTGGTTTCGCCGGACGCTGGAAATTAAAGGGGAAGGAGTTGTCGTGGCGCATGAGGCGAGAGCTCACTATTCTGAGAAGTCCGAGTCGTCTTCAAAATGGTCGCCGTCGTGGTGGGGTGCTCGGTATAGCGGTCGCGTACCAGTGATCCGGATGATTGGATGCTCGCTCGTGTTCAGAAGCTCCTCAGCGGCTCGTAACCTGAGCAAGGCCGGTCCCGCACTACCCCGAATCACTGTCTCCCATTGGCCCGAAGCGGGAACGGCCTTTGTCGTCGTTAGGCTGTAAGTATGCCCCCGGAGATTGCAATCGCCACCATAGCGGCAGGGTCAGCCCTTGCTGGAAGCTTGCTGGCCGTCCTTGTAGGACTCATAACGGCGAACATAAGCCGCCGAACGGTACTTGAGGATAGAACGGCAGCCACTGAAGCGGATGCGCAGCGGTGGGAGTTGGCTCAAAAGGCAGAGTACGAAACTTGGTTGCGGAACAAGAAGCAAGAAGTGATCACCGATTTCCTACGATCCGCGGATCGCGTGTTCTCCATTGCCAAGGCTATGAACTCGGCCAACCCTCGGAGACAACGACCAGCAGGCGACCGCGAGGGCATCGATGCCCTAAACGCTGTTAGCGTGGAAGTACTCGCTCTGCTAGCCCTAAACTCTGTCGCCGCTGATGCAGCGCAAGACATGATGCTCAAGCTAGGGCCGCTTCTACTCTTCTTAGAAGAGAATCCCGGTCGCCTCACCGAGCCACTCAATCAGGAGTTCCAAGTGGTGATGGGCGAGTACATGTCGAGTCAAGGCGTCTTCATTGCCATGGCACGGCTCGACCTCGGTATATCTCAGTCGGACAAATCAATCGAGGACCAACGGCAGTTGGCGGCACTTTTCGCTGAGGTTTTGAAAAGCAGAAGCAACGCAACCGAGGCCGCTGGGTAGGCTGAGGGCATGATGCTTGCAGACCTTCCAGAGGCAACAATTCGCTACATTCAGGTCTCCGAGATGGACAACAACGTGTACCTGCTGACCTCGAAGTCGAGCGGCGCCCAGGTGCTCATCGACGCCGCCGACGACGCGCACGCCATCCTCGAACTGCTCGCGGACGCGCAGGAGGACACGGACGCCGAGGCCCGGGTGGCGCTCATCGTCACGACGCACGCGCACTGGGACCATGTGAGGGCGCTGGCCGAGGTGAAGGAGGCGACGGGAGCTCGGACCGCTGCCGGTGCGGACGACGTCGCGGACATCGCCGTGCCCACGGACGTCCCGCTGCGGCACGGCGACGTGGGATCCTTCGAGGGATTCGACCTCGAGGTTATCCACCTGCGGGGCCACACGCCGGGGTCCGTGGCACTCCTCTACCGCGATCCCGCCGGCCCGGCGCACCTGTTCACGGGCGACTCGCTGTTCCCCGGCGGCGTCGGCAACACGCAGGGCGACCCGGAGCGCTTCGCCTCGCTCTTCGAGGACGTCTCCACCCGCATCTTCGACTACCTTCCGGACGATACGGTCGTCCATCCGGGGCACGGGAAGGGCACGACGCTCGGCGCGGAACGCGGCTCCCTCGAGGAATGGAAGCAGCGCGGCTGGTAGCGAAGGGGGCACCGGTGCCACGGGTAGGCTGAAGAGACCATGAGGATCCAAGAGCACCTGCCCCGGCACGACGACGGCCACCTTCCAGCGGACGCGGTCTACGAGGCGTTCACCGGCTGGGCGACGGCGCGGGGGCTTGCTCTCTATCCCGCGCAGGACGAGGCGGCGATGGAGCTCGTCTCGGGCAACAACGTCATCCTCGCGACGCCGACGGGGTCGGGCAAGTCGCTCGTGGCCATCGCGGCGCACCTGAAGTCGTTTTCCGAGGGCCGCACCAGCTACTACACCGCCCCCATCAAGGCGCTCGTGTCCGAGAAGTTCTTCGCGCTCTGCGACATCTTCGGTCCCGAGAACGTCGGCATGATCACAGGCGACTCGGGGGTCAACCAGGATGCGCCGATCATCTGCTGCACGGCCGAGATCCTCGCGAACCTCGCCCTGCGGGAGGGTGCGGACGCCGATGTCGACACCGTGGTGATGGACGAGTTCCACTTCTACTCCGATCCGCAGCGGGGCTGGGCGTGGCAGGTACCGCTGCTCGAGCTGCCACAGGCGCAGTTCCTGCTGATGTCCGCGACGCTGGGCGACGTCACGCGCTTCGAGAAGGACCTGACCGAACGCACCGGCCGTCCCACCGCCACGGTCACGTCCGTCGAGCGTCCCATCCCGCTGCACTACTACTACGTCGAGACGCCCGTGCAGGAATCCCTCGAGGAGCTGCTCTCCACGCGGCAGGCCCCGGTGTACGTGGTGCACTTCAGCCAGGCCGAGGCCATCGAGCGGGCGCAGAACCTGATGAGCGTCAACATCTGCACGCGCGAGGAGAAGGACCGCATCGCCGAACTCATCGCGGCGTTCCGGTTCTCCTCCGGCTTCGGGAAGACCCTCAACCGGCTGGTCCGCCACGGCATCGGCGTGCACCACGCCGGGATGCTGCCGAAGTACCGGCGCCTCGTCGAGCAGCTCGCGCAGGCCGGCCTCCTGAAGGTCATCTGCGGCACGGACACCCTGGGTGTCGGGATCAACGTGCCGATCCGGACCGTCCTGCTCACGGCGCTGAGCAAGTACGACGGCGTGCGGACGCGGCTGCTCAATGCGCGCGAGTTCCATCAGATCTCCGGCCGTGCCGGCCGGGCAGGCTATGACACCGCGGGCACCGTCGTCGTCCAGGCGCCCGAGCACGTCGTCGAGAACACCAAGGCCATGGCGAAGGCCGTGTCCAAGTTCGGGGACGACCAGAAGAAGCTGCGGCAGGTGGTGCGGAAGAAGCCCCCGCAGGGCTTCGTCTCGTGGGGCAAGCCCACCTATGACCGGCTGGTGGAGAGCATCCCCGATCCCCTGACGTCCTCGTTCTCGGTCAGCCATTCGATGCTGCTGAACCTGCTCGAGCGCCCGGGCGATCCCTTCAAGGCCGTCAAGCGGCTGCTGACCGAGAACCACGAGACGCGCGCCTCGCAGCTGCGCCTGATGCGACGCGCGATCGGCATCTACCGCGAGCTGGTCACGGCCGGCATCGTGGAGAAGCTGCCCGAACCGGAGCCGGACGGCCGGCAGGTGCGGCTCAAGGTGCACCTGCAGGCCAACTTCGCCCTCAACCAGCCCCTGTCGCCGTTCGCCCTCGCCAGCCTGGAACTCCTCGACCCCGAGGCCCCGGGCTACGCCCTGGACGTGGTGTCGGTCATCGAGGCGACGCTCGAGAAGCCCCGCCAGGTCCTGAACGCCCAGGAGAAGAAGGCCCGCGGGGAAGCCGTTGCGGCCATGAAGGCGGAGGGGATCGACTACGACGCCCGCATGGCGCGCCTGGAGGAGGTCAGCTACCCGAAGCCGCTGGAGGAACTGCTGCAGCAGGCCTTCGACGTGTACCGCTCGTCGGCTCCGTGGCTCGGTGACTTCGAACTCGCCCCGAAGTCCGTGGTCCGGGACATGTACGAGCGGGCGATGAGTTTCGGCGAGTACGTGGCTTTCTACGCCCTCACGCGGTCGGAGGGCATCCTGCTGCGCTATCTCGCCGACTGCTACAAGGCCCTCCGCCACACCGTGCCGGTCGAGGCCCTCCGCGAGGACCTCAGCGACATCCTGGAATGGCTCGGCGAACTCGTCCGCCAGGTCGACAGCAGCCTCCTCGACGAATGGACCCAGCTCGCCGCCGGGATAGCGCCCGGCGTCGCGGTCGACACCGTCGACCTGCCCGAGGAGCCACCGTCGGTGACGTCCAACGAGCGGGCCTTCCGCGTCATGGTGCGCAACGAGATGTTCCAGCGGGTGAAGCTGTTCGCCGACGAGCAGGACGAGGCACTCGGTGCACTCGATGCCGACTCGGGCTGGACCGCGGAGCGCTGGGCCGACGCGATGGACGGGTACTTCGGGGACTACGAGGACATCGACGACGGCCCAGACGCGCGCGGCCCCAACCTGCTCCTCATCACGAAGGCCCCCGGCGCGTGGAAGGTACGGCAGATCCTCAAGGACCCGGAGGGCAACGGGGACTGGGGCATCAACGCCGAGATCGACCTCGCCGCGTCCGACGAGGCAGGGAGCCCGGTCGTCCGGATCCTCGGCGTCGGAGCACCGGTCGCAGCCTGACCCCTCGGGTCCGCCCCGCGTCGACGGAGGGCGGGACAGGGCCAGGGCTGGCTAGGCTGGGGGGATGAATGCCATTCGCGAAGCCCGGCCGTCCGACGTCCCGGTCATCCTCCAGCTCATCCACGACCTCGCCATCTACGAGCGCGAGCCGGACGCGGTGAAGAACACCACACAGTCCCTCCAGGATGCCCTGTTCGGGGAACGGCCCACCATCTACGCCCATGTCGTCGAGGCGCGGGGTGAGATTCAGGGCTTCGCCCTGTGGTTCCTCAACTACTCGACCTGGGAGGGGGTCAACGGCATCTACCTCGAGGACCTGTACGTGCGGCCCGAGGCGCGGGGCGCCGGCTACGGCAAGGCCCTCCTCGCCAACCTGGCGAGGATCGCCGCCGACCGTGGCTACGCCCGCGTCGAATGGTCGGTACTGAACTGGAACGAGCCGTCCATCCGCTTCTACGAGAGCCTCGGCGCCCGCCCCCAGTCGGAGTGGAGCACCTTCCGGCTGACGGGCGATGCCCTCACGAAAGTCGCTGCCCTGTGAACCAGGGAGCGACGCCGCCGGCCGCGGACCACACCGTCGGCCGGACGCTCGTCCTGCGCGGCCTGCGCGCGACCGGCCACGTCTTCCGCGTGCCGCTGGATCATGCGGACCCCACCTCGGCGGACATCGAGGTGTTCGCCCGCGAGTACTCCTCCCTGGAGCACACCGACGACGAGGCCGCCCGGCTTCCCTGGCTGCTGTTCCTGCAGGGCGGGCCCGGCGGACGGGGCGTGCGCACCACGCACCTCTCCGGCTGGATGAAGGCCGCGGCCAGGGACTTCCGGATCCTCATGCTGGACCAGCGGGGCACGGGACTGTCCACGCCGGCCGACGCCGCCACGCTCGCCTCGCTGCCGACGCCGCAGGCCCAGGCGGACTACCTCGCGCATTTCCGGGCGGATTCGATCGTGGCGGACGCCGAGCTGATCCGCCGCCGTCTCGGGAGCCCGCCCTGGACCGTCTTCGGGCAGAGCTATGGGGGCTTCTGCACCCTCACCTACCTGTCGGCGGCCCCCGCCGGGATCGAGCGCGCCCTGATCACCGGAGGACTGGCTCCACTGTCGGGCAGCCCGGACGAGGTGTACCGTGCGACGTTCGCCCGGGTCGAGGAACGCAACCGCGAGTACTTCGCCTGGTACCCGGAGGACCGGGACCTCGTCACCCGGATCGCCCGTCACGTCGAGGACGTCGAGGAGTACCTGCCCAGCGGCGAACGTCTCACGGCGCGGCGCTTCCAGATGGTCGGCTCGTTCCTCGGCGGGAACACGAGGGTCCACGGCCTCCACTACCTGCTCGAGGACGCCTTCACGCGGGCCCCCGGCGGCCCCCGGCTGTCCGCGTCGTTCCTCGAGCAGGTCCACGGCATCGTCAGCCGGGCATCGCAGCCGCTCTATGCCCTCCTGCACGAGTCGATCTACTGCCAGGGCTCCGCCTCGGCATGGGCCGCGCAGCGGGTGCTCGAGGAGTACCCGCAGTTCCGGGAGGATGCCGCGGAGCCCCTGCTGACCGGGGAGATGATCTACCCCTGGTACTTCGAGGAAGACCCCGCGCTCCGTCCGTTGCGGGCGGTCGCCGACCTCCTCGCCGAGAAGGACGATTGGGGCACGCTGTACGACGCGGACGTCCTGGCAACCAACACCATTCCCGCCGCGGCTGCCGTCTACCGCCACGACATCTATGTCGACCGGAACCTCTCCCTGGCGACCGCAGCGGTTGTAAGGAACCTCCAGGTGTGGGAGACGGACGAGTTCCACCACGACGGGATCGCGGACGACGGCGAGGCGATCTTCGAGCGGCTCCTGTCGATGACGCGCCCGTAGGAGCCGCTCGAAAGCATTGCTGCCCGAACACAGCAGGACCCCGCCAAGGGCGGGGTCCTGCTGTGTTCTCTGCGCGGGGATTCTGGTGCGCGGGGGTGCCTCGCCTGCTTAGTGGCGGCGGTCCTTGGCGCCGGCCTCGTCCGCGGCGTGATCGAGTTCCTCGTCGACGGCCGGAGAGGATGACGTACCGTCCACCGGTTCGCCCGACCGTGCGGCCGCCTTCTCGATGGCCTTGGAGCGGATCAGGCTGGCGATCACGGCGATGACGATGGTCGCGACGATCACGGCCAGGGACACGAAGGTCGGGATCTCGGGAGCCCACTCGATGTGCTCGCCGTTGTTGATGAACGGCAGCTCGTTGACGTGCATGGCATGGAGGACCAGCTTCACGCCGATGAAGGCGAGGATCACGGAGAGCGCGTGCTTCAGGTAGATGAGGCGTGTCATCAGCCCGCCGAGCAGGAAGTAGAGCTGGCGGAGGCCCATGAGCGCGAAGATGTTCGCCGTGAAGACGATGAACGCACTCTGGGTGAGGCCGAAGATGGCGGGGATGGAGTCCACGGCGAACAGCAGGTCGGTCAGGCCGATCGTCACGAAGACGATGAGCATGGGGGTGAAAAGCTTCTTGCCGTCGACGACGGTGCGGATCTTGTTGCCGTCGTAGGACTCGGACATCGGGAGCACGGACTTGAGCTTCGCGATGAGCTTGTTGTCTCCTGCGTGTTCCTCGTCCTCGCCGGAGTCGGTGGCCTGCTTGTAGGCGGTGTAGAGGAGGAACGCACCGAAGATGTAGAAGATCCAGCTGAAGTTCTCGATCACGGCAGCGCCCAGGGCGATGAAGATGCCGCGCAGGATCAGGGCGATGATGATGCCCACCATGAGCACTTCCTGCTGGTACTTCCTGGGTACCGAGAACCGCGCCATGATGATGATGAAGACGAACAGGTTGTCGATGCTCAGGCTGTACTCGGTGATCCAGCCGGCCACGAACTGGCCCCCGTACTCGGGTCCCGTGAAGACGAACATCAGTGCGGCGAACACGAGGGCGAGGCCCACGTAGAAGGCGACCCACAGGCCGGCTTCCTTCATGGAAGGCTCGTGCGGGCGCTTGACCACGAGCAGCAGATCGAACAACAGGATGATCCCGAGCACGACGAACGTGCCGATCTCGAACGCCAGGGGCAATGCGGGCATGGAGTACCTTCCGGAGGGTGCGGTCGATTGCCGTAAGTCTCTCCGCCGCGGCGTGCTGCCGACCGACCGCTACGTCCGGCAGGGCGACGATGCCTTACGTGTTGACGTCCATAGCGCTTGGGATACTCCCCTACGTACCGCCCATGGTACCCGGGCAGCGGGGAAGGCGGCGAATACGCACGTCACGGTGTGCATTCGCCGGCTTCCTTGACGGAACTCCCGCGTCGTCTCCTGCGGCTCTACCGCGCTCGGCTCAGGCGTGCCCCGCCGACTGCATCTGGCGCAGTTCCTTCTTCAGGTCGCCGACCTCGTCGCGCAGGCGCCCAGCCAGTTCGAACTGCAGCTCGGCCGCAGCAGCATGCATCTGGTCGGTGAGCTGCTGGATCAGGTCCGTGAGGTCCTCGGCAGGAACAGAGGCCAGCCCTTCGTGGCGGCCTGCGCCCTTCTTCGGTTTCCGGTTCTTGCCCGCCTCCTCGAGGAGGGCCCGCGTGTCGGCGTCCTCGCGGTTGATCGTGTCGGTGATGTCCGCGATCCGCTTCCGCAATGGAGTGGGGTCGATCCCGTGCTCGAGGTTGTGCGCGACCTGGATGGCCCTGCGCCGGTTCGTCTCGTCGATGGCGCGTTCCATGGAGTCCGTGATGCGGTCCGCGTACATGTGCACCTCCCCCGACACGTTACGGGCGGCACGCCCGATGGTCTGGATCAGGGAGGTGGTGCTCCTCAGGAAGCCCTCCTTGTCCGCGTCGAGAATGCTCACGAGCGATACCTCCGGAAGGTCCAGGCCTTCCCGGAGGAGGTTGATGCCGACCAGGACGTCGAACGTGCCCATCCGCAGTTCACGCAGGAGCTCCACCCGCCGCAGGGTATCGACGTCGGAGTGGAGGTACTCGACCTTGACGCCGTGCTCGAGGAGGTACCCGGTGAGGTCCTCGGCCATGCGCTTCGTGAGGGTGGTGACGAGCACGCGCTCGTTGACCTCCACGCGCTTGCGGATCTCACCGAGCAGGTCGTCGATCTGGCCCTTGGTCGGCTTGACGACCACCTCGGGATCGACGAGTCCGGTGGGACGGATGATCTGCTGGACGTAGCCGTCGGCCTTGCCGAGCTCGTACTTGCCCGGGGTGGCGGACAGGTACACCGTCTGGCCGATGCGCTCCAGGAACTCGTCCCACTTCAGCGGTCGGTTGTCCATGGCCGAGGGCAGCCGGAAACCGTGATCGACGAGGGTCCGCTTACGGGAGGAGTCGCCCTCGTACATGGCACCGATCTGCGGGATGGTCACGTGCGACTCGTCCACGACCAGGAGGAAGTCGTCCGGGAAGTAGTCGAGCAGGCAGTGGGGCGCCGACGCAGGGTCCCGGCCGTCGATGTGGCGCGAATAGTTCTCGATGCCGTTGCAGAAGCCCATCTGCTGCATCATCTCGAGGTCGTAGGTGACGCGCATGCGCAGGCGCTGCGCCTCGACGAGCTTGTTCTGGGACTCGAGTTCCGCGAGCCGCTGCTGCAGCTCGTCCTCGATGTCCTCGATCGCCCTCGTCATGCGGTCGGGCCCGGCCACGTAGTGCGAAGCGGGGAAGACGTACATCTCCTCCTCCTCGCGGATCACGTTGCCGGTCAGCGGATCGAGCGTGTAGATGTTCTCGACCTCGTCGCCGAAGAACTCGATCCGCAGCGCGTGCTCCTCGTACATCGGGATGATCTCGACCGTGTCACCGCGCACGCGGAAGGTGCCCCGGTGGAAGTCCATGTCGTTGCGCGTGTACTGCATGCCGACGAACTGCCGCAGCAACTCGTCCCTGTTCATCTGGTCACCCCGGCGCAGCGTGACCATCTTGTTGATGTACTCCTCGGGCGTCCCGAGGCCGTAGATGCAGGAGACGGTCGCGACCACGATGACGTCCCGGCGGGTCAGCAGCGCGTTCGTGGCCGAGTGCCGGAGGCGCTCGACCTCCTCGTTGATCGACGAGTCCTTCTCGATGAAGGTGTCCGTCTGCGGGACGTAGGCCTCGGGCTGGTAGTAGTCGTAGTAGGAGACGAAGTACTCGACGGCGTTGTTGGGCAGGAGCTCGCGGAACTCGTTGGCGAGCTGCGCTGCGAGGGTCTTGTTCTGCACCATGACCAGGGTGGGGCGCTGCACCTGCTCGATGAGCCAGGCCGTCGTCGCGCTCTTGCCGGTACCGGTGGCCCCGAGGAGGACGACGTCCTTCTCCCCCGCGTTGATGCGCTCGGCCAGTTCCTTGATCGCCGTGGGCTGGTCACCTGCCGGCTGGTACTCGCTGATGACTTCGAAAGGTGCCACGACACGCTTGATATCCTGCGCAAGACTCATGCGTTAACGGTAGTCCCTGGCTCTGACACTTCTCCGCGGATTTGCTGGCGGCTGAAAGGCGTCGTCCGCCCGGTCGCGCGGTTCAGGCCTCCGGGGCGGAGACGCTCACAGTCACCGTGACGTCGGTCGCCGGGTCGGCTCCGCGATGCACTGCCGGAGCCCCCGCGCCCGCCGCTCCGGCACGCGGGAACCCGGCCGCTGTGATGGCGTCGGAGACGGCGACCAGCTGCTCCGCCCGCTGGACCGTCACACGCACCCAGGCGGAGGCGACGTCGTCGTGTTCGGCAGGACCGGCAGGTGCGCTGTCGGCCTCGACGGAGGCCCCCGAACCCGCGGGAAGCGCCGCAGCGATCTTCGCCCGGACCCGGCGCGCCAGCCCGCTCGTCCCTGCGAGCCCCGCCGCCGTCGTCGGGACCCCTGCAGCCGCCCTGCCCGCCGCGAGGTTGTCACGGAACGGCAGGATGCGTTCGTGCCACAGCCCTTCCGTCGCCGCCAGGAGATCCTCCAGCGCGCCCTCGTTCACGAGGACTGCGTCCGCTTCGCGCAGCCGCTCGCTCCGGGACGCCTGGGCGGCGATGCGCTGTTCGGCGTCCCTGCGCTCCATGCCGCGCTGCCCGACCATCCGCTGGACCCGGAGGTCGTCCCGCGCGTCCACGACGACGACGAGATGGAAGCGCGCAGCCTGGCCGGTCTCGACCAGGAGCGGGATGTCCTCCAGCACGACGGCGTCGGCGGGCGCCGCGTCGATCAGTTCCGCCGCGCGGGCGCGTACCCGCGGATGGATGATGGCATTGAGCCGCGCGCGGGCCGTGTCGTCGCCGAAGATCAGACGACCCAGGGCGGGTCGGTCGAGTCCGCCTCCCGGCGCCAGGACCTGCGGCCCGAACGCGCCCACGACATCGTCGAGGCCCTCCGACCCCGGCTCCACCGCCTCGCGTGCCAGGAGGTCGGCATCCACGACGACGGCGCCGAGGCCGGCGAAGGAGTGGGCCACCACGGACTTGCCCGCGGCAATGCCCCCTGTCAGTCCTATGCGCAGCATGAGGTCAGACTAGCCGGATCTCCCCCGCCCGCTGTCAAGCGTCGGCCCCTGCGCGGAGGGAGAACGGGTATGTCGGCGTCCTTCAATACGCTAAGGGGACTTATCTTCTCGAGGAGCACCGTGACCATCACCCTGCAGGACCTTCAGGACACCGCCGCGTCCACCTTCGGCTGGGACGACCTGCGACCCGGCCAGGAGCGGGCCATGGAGGCGGTGCTCGAAGGGCACAGCGTCCTGTGCGTCATGCCGACCGGGTCCGGCAAGTCGGCGATCTACCAGGTGCCGGCCATGGCGCTTCCCGGCGTCGCCGTCGTGATCTCCCCCTTGATCGCCCTGCAGCACGACCAGGCGGACTCGATCAACGAGAGTGCCGGTCTTGCCCGGGCGCACGTCATCAATTCGGGCATCAGGAAGAGCGAGCTCGACGCCGCGTGGGAGGCCGCGGAGGACGGCGACGAATCGACGCGAGCGAAGTTCCTCTTCCTCGCCCCGGAGCAGGTCGCCCGCGACGACGTCGCCGCACGCCTGCGCTCTCTCGACGTCTCACTGGTCGTCGTCGACGAGGCGCACTGCGTGTCCTCGTGGGGGCACGACTTCCGGCCGGACTACCTGCAGCTCGGCCACCTCGTGCGCGAGCTCCGCGTGCCCGTGATAGCGCTCACGGCGACAGCCTCCCGCCCCGTGCAGAAGGAGATCGTCGAGAGGCTCCATCTGAAGGACCCGGTGGTCATGGCCATGGGCTTCGACCGCCCGAATATCTCCCTCGACGTCGTGCAGCATGTCGAGGGGGACGAGAAGCAGCGAGCCGTCCGCGACCAGGTTCTCGCGCTCGCCGGGCCGGGGCTCGTGTACGTCGCGACGAAGAAGGCGGCCGACACCTTGGCGGCAGAACTGCAGGAGCACGGAAGGAGAGCGGACGCCTATCACGCCGGCCGGCGGAAGAAGGAGCGCGAAGCGGTCCACGAGGGCTTCCTCGACGGCACGATCGACGTGGTCGTCGCGACGACGGCCTTCGGCATGGGCATCGACAAGCCCGACGTGCGTTTCGTCATCCATGCCGATATCTCGGATTCCCTGGACAGCTACTACCAGGAGATCGGGCGCGGCGGTCGTGACGGGCTCGACACGCAGGCCGTCCTGCACTACCGCCCGGAGGACCTGTCCCTGCGACGGTTCTTCGCTGCGAAGTCCGTGAATCGCAACCAGGTCCGGGACCTGTTCGTGCTCATCGCCGCCCAGGACAAGCCGGTGAAGATGAAGAAACTGAAGGAGCTGTCCGGCCTGTCTCCGCGCACATTGACCGGGCTCCTCAACCTGCTCGAGACCTCCGAAAGCATCGGCGACGGTGTGAAGGGCTACCGGGCTCGGAAGGTGTCCGCGGACGAGGCGGCGGCCAGGGCGGTGGAGCAGGCGGAGAACCGGGAGCGGATCGACCAGTCACGCGTGGAGATGGCCCGCCGCTACGCCGAGACGAAAGGGTGCCGCCGGCAGTTCCTGCTGTCCTACTTCGGTGAGGATCTGCCCGAGCCCTGCGGGAACTGCGACAACTGCACCCGGGAGGGAGCGGCCGCGGGTCCGGAGCCGGCAGAGGCGACGCCCGCTGCGGAGCACGACGTGCCCTTCGAGGTCGACGCGACGGTCGAGCACCCCGAGTGGGGTCGCGGGACCGTCATGGGCTATGAGGAGGGAATCATCACCGTTCTGTTCGACTCGGTCGGTTACAAGACCCTGTCGGTCGAGCTCGTGATGGAGAAGGACCTGCTGGCTGCCGTGCCGCCCGAAAGGTGAGGCGACACGGCAGCCGAGGACTAGCGCGGCTGGGCGGGATTGGTGGGGTCACCCTGCGACGGAGGGTTGATCGGCGGTCCGGAGGTCGCCGGGCTGACCGGGGAACCACCCGCGCTGCTGGTCACCTCAGGCGTGGACGTGCCGGCGCCCTCGGAGAGCTCGGCGCCGCCCTGCACTGCCTCCAGCCGTTGCTGGAGGACGAGCTTGATGGGGAGTCGATTCCCGTGCGCCTCCTCGTAGTCGATCAGCGCCCGCAGACCGCCCTCGTCGAGTCCCGTGATGCGGGTCGGGAGGGTTCCGAGCGGGATGTGGTCGTAGTCTGGCAGCGGCAGTGCGTCATGGCCTGATGATCCGGTCACGTCAACTCCTAGGCTCATTGGGAAGCGTGCTTAGTAATTCCAGCCTAGGCACGGGAGATGCCGACGGGCAAGCGGCTGTTGAGTGGTTCGGACAGTGGCGGAAGCGACCGGATGGCTGTTCCTACACCCTTCGGCGGCACGGTGGAACAGCGGATTTCGCCCGGGAATCCGTGTGTATCCTGATACTTTGTACTCAATTCGAACCTGTTGCCGAGGCTGGAACCGTGACTTCTCCGATGGAAGAACTGACTTTCGTCTTCGCCAGACTCAAGGGCCTCCTGCTCACGGAGGGGAAGGCCGGGCGGGCGGTCGAAGACCTCGCCGAGGCCGTGAAGAAGTCGATCCCCGGGTCCCTCGGAGCCGGGGTCTCCCTCATCGATGACCAGGGCCGACGGCGCAGCACCGGGTACACCGATGACGTCGTCGCTGCTGCCGACGAACTGCAGTACGAACTGGGCCAGGGACCCTGCCTCACCGCCTGGGCCGGCGAGACCACCATCCAGATCGACGACGTCCGGACCGACGAGCGCTGGCCGCTCTGGCGGAAGGCCGTGGCCGATCTCCCGCTGCGCGCCACCCTGAGCACCGCGCTCGTCCACGACGGCAGGAGCATCGGCGCCCTCAAGGTCTATTCACCGCTGCCGTCGGCGTTCTCGACGCAGGACCGCAAGCAGCTCGCACTCCTCGCCTCGCCGGCGGCCACGCTCCTCGGCAGCGCCCAGCCGGACAGCGCACCCGCGGCGGCGAGCAAGGCTCTGCAGGATGCACTCGGCACGCGTGACCTCGTCCACACGGCGCGTGGGATCCTGATGGAGCGCCACCGACTGGACGCCGACACGGCAATGCGGCGGATGTTGTCGGAAGCTGCGAGCGGCGGGGCGGACCTGCGGACGGTGGCCCTGTCCGTGGTCGACGGCACCGCCGGTAGCTCGCACTAAGGCGTGGCCCGTGGAGAACCATCCGGATCACGAATATCAGCGAATACACCTCCTTCGGGCGATCCGCCATGCCCAGATCGAAGCCAGTGAGCTGTGGCTGCACTACTTCGGCCTGGGTGGTGATGCCGGCGAGTACGAGGTGGAAGCGTACCTCCACGGCTCGTTCACCCTTCCTCCACTGCAGCGGGATCTCCTCGCCCACGCTGCCAACGAGCTGATCGACAGGCTGCCGCCACCGCCCCGTGCTCCTTACAGCACGGATCCCGCGAGCGGTGCCGGACAGCCCCGCAGTGGGGTGCCCCTCGCGCCCGGAGGGAGCGGTTCGGACAGTAGGGCCCTCGACTGGCTCTTCGACAACCCGCCGGGAGGATCAGAGCCGGACGCCAACGACGGCGGTCCCTCCAACCCCTGACCGGAGCGGGCGACCCGTGCACCTAGGATGGTGGAGGTGAGCCCGTTCAACCTCGACGACCTGCGGCGTCGGCCCGATGTGGAGGCGCCGGAACTGGTCGCCGTGGACGCAGCCGACCGCCTGCTCCTCGCCACGGTAGCAGACCGTCGCGATACCGCCGGCGGTATCGCAACCATCAACGACTCCTACGGAGCCCTGACGCTGGGGTCCGCGGGCCTGACCGGCGGAACCGGGATCCGGGCGTTCCAGGACGGCATCGTCAATGAGCGGGCCCTCGCCCTGAATGCCGCCGACCAGGGCATGGACGGCGCCTACCGATCCTGCCCCCTCGATGCGACCTTGCTCGATGGTGTCTCCACCGTCCTGCTGCGGCTCCCCCGGTCGCTGGACGAACTCGACGAGATCGCCTGGACCATCGCGGCCTACGGGCAGCCCGACGTGCAGGTCCTGGCAGGGGGCAGGCTCAAGCACATGTCGCTGTCCATGAATGCCGTGCTCGGCCGGTACTTCGACGATGTGACTGCCGGTCTGGCACGGCAGAAGTCACGTGTCCTCGTCGCGGCGGGCGTGCGCCCCGTCGACGGGCCCACGTTCCCGCGGAGCGCACGGTACGACGTCGGCCTCGGGCGGCCGCTCGAACTCCGGGCCTACGGCGCGACGTTCGGCGGTGCCGCGCTGGACCCCGGCACGCACCTGCTGCTCCCCCACCTCCGCGGACTGGCGTCCCCTGAGAGCGGCGAGGCCATCGATCTCGGATGCGGGAACGGCGCCATCTCCGCCTACCTCGCGCTGGCCCATCCGCACCTCCGGGTCCATGCCACCGACCAGTCGGCCTCCGCGATCGCTTCCACTGCGGCGACGGCGGCAGCGAACGGGGTGGCCGATCGGATCAGGGTGAGCCGGGACGACGCGCTGTCCGCGCTCCCCGACGCTTCCGCGGGCGCAATCGTCCTCAACCCGCCGTTCCACATCGGCAGCACCGTGCATGCCGGCATCGCCCACCGGCTCTTCGACGCCTGCGCGCGGGTCCTCGCGCCGGGCGGTGAGCTGTGGACGGTCTGGAACAGCCACCTGCGCTACCGGCCCGTTCTCGAGCGGACGATCGGGCCCACGGTCCAGCTCGCCCGCTCGCCCCGGTTCACGGTCACCCGTTCGACCCGCCGGTAGCGGGCCTGTGCCCGGAAGCCCGCGAGAGGACACATAAGACCGGTCGAGGCCCCTTCCAAGGGTCTTTTCTGTCCTCTCGGCGGCCTTCACGGCAGGTGGAGCCCGGTGGAGACAGGAATGCCCGCTTCCGATCGGTCGGAGGCGGGCATGTCGCGCCGGTCTGGAATGACGAGCTCGGCCACTGCGGTCGACGGCGGAATGGCAGAAGCATGGCCAGGCACGGTCGACAAGGCTGATCGCTAAGGGGGATTAACGGCAGAAGGCCCCCGTCCTGGTGGACGGGGGCCTTCTGTGGCGTCAGTCAGCCGGACGGGAAGCTTACGCTCCGGTCAGCTTCTCGCGCAGTGCTGCGAGTGCCTCGTCCGACGCAAGCGTGCCGGATCCGGTGTCAGCGGCGACGGGCTCCGAAGAGTAGCTCGTCGCGTTCGACTCGACAGGCTCGTTCGCTGCAGCGGCGTCGTCGGACGCGTGCTGGACGACCTGCTTCTTGTGGGACTCCCAGCGGGACTGGGCCTCAGCGTACTGAGCCTCCCAGGCGGCGCGCTGGGTCTCGTAGCCCTCGAGCCATTCGTTCGACTCGGGGTCGAAGCCCTCGGGGTACTTGTAGTTGCCCTCTTCGTCGTACTCGGCGGCCATGCCGTAGAGCGCGGGATCGAATTCGGTGCTGTCGGCGTCGACACCCTCGTTGGCCTGCTTGAGGCTGAGGGAGATGCGGCGGCGCTCGAGATCGATGTCGATGACCTTGACGAAGAGCTCGTCACCCACGGAGACAACCTGCTCGGCCAGTTCGACGTGGCGGACAGCGAGCTCCGAGATGTGCACGAGGCCTTCGATGCCGTCCTCGACGCGGACGAACGCGCCGAAGGGAACGAGCTTCGTGACCTTGCCGGGAACAACCTGGCCGAGTGCGTGCGTACGGGCGAAGGTCTGCCAGGGGTCTTCCTGCGTAGCCTTGAGCGACAGGGAGACACGCTCGCGGTCCAGATCGACCTCGAGGACCTCGACGGTGACTTCCTGACCGACCTCGACAACCTCGGAGGGGTGGTCGATGTGCTTCCAGGACAGCTCGGAGACGTGGACGAGGCCGTCGACGCCGCCGAGGTCCACGAACGCACCGAAGTTGACGATCGAGGAGACGACGCCCGGACGGACCTGGCCCTTCTCGAGCTTGTTGAGGAACGTGGAACGGACCTCGGACTGGGTCTGCTCGAGCCATGCACGACGCGACAGAACGACGTTGTTGCGGTTCTTGTCGAGCTCGATGATCTTCGCTTCGATCTGCTGGCCGATGTACGGAGCCAGGTCACGGACGCGACGCATCTCGACGAGGGACGCGGGCAGGAAGCCGCGCAGGCCGATGTCCAGGATGAGGCCACCCTTGACGACCTCGATGACGGTACCGGTGACGACGCCGTCTTCTTCCTTGACCTTCTCGATGTCGCCCCAGGCACGCTCGTACTGAGCGCGCTTCTTGGAGAGGATCAGACGGCCTTCTTTGTCTTCCTTGGTGAGAACCAGAGCCTCGACCTGATCGCCCACGGAGACGACGTCTCCGGGATCGACGTCGTGCTTGATGGAAAGCTCGCGGGAAGGAATGACACCCTCGGTCTTGTAACCGATGTCGAGCAGGACCTCGTCGCGGTCGACCTTGACGACCGTACCCTCGACGAGATCTCCGTCGTTGAAGTACTTGATGGTGGCGTCGATCGCTGCGAGGAAGTCCTCAGCGGTGCCGATGTCGTTGATCGCGACTACGGGGGCACCTTGCTTCTCGGTGGTGGTGATGGTCATGTAGTTGGGGCTCCGTTGTGGATGATTACTTGCTCCGGTCATGGCGGACACCGCGATTCCAGCTGGGCCGGGAGCGGGTTCCAATGTCCGGATGTGGACGAAATGGAAAGAACCTCGGAAGATTCAGGAGTGGTACCGCGCACTGGGGCTGCCGGCTTACACCGGAATCCACCAGAACGCACTACGCGCCTGTCTAGTCTAGCCTCGGGGTCCAACACCGTCAAAGCCGGGCGGGGAGGACCCGCGGCGCGATGCGGCGGGCCCACGACCCCTGGGTGCCGCCGTCGTGCGTCCTAGAAATGCGTGATGCAGTACGGCTCCTCGGATCGACCGAACAGCGTGTCGAGGAGCTCGACGGCGTCGTCGGCGACGGCGTCGAGGGCGCCGGCCGCCGCGAGGGCGGAGGCCGACACTCCCCCGAGGTACAGCGAACTGAGCGCGTTGATGGTGAGGGTGGCGTCAGGTGCCGCCGCAGCCTCGACGTGCTCCACCTGCGCTACACCGTCGACGACGGTCAGGATGTAGGAGCCGCCCGCGAGCCCGAGCGTGTCCACGACCTCCAGGACGATCGTTCCGCTTCCACGGTACGAACGGCTTCCGAGCGCGGTCGGCACGTCGAGCAGGCGGACCCAGAGGACGTCCTCGGTTCCCTTCACGTCATAGCAGCGCCGGTCCCGCAGCGCCCAGGGCAGCGGGTCGTCGCGCCGCGCTCCGTCCCACGTGATGAGCTGGACGAGGTCGAGCGATCCCAGGTACCGCCACAGCTCGAGGTAGGCGGAGGGAGTGGCTGCGACGAGGTCCACGATCTTCATCGTGTAGGGCGTCGTCTCCCAGCCGGCGAACCGGTAGGACACGTACCCCATGGGCGTTCCCGCAGCGTCGTAGTGCACGGCCATCCGCACGGTCCGGTCCTCGATTGGCCGCTCCCTGCCCCACTCGCCGGACGCGCGGCGTGGGTACGCGTACTGCCGCGCCACGGACCCGAAGGTCGCCTCCTGGAAACGCGCGAAGATCTGTTCGGCGAGGCGCACCGAATGTTCTTTCGCGACGAGCGTCGTCGTGCCCGTCCTCGGGGCCACCACCTCGAAGCGCTCCCGGACGTCGACCTCGACGCTCTGGGTGAAGGTGGCGCAGCCGAAGCCGAACCGCCCGTAGATCGTAGCCTCCGACGCGGTCAGGATGGCCAGTGGGCGACCCTGCTCCTTCGCCTCACGCAGATCCCTGGTCATCATGGAGCGCAGGATGCCGTTGCGCCGGTGGCTGGACCGCACCGTGACGGCCGTGATCTGGTGGGCGTCGATCTGGCCCGCACCGACGTTCAGCGGGTGCACCATGGTGCCGTAGGTGGCCACCGGATGGTCGGCACCGAGTGCTTCGGCGGGCTGCGCCGGGTCGTGCACGCCCCACAGTACCCGCTGGTCCTCGCGGTACGCAGTCAGGAACCGCGGGATGTCCTCGGGGTCGAAGGTCCCGTCGTGGAACCCGATCCCCTCGGCGTTGAGCCACTTCGCGAAGCGGCCGTCTGCTGTGTCACCCTCGTCGGCGCCGGGGGTGAAGATCTCGGTGTGCAGGTGGGGTTTGGTGTCGTCGCTCACACCTCACCACCCTAGCCGGGAGCGTCCGGCGCCGACCAGAGGTGTGTCCGCTGGGGGCGGACCCGGCCCTGGTTCCTAGTGCGCGGCGTCGTGCCAGCTCGCTCCTGTACCCACCGAGACGTCGAGCGGCACCGAGAGCTCGGCTGCAGCGCCCATCTGCTCCCGGACCAGTGCCTCGACCTCCTCGGACTCCCCTTCCGCGATTTCGAGGACGAGTTCGTCGTGCACCTGGAGGAGCATCCGCGATGCCAGTCCGCGCCGCGTCAGGGCGTCGTCGACGCCGAGCATCGCCTTCTTGATGATGTCCGCTGCAGAACCCTGAATGGGTGCGTTGAGGGCGGCACGCTCGGCCATCTCGCGGAGCTGCCGGTTGTCGCTGGACAGGTCGGGCAGGTAGCGGCGTCGCCCCTCGATGGTGGAGGTGAAGCCGTCCTTGCGGGCCTGCTCCACGATGCCGCGGAGGTAGTCGCGTACGGCGCCGAAGCGCTCGAAGTAGTCGCGCATCAGCGTCCGTGCCTCGTCCACCGATATGTTGAGCTGCTTGGAGAGCCCGAACGAGCTCAGCCCGTAGACCAAGCCGTAGGACATGGCCTTGACCTTGGAGCGCATGGCACTGGTGACTTCCTCGGGTGCGACGCCGAAGATGTGCGAGCCGACGAAACGGTGGAGGTCCTCGCCCTCCTGGAATGCCGAGATGAGGCCTTCGTCGCCCGACAGGTGCGCCATGATGCGCATCTCGATCTGCGAGTAGTCGGCCGTCATCAGGCTCTCGAACTTCTCGCCGTTCCTACCCTGCCCGACGACGAACACTTCGCGGATCCGGCGGCCCTCGTCGGAACGGACAGGGATGTTCTGCAGGTTCGGGTTCGTCGAGGAGAGCCGGCCGGTCGCCGCGATGGTCTGCAGGTACGTGGTGTGGATCCGGCCGTCGTCGTCGACTGCCTTGCGGAGTCCCTCGACCGTCTGGCGAAGCTTCAGGGCATCCCGGTAGGCGAGAAGCTGCTCGAGGAAAGGGTGACCCGTCTTGGCGATCAGGTCGGTCAGGGCGTCGGCGTCGGTGGAATAGCCGGTCTTGATCTTCTTGGTCCTGGGCAGCTCGAGCTCGTCGAAGAGAACGGTCTGCAGCTGCTTGGGCGAGCCGAGATTGATCTCCTTGCCGATGATCCGGTACGCCTCGGCTCCGGCAGCGCTGATCGTCTTCGAGAAGTCGTCGAAGAGCCGGTCGAGCCCGTCGACGGAGACGGCCACGCCGGTGAGTTCCATGCGGGCGAGCACTTCCGCGAGCGGGAGCTCCAGCCCACCGAGCAGCTGGTTGGCTCCGCGCTCGACGAGCTGGCCGGCGAAGTGCTCGCTGAGACGCAGCGCGGCATAGGCGGCGACCACGGCCGGCGATGCGACATCGTTGCCGCCGAGGTCGAGGGCCTGCTGGCCCGAGGAGTCGTTGGCCGACGCCGTGATGGACAGGCGCAGATGGTACTGGGCGAGGTCGGCGAGATCGTAGCTGCGCCGGTCGGGCTGGATGAGGTAGCCGGAGAGGGCCGTATCGTCGATCTCCCCCGCCAGCATCAAGCCGCGGGCGGACAGCAGCTTGAAGACGGCCTTGAAGTCGTGGACGATCTTCGGCGCGTCCGTGTCGGACAGCCAGTCCCCCAGCACCTTCTCGGCCTCGGCGTCGAGCTGCTCGAGCGGTATGAAGGCCGCGTGCAGGCTGGTGACGACGGCGATCCCGACGACGTCGGTTGCCCCCGCCGTCGTCTCGGTCGCCAGTGCCACGGAGGCCTGCGCCTGGTTCGTTGTGTTGAACCACTCCCTCAGCCCGGCGGCGTCGTCGAGCAGCACGTGCGCGGGGGCACTCTGCTCATCATTCTCGTCCTCGGTCTCCTCCTCCCCGAAGAGGTCGAACAACCGCTTGCGCAGCGTATTGAACTGCAGGGAGTCGAACAGGTCCTCGACGGCGGACCGGTCCGGGTGCTGGGAGACCATGGCGTCGAGGTTCACGGGGAGGTCCAGATCGGTGAGCAGCCGGTTCAGCCGCCGGTTCCGCTTCACATCGTCGATGTTGGCGCGCAACGAATCCCCGACCTTGCCGCCGATCTTGTCGAGGTTCTCGAGGATCCCCTCGAGGCCCCCGTACTGCTTGATCCACTTCGCCGCGGTCTTCGGGCCGACGCCGGGTACCCCCGGCAGGTTGTCGGCGCTCTCCCCCACCAGCGCTGCGAGGTCCGAGTACTGGTGCGGCGGGACGAAGTACTTCTCCTCGATGGCCTGCGCGTCCATCTGCGGGATGTTGGTCACGCCCTGCTTCGGGTAAAGCACCGTCACGCGATCGTTGACGAGCTGGAAGGCGTCACGGTCCCCGCTCACCACCTGCACGTCCCAGTCGGCCTCGGCTGCCTGGTAGGCGAGCGTGGCCAGGATGTCGTCGGCCTCGTAACCGTCCAGGGAGATGGTCGGGATGCGCATCGCCTCCATGACCTTGATGATCAGGTCGACCTGCCCATGGAACTCCTCGGGCGTCTTGGAGCGCCCGCCCTTGTACTCCGTGTATTCCTCGGAGCGGAAGGTGGGGGTGTCGAGGTCGAAGGCGACCGCCACATGGCTCGGCTTCTGGTCCTTGATGAGGTTGATGAGCATCGCGGTGAACCCGTAGACCGCGTTAGTGTGCTGACCGGTGTCGGTGGAGAAGTTCTCGGGCGGAAGCGCATAGAAGGCGCGGAACGCCATCGAGTGTCCATCGATGACCAGGAGCCTGTTGCGTGAGCCGTCGCTGCGCCGGGCCGGCTCCTGCCCGCCGGCCGGGGCCTCCGACCCTTCCGGGGAACTCTCGGCGGGCGGGGTCATGGTCAGGGTGGCAGCAGGTTTGGTTGTTTCACTCACAGGTGCCAGCCTAGTTGCCATGACAGACAACCGCACCCAGCCCGACGCCGTCCAGGCACCGTCCGAAGAGCGGTTGGCCGAGCTCATCGCCGCCGGAATCCCCGCTGAGATGCACGGTTGGCTGGGCCGCTACGGGGTGGGGGCCCTGACCGTCAAGATGGGCATCGTCTTCTCCGAGATGAGCGCCGAACGCATGGTCGCGACCATGCCCGTCGAGGGCAACCAGCAGGTCGCCGGCATCCTGCACGGCGGAGCGCACGTGGTCCTGGCGGAGACGCTCGGCTCCTTCGCGGCAGGACTCCATGCGGGTCCGGGACGGCAGGCGGTCGGAATCGAGGTGGGGGCGACGCATCACCGCAGCACCTCCTCGGGCCTCGTCACCGGCACCGCGACGGCGATCCACCTCGGCCGGACCCTGACCACCCACGAAGTGGTCATGACGGACGAGCAGGGGCGGCGGCTCTCCACCGCCCGCATCACGAACATGATCCGGGACGCCCGCGACTGACTGATTACTCCAGGGCACCTCCTCCAACGGTTGCAGCGCGTTCCCATGTTCCGTCCAGCGACCGCCCAGCGGCCACCCGGATACTGACGGTGGCGCTGCACCACGGCGCGCACCAGCGGGGATCTGTCTTTCCCCCGCGGGTGGAACAGCGTCTGCACGAGGGGATCCATGAGCCTGGACCGGCACGACGGCGGAGCGGCGGCAGTCCCCGAGGCGCAGGCCACAGAGACCACCCAGGCCACCCGGGCAACGGCCCTCCGGTCGTTCCCCGTCTCGTTGGCGCGGCGGGCGCCCGTGGCGCTGGCCGGCCTCGCGGCCCTGTGGTTTCTTGCGCTGGCGACAGGGTCATCGCCGGATGGCCCGCCGGCCGGACTCGCACCGCTGGTGCTGTTCGATCCCGACACGGTCGCACAGAATCCCCTCGCATTCGTCCTGTCCCTGGCCTGGGCGCCAAGCCCACTGGCCTATGCCGGCGCGACGGCGGCACTCCTCGGCCCTGGCATCCTGGCCGAAGGCAGGCTGGGGTCCCGCCGTTTCGCCGCCGCCGTCGTGGTGACCCATCTCGCAGCACTCGCGGGGGCCACTGTCCTCGGTGCTGCCGTGGCGCCCCTCTTCCCGCGATGGGCCGAGGACTTCGGCGCAACCTCCCTGGGCGGACCCGCGTTCGGAGTGCTGGGAGCGACCCTGGCCGCGACCGCCGGCATGGGTCCCCTCTGGCGCCGTCGTCTTCGGATCCTCGGGGTGCTCGTCCCACTGACCCTCGTCCTCTACAACGGCGCACTCCTGTCCGTCGCGCTGCTCGTCGCCGCCCTGGCCGGGCTCGCCGCGGGACCCTCACTCCTCCGCCATCGGATGCGCCGACGTGCCGCGCCCTCCATCCGGGAGTCCCGCGTCCTCGTCGCGTTGGTGTGCGCTGCCGCAGCCGTCGGCCCTGCTCTGGCCGCTCTGTCTCCCCACGCGACGGGACCCTTCGCCGTCCTCGGCGTCCTCTTCACCTCCGTCGAGGGCGTGACCCCCGACGCCGTGCGGGCGGCCTGTGGGCCCCGAAGCGCGGTGCACCGCTGCGCCGAAGCGCAGCTGCAGGCCCGCGCGGGCCTCGGTGGGATCACGATGTCGTGCCTGCCGACGGTGCTCCTGCTCGTCCTCGCGGACGGCCTGCGGCGGGGCCGCCGCCTCGCCTGGGCGGGGACGATCGTGGTGCAGGCCGGACTGGCGCTCCTGTCCGTCCACACGTTCCTGACGTTCCTGCACCACGGGGCGGACGGCGAACTCGCCCCGCTCCTTCAGGGCGCGCCTCCGGAGCGGATCATCGCGGACCTGGTGGTGCCCGCCCTGCAGCCCGTCGCAATCGTCCTGCTCCTCGTCGTCGGACGGAGGCTCTTCACGCTTCGGGCGGCCCCCGGCACGTACCGGACGATCAGCGTCCGCGCCGTCCTTGCACTGGTCCTCGCTGCCGCACTCTACGTCGGCATCGGACTCGCCGTCGCCGGCCAGTTCAGCCCCGTGGCGACACTGCCCGTCCTCCTCGCCGACTTCCCCCAGCGTCTCCTGCCTGTCGCTGCCACGCTGCGCATCTACCCCGCCTTCCTGCCCTCGGACAGCGCAGCCGTCATCCTCTACGAATGGATCGGCATCGCCTTCTGGACCGTGGTCGCGGTGCTGCTCCTCCGCTCGTTCCGATCCGTCCAGCGCACGGCGGACGACGCCGATCGCGAGCGCGCGCGTGCAATCGCCAGGATGCACGGCAGGGGTTCCATGACGTGGATGGGCCTGTGGCCGGGCAACTCCTACTGGTTCGACGGGACGTCCTACATGCCCTACCGGGTGATATCCGGTGTTGCGCTCACCCTCGCCGGGCCCGTAGGCCCCCGCGCCGACCGGGACCGAGCGTTGCGGGGGTTCTGCGGGTACTGCCATGCCCAGGGCTGGACTCCCTGCTTCTACTCGGTGACCGGCCCGGTCGCGGAGGCACTCGAGGTCGTGGGTTTTCGACGCCTTCAGGTGGCCGAGGAGACGGTGCTCGACCTCGGCAACCTCGCCTTCACGGGCAGGAAGTTCCAGGACATCCGTACCGCACTCAACCAGGCGCGGAGGGTCGGCGTGCACAGCGAATGGGTGGACACCCGAAGGACACCGCTCGTGATCCTGGACCAGATCCGCAGCATCTCGGAGGAGTGGGTGGCGGACAGATCCCTACCCGAGATGGGCTTCACCCTTGGCGGTATCGACGAACTGCGCGACCCGGCGGTCCGCTGTTCGGTCATCCTCGACGACGACCGGACCGTCCACGCGGTCGCGTCCTGGCTGCCCATCCACGAGAACGGTCGGGTGACGGGATGGACCCTCGACTTCATGCGGCGCCGCGGCTCCGGTTTCAAGCACAGCATCGAAGTGCTCATCGCGCAGGCCGCACTGGACCTGCAGGCCGAGGGATATGCGGAACTGAGCCTGTCCGGTGCTCCCCTGGCCCGGTCAGGCATCCGAACCGGCACGGACGGGTCCGACGACGCCCTCGACCGCGTCCTCGGCCTGGTCGGGCGGGCGCTCGAACCGGTATACGGGTTCCGATCCCTCTTCGCGTTCAAGTCGAAGTTCGGACCCCGGTACGTGCCGCTCTATTTGTGCTACGAGGACTCGGCCACCCTGCCGTCGATCGGACAGGCTGTCGCCAGGGCCTACGCCCCCGACGTCCGCGCTGTCGATGTCTGGCGGCTCCTCACGGCAGCACGCCGATGAATCCCCTCGACTGGGACCTGATCGACGGGCCGGCCCCGGCACTGTTCGCGGTCGTGGGCGGCATCGCCCTGCTTTGGCTAGTGGCCGGACGCCGCCGGTTCCTCGTCCGGGCGGTCCTTCCGGCGCTCGCCATCGGAGCTGTCGGCGGATTGGTCGTGTGGTTCGTCACCGAAAAGGTCCTGAACAGCTGGGGCGCACCACAGCCGGCGTGGTTCTACCTGCTCGGCGGGCTCGGCATCGCGGGCGTCGTCCTCGCCGTCGCGAAGGTCCGGGCCTCCCCGCGCTGGTGGCAGCGATGCCTTGCCGTCGTCGCACCGATCGTGGTCCTCGCCGCAGTGGCAGCGGGTGTCAACGCGTACTACGGCTCGTATCCGACGCTGGGGGCAGCGACGGGCGGAAGCGCCGTCCCGGACCTCGGGGCCGTTCGAACTCCCGCGGACGCGGAGGCCGGCCCCCTGAGCACCCTCGCCGACTGGACCCCTCCGGCCGACATGCCCGCCACGGGAAAGGTGTACCGGACGACGATCCCCGGCACCGTGTCGGGCGTGAAAGCCGGGCCCGCGTACGTCTACCTTCCGCCGGCCTACCTGTCCGCCACTCCGGCCTCCGTTCCCGTGCTGGTGCTGATCCACGGCGACCCGGGAGGACCGGAGGACTGGATCACGGGCGGGCAGCTGCCGACGGTGATGGATTCCTATGCCGCCGCCCACAAGGGCCTCGCACCGATCGTCGTGCTGCCCGATGCGACGGCGAGCACCGGACCGACGCCGTCCCTGTGCCTGGACAGCAACTACGGCCGGGCGGGCACCTACCTCTCCACGGACGTTCCGAACTGGGTGAAGGACACGCTGAAGGCCGGCACCGATGCGAAGACGGATTGGGCCATCGGCGGGTTCTCCTACGGAGGCACCTGCTCGCTGACCCTCGCGACGGGGCATCCTGATGCCTACCCGACGTTCCTGGACATCTCGGGGGAGGACAAGCCGACCATCGGGGCGGGCCAGGACGCGCTGATCGCCGGCTACTTCTCGGGAGACGCCACCGCCTTCGCCGCGCAGAATCCCCTCGATGTGATCACCACCCGCACCCTGGCCGGCACGGCAGGTGTCATCACCGTGGGAGCGGATGACACCTTCTACCGGCCGCAGGGCGAGAAGGTCGCCGCAGCAATGAAGCAGGCGAAGGTCGACGTACGGCTGCAGACCGTACCCGGCGGCCACACCTGGGAGGCGTGGAAGGCGGGGCTGCAGGACAACCTGGACTGGCTCATGCAGCGCTACGGCGTCGTGCCCGGGTAGGAACCCGGGCACCGAATGCAAGCCCCTTCCGCTCGCCGCCGGCGGTTGCCGCGCTCTCGTCGGCCTGCCTACCGTGAATTGTCGACGGCGAGAACGCCGCCCGATCCACGGCACCAGTGAACGGAACCCTCATGGCCGACAAGAAAATGAAGACCATCGCCGCCGTTCTCGCCGCCAGCGCCCTCTTCGTCGGCGGTTGCGACCTCGGCAACAAGGACAGCGACAATACCGGCACCGATACCGGCAATTACGACGACAACAACGGTATCGACACCGACCTCGGTGACGACAGTCGCGGTAACGACCTCGAAGACGCGCCGGACGGAGGGAACGACAAGTGACGGGTCGCGGTTCCGTTCTCGCCCGGGCGGCACTGCGCGGCGCGGCCGCGGGTCTGGTAGGGACGGCCGCCATGACCGTCGGCGAACTCGTGGAGCAACGCATCACGGGGCGTCCGGACTCACACATCCCCGCACGGACCCTCCGGATCCTGGTCGGCCGGCCCACCAGCAATGCTGTCCACTACCCGGTGTGGAACCACACGATGCACTGGGCCACCGGCGCCACCCTCGGCGCCCTCCGGGGGATCTGGTCCGTCACGGGCATCCGGGGCCCCTCAGCCACGGCCGCCCATACCGTCGTCCGCCTCGCCTTCGACCAGACGCTGGAGAACGCGACCGGCGCCGGGGCGGCGCCCTCCCTGTGGCCGACGGGTGAGAAGGTCATCGACTACCTGCACAAGGGTGTCTTCGCCGTGGTGACGGGTCTGGCGTCCGACGCCGTGAACCAGCCCGTGCTGGTCAGCAGGGCCGGGGCAAGGAGCCACTGAGCAGCACGAGGCACCGAGCCCCTCCGATAAAACTCCGATAAAACCGATCCGTAGGGAAAGCGGAGCCCTGGACGGGGACGTCAGACGCCCGCCGCCGCCATCCCTTCCTGGATGTGCCGGCGCAGCTCAGCCGGGCGGAAGGGCTTGCGCAGGTAGCGGTTTGCGCCGGCCTCGAACCCGCGCTTCTCGTCGGACGGTGCCGCCCGTGCCGTCAGCATCACGATGAAGGTGGTCGAGAACCTGCGGATCCTCTCCGCGACCTCGAAGCCGTCGATGTCCGGCAGCCCGACGTCGAGCGTGACGACGTCCGGCATGAGCCGGCGCACCATCTCCACGCCCGCGAGTCCCGCAGGGGCGGTATGGACGAGGAAGCCCGATCCTGTCAGCACGGTGTGCAGCAGATCGCGGACGTCATCGTCGTCCTCGATGACCACCGCTGTGCGGGAGGGCTCCTTGATCGGCATAGCTCGAAGCTTACTCTGCGGCACTGCCGAAGCGGAGGCGACAATGGCTTGTGAGGTCACAGTCCACGAGGCAGTAACCTACGACTCCGGGTTGGCGGTCGCCTCCACGGGCTCGCCGCCCCCGGCCGGCTGGACCGTCACCGTCCGCACCGTGTCGGGCACCTCGGGGAACGCTCCGATCATCAGCAGTTCGCTCGTCTCCCCGGGGATAGCTCCCCCGCTGTACTGCCCCACCAGGTCGGCGACTTCCGGCGAGGATTCACCGCTGTTCGCTGCTGCCCCCCACTCCCCGATCACCGTCGATGCGGGGCGGAACTGCAGGTCCTGGCCTTCAGGGGTGGACACCGTCACCGTGTCGAGGTCGATCGTCGCTCCTCCGTCCGGATTCTGGACGGTCACCAGCACGTAGCTCACCGGGTCCTGGCCCAGTTGCCCGCGCAGCGCCTCGACATCCTCCGGCGCCTCGGCGGGAAGGACGACGTCGCCCTGGGCCTGGTCGATCCGGAAGGAGAACGTGCCGCTGGCGGCATCGGCCAGGCCCTCGACCGACGGGGCCTCCGAGGGTGTCGACGCCGGCGCGCTCGTCTCGGCAGGATCGGGTGTGGGGCCGGCAGGCTCCTCATCGGTGGCAGGGTTGCCACCGCATCCGGTCAGGAGGATCAGCAGGAGGGTCGATGACAGCAGGGTGTTCTTCATGGGTCTCCCAGCGGCCGGGCGCTGGGGCCGGCACGGCTCAGGCCCGGCTCGACGCCGGGGCGCGGCAACGTTTCATTCCTGTTCTACCAGCGCACTCCCGGGCGCGCCCGGACGGGGCGCTGCGGAACGCCCGTTGACAGGGCGGATCAGTCGCGGTTACGGGCCCGGCTCGGCTGCACACGCTTGGGCTCGCCCGGCATCTTTGGGAAGTCGGGCGGGAAAGGGAGCTCGCCCAGCCCGGCCTCGACGTCGCGGTCCCACCAGCCGCGGAGGACGTCGATGCTTCCCCGCTCTGCGTGAAGGTCCTCCCACGGGTCGCCGATCGTCCGGAGGCGCTCCGGCACGGTCGTGATGGTGAAGGAGGCAGGGTCGACGCCGGTCAGCTCGTCCCAGGTCAGGGGGCAGGACACGGAGGCGTGCGGGAGCGCCCGCGGGCTGTAGGCCCCGGCCATCGTGCGGTCCCGGTTCGCCTGGTTGTAGTCCACGAAGATGCGGGCGCCGCGCTCCTCCTTCCACCACGCCGTCGTCACGCGGTCCGGCATCCGCCGCTCCAGTTCACGTGCGGCGGCGATCACGGCCCGGCGGACCTCGAGGAACTCGTGCACCGGTTCGATCGGCGCGAACACATGGAGGCCGCGGTTGCCGGACGTCTTCACGAAGCAGGTCAGGCCCGCCTCACCGAGGACGGCACGGAGTTCACGGGCCGCCGCCACGACGTCGGGGAATGTGGTGCCCGGCTGCGGGTCGAGGTCGATCCGCAGCTCGTCCGGCAGGTCGGGGGCGTCCGCGCGCGATGCCCACGGGTGGAAGACGACCGTGTTCATCTGGGCCGCCCAGACAGCCGACGCCGGTTCGTCCAGGACCAGCTGGGGGTGCGAGCGGCCGCTGGGATAGACGACGGTCACGCTCCGCACGTAGTCGGGCGCGCCCTTGGGCGGATTCTTGCTGAAGAAGTACTCGCCGTCCACGTCGCCGCCGAACCGCTGGAGGGAGACCGGACGCCCGCCGTTCGCCCGCAGGAAGGCGGGCGCGACCTCGACGAGGTAGCGAGCGAGGTCCAGCTTCGTCAGCCCCACTTGCGGCCAGAGCACCCGTGACGGGCTGGACAGGCGGACCGGACGCACGCCGTCCGGACCGTCGACATCGAGGATCATCGCTTCGCTGGCCATGGGCTCAATCTACCCCCGGCGCCTTCGAGGAGGACCCTCCCTGCTCCTGGTCGTGCGACGCTGGGTACATGGATCTCGAGGTGACACCCGCACTCACGATTCCCGCGTCGGAACTGGGCTGGCGGTTCTCGCGTTCGTCCGGGCCGGGCGGCCAGCACGTCAACACCTCGGACAGCCGCGCAGACCTCTTGTGGGATGTCGCGCGCTCGGCGGCGCTCTCGGACAGCCAGCGCACGATGCTGCTCACGCGTCTCGGGCCCCGTCTGGTTTCCGGGGTGATCACCGTGACGGCCTCGGAGCGGCGCTCACAGTTGCGCAATCGCGAGATCGCCCTGGCCAAGCTCGCCGAGCAGGTGGCGGAGGCCCTCGCGCCCGAACCGGCCGCCCGCCGGGCGACCCGACCCACCCGGGGCTCCGTCCGCCGGCGACTGGCTGCCAAGGAACACCGGTCAGCCACGAAACGCCAGCGACAGCGGCCCGCTGCGGAGTAGTGATGCCCCGGCCGGACCCTGCTGAAGACTGGTGCCCGAAGTGGGACTCGAACCCACACACCTCTCGATACTGCATTTTGAGTGCAGCGCGTCTGCCAATTCCGCCATTCGGGCCGTAGCCGCACCTGCCCAGGGATGACTTCCTCGGGGCCCGGTGCGCGAATCCACTCTACATGCCGATAGGCTGTTTCCGGGAACGGGAGCATGGCTCCGCGGGCCCATCGGAACGCCATCGTCATCAAGGAGCAACAGTGTCTGAACCCACCGAATCCACGCCCGCCGGACCCGCACGCCGGGTCATCGTGGCCGAGGACGAGACGCTCATCCGGCTCGACATCATCGAGATCCTGCGTGGGGAAGGCTACGAGGTCGTGGCGGAGGCCGACAACGGCGAGAAGGCCGTCGCCCTCGCCCAGGAGCACAAGCCGGACCTCGTGCTCATGGACGTGAAGATGCCCGTCATGGACGGCATCACGGCGGCGGAACAGATCGTCAAGGCCCGTATCGCGCCTGTCGTCCTGCTCACCGCTTTCAGCCAGAAGGAACTCATCGACCGTGCGCGTGACGCCGGTGCCATGGCCTACGTGGTCAAGCCCTTCACCCCGGCCGACCTCATCCCCGCCATCGAGATCGCCATGTCGCGCTACGAGGAGATCAAGGCGCTCGAAGCCGAGGTGTCCGACCTGCAGGAGCAGTTCGCCACCCGCAAGCTGGTCGAGCGTGCGAAGAGCCTGCTGACCACGAAGATGGGCCTCACCGAACCGGAGGCCTTCCGCTGGATCCAGAAGACGTCCATGGACCGTCGCCTCAGCATGCGCGAGGTCGCCGAGACGATCATCAACCAGGTCAACTGACGCCAGTTCCCGGACGACACCGCTGGAGCGGCAGACGCGACGACGGCGGCCGAAGCAGAGAAGACCCCCACCCGATCGGGTGGGGGTCTTCTGTTGCCCGGAAGCGGTCAGGCTACTTCTTCTTGAGGGGCCAGGGGCCGACGCCTTCCTTGATGTAGGACGTGTGGCCGTCGGGCAGCTGCCCGGCATCCGTGATGTCACCGACGCGGTGCACCTTGAGCGAGTTGGTGGAGCCCGCCTGTCCGGGAGGGGACCCGGCGGCGATGACGACGAGGTCGTCGACCTCGACGAGGCCCTGCTCGAAGAGGACCCGGTCCACCTGGGCCGTCATCTGGTCCGTGTGCTCCACGAACTCGACGAGCTTCGGCTGGATACCCCAGATGAGGGACATGGTGTTCAGGGTCGACTGCACGGGGGTGAAGGCGAACACCGGCTTCTTCGGGCGGAGGCGTGAGAGGCGTCGGGCGGAATCCCCGGACTGCGTGAACGTGCAGATGTACTTGGCGTCGAGCTGGTCGGAGATCTCGACGGCGGCACGCGTGATGGCGCCGCCTCGGGTCTTCGGCCTGCTGCCCAGCGGCGGAACGCGCTCGAGGCCGTGGCGCTCGGTGGATTCGATGATGTCCGCCATGGTGCGGACCGTCTCGATCGGGTACTTACCGACGCTCGTCTCGCCGGACAGCATGACGGCATCTGCGCCGTCGAGCACGGCGTTGGCGCAGTCGGAGGCCTCGGCGCGCGTGGGGCGCGGGTTGTCGATCATGGATTCGAGCACCTGCGTGGCGACGATGACCGGCTTCGCCCAGCGGCGTGCCAGTTCGACGGCCCGCTTCTGGACGATGGGTACGTCCTGCAGCGGCAGCTCGACGCCGAGGTCGCCTCGCGCCACCATGATGGCGTCGAAGGCGTCGATGATCTCCTCGAGGGCGTCCACGGCCTGTGGCTTCTCGATCTTCGCGATGACCGGGACCCGGCGTCCCTCCTCGTCCATGATCTCGTGGACGCGCTTCACGTCTCCGGCGTCGCGCACGAAGGACAGGGCGACCATGTCGACGCCGATCTGGAGGGCCCAGCGGAGGTCCTCCTCGTCCTTGTCGCTGAGCGCGGGGACGTTGACGGCGACGCCGGGCAGGTTGATGCCCTTGTTGTTCGACACCATGCCGCCGACGACCACCTCGGTGGTGACCGACACGTCGTCGACAGCGGTCGCGCGGAGCGCGACCTTGCCGTCGTCGATGAGGAGCATGTCTCCGACGTTGACGTCCTGCGGCAGTCCCTTGAAGGTGGTGGACGAGATGTCCTGGGTGCCCTGGATGTCCTCGACGGTGATGGTGAAGACGTCGCCCGGCGACAGGGCGTGGGGGCCGTCGGCGAAGCGGCCGAGGCGGATCTTGGGACCCTGCAGGTCGGCGAAGATGCCGACGGGCTTGCCGAGTTCCGCTGACGCACGGCGGACGTTCTCGTAGGTGGTGCTGTGCACGTCGTAGTCGCCATGGCTCATGTTCATCCGGGCTACGTCGACGCCCGCCTCGAGCACGGCGAGGGTGTTCTCATAGCTGGCGATTGCGGGGCCGAATGTTGCAACGATTTTTGCGCGTCTCATGAACCTAGCCTAGTCGTGTTGGGGTGGGGGGTGAGGTGTGCGGGCCGGTCAGAGCACGGCGATGGAGCGGTCGGTCGGTGCCACGGGTGCGGGGAGCTTGGTGGAACCCATGAGCCACTGGTCCACGGCGGCAGCGCAGGCGCGCCCCTCGGCGATGGCCCAGACGATCAGCGACTGGCCGCGGCCGGCGTCACCTGCGGAGAAGACACCGGGCGTGTTGGTCATGTAGTAGCCGTCCCGCGCCACGTTTCCGCGGTCGTCGAACTCGGCCTGGACCTGCTCGGTGATGCCGGCCGGCTCGGCGCCCGTGAAACCGAGCGAGAGGAAGACCAGGTCGGCGGGGATCTCGCGCTCGGTGCCCGCCTTGGGGACGCGGCGTCCGTTGACGAATTCGGTCTCCGCCACCTTGATGCCGCGCAGCACGCCGTTGTTCCCGACGAACTCGACGGTGGAGGCCAGGTAGCGGCGCTCACCGCCTTCCTCGTGGGCGCTCGCGATGTCGAACAGCGTGGGGAACGTCGGCCAGGGCTGGTCAGGACGCCGCTCGGTAGGCGGTTGCTGCCCGATGGCGAGCGTCGTGACGGACGCGGCTTTCTGCCGGTGGGCGGTACCGAGGCAGTCCGCCCCGGTGTCGCCGCCGCCGAGGATGACCACGTGCTTGCCCTCGGCGTGGATCTGGTCCTCGACGGACTCGCCCGCCACGACCCGGTTGGCCTGGACGAGGTAGTCCATCGCGTAGTGGACGCCCTCGAGGTCGCGTCCGGGGATGGGGAGGTCACGCGGCAGGGTGGCGCCCGTCGCGATGACGACGGCGTCGTACCGGCGCCTGAGCTGGCCCCAGCTGATGTCCTTGCCCACGTCGACGCCGGTGCGGAAACGTGTGCCCTCGGCCTCCATCTGGGCGAGGCGGCGCTCGAGGTGGACCTTCTCCATCTTGAAGTCCGGGATGCCGTAGCGCAGCAGGCCACCGATGCGGTCGTCACGCTCGTAGACGGCGACGGTGTGGCCGGCGCGGGTCAGCTGCTGTGCCGCTGCGAGCCCGGCGGGTCCGGAGCCGACGACGGCGATCGTGCGGTCGGTCAGGCGCTCCGGCGGGTGCGGTTCCACCCAGCCCTCACCGAACGCCTGGTCCGCGATGGACACCTCGACCTGCTTGATCGTCACCGGCGGCTGGTTGATGCCGAGCACGCAGGAGGACTCGCACGGTGCGGGGCAGAGCCGGCCGGTGAACTCGGGGAAGTTGTTCGTGGCGTGCAGGCGCTCGATCGCCTCGCGTCCCTTGTCGCGGAACATGAGGTCGTTCCACTCGGGGATGAGGTTGCCCAGGGGGCAGCCCTGATGGCAGAACGGGATGCCGCAGTCCATGCAGCGGCCCGCCTGGGCCTTCAGCACGCCCTTCTCCTGCGCCTCGTACACCTCTTTCCAGTCCATGATGCGCACCGGGACGGGGCGTCGGGGCTGGGTCTGGCGCTCGCGCACCTTCATGAATCCGCGTGGGTCAGCCACCGGTTACCTCCAGGATCTTGGTCCACGCCTCTTCGCCGTCAGGGTCGAGGCCCTGTTCGACGGCGGTGGCGCGGGCGTCCAGTACCGCGGCGTAATCGCGCGGCAGGACCTTCGTGAATCGGGAAACGGTGTCCTCGAAGGACTCCAGCAGGCTCTCGGCCAGGTTCGACTCCGTCTCCTCGACGTGCTGGATCAGCAGTCGACGCACGATCTCGATGTCCTCGGCGTCGAGGTCGACGAGCAGGAGCTCACCGTTCTCGAGGCTCTGCTTGTTGACGCGGGCGCGGTCGAGGTCGAGCACGAAGGCCGTGCCGCCGGACATGCCCGCGCCGAAGTTACGGCCCGTGCGTCCGAGGATCAGTGCCTGCCCACCCGTCATGTACTCGCAGCCGTGGTCGCCGATCCCCTCGGCCACCGCCGTCGCACCCGAGTTGCGGACGAGGAACCGCTCCCCTACCTGGCCGCGCAGGAACATCTCGCCGCTCGTGGCGCCGTAGCCGATGACGTTGCCGGCGATGACGTTGTGGTCCGCGCGGAAAACGTTGGAGCGGTCCGGGCGCACGATGATGCGTCCGCCGGACAGTCCCTTGCCCACGTAGTCGTTCGAGTCCCCGAGCAGGCGCAGCGTGATGCCGGCCGGCAGGAACGCGCCGAGCGACTGCCCGGCCTGGCCCGTGAGGGTGACGTCGATGGTGTTGGTCGCCAGCGTGTCGAGCCCGAAGGTCTTCGTCACCTGGTGGCCGAGCATGGTGCCCACCGAGCGGTCCGTGTTGACCACGTCGACCGAGATGCGCACCGGCGAGCGGTGCTGCAGCGCGTCCGCGCTCATCTCGATGAGCTTGTTGTCGAAGTGCTGGTCCAGCTCGTGGTTCTGCGGGAGCATGTTCCGCATCGGCTCGCCGGAATCGGACTCGTTGCCGCGCAGGATCGGGTCGAGGTCCAGGCCGTCGGCCTTCCAGTGCTCGATCGCCTCGCGGGCGTCGAGCAGCTCGCTGTGGCCGATGGCCTCCTCGAGCGTCCGGAATCCGAGCTCGGCGAGGATCTCGCGGACCTCCTCGGCGATGAACTCGAAGAAGTTGACGACGAACTCGGGCTTGCCGTTGAACCGGCTGCGCAGTTCGGGGTTCTGCGTCGCGACGCCCACCGGGCAGGTGTCGAGGTGGCAGACGCGCATCATGATGCAGCCGGAGACCACCAGCGGCGCCGTGGCGAAACCGAACTCCTCGCCGCCCAGCAGGGCGGCGATGACGACGTCGCGCCCGGTCTTGAGCTGGCCGTCCACCTGCACGACCACGCGGTCGCGCAGACCGTTGAGCATGAGCGTCTGCTGCGTCTCGGCGAGTCCGAGCTCCCAGGGGATGCCGGCGTGCTTGAGCGAGTTCAGCGGGCTCGCGCCGGTGCCGCCGTCGTGCCCGGACACCAGGACGACGTCGGCCTTGGCCTTCGTGACGCCCGCGGCGACCGTGCCGATGCCCACCTCGGAGACGAGCTTGACGTGGACGCGCGCGCTCGGGTTCGACCGCTTGAGGTCGTAGATGAGCTGGGCGAGGTCCTCGATGGAGTAGATGTCGTGGTGCGGCGGCGGCGAGATCAGGGCGACGCCGGGCGTGGAGTGCCGCGTGCGGGCGATCCACGGGTATACCTTCTGGCTCATGAGCTGTCCGCCCTCACCGGGCTTGGCTCCCTGCGCCATCTTGATCTGGATGTCGTCCGCGTTGGTCAGGTACAGGCTCGTGACGCCGAACCGGCCCGAGGCGACCTGCTTGATGGCGGAGCGGCGCTCCGGATCCAGCAGGCGCTCGACGTCCTCGCCACCCTCACCCGTGTTCGACTTCGCGCCGAGGCGGTTCATCGCGATGGCGAGCGTCTCGTGCGCTTCCTTGGAGATGGAGCCGTAGCTCATCGCACCCGTGGAGAAGCGCTTGACGATGGACGAGACGGGCTCGACCTCGTCGATGCTGATGGCCTCGCGGGCGTCACCGCGGAGCTTGAGCAGCCCGCGGAGCGTCATGAGGTCCCTCGACTGGTCGTCCACGCCCTGCGTGTACGCCTTGAAGATGTCGTAGCGGCGTTCACGCGTCGCGTGCTGCAGGCGGAAGACGGTCTCCGGGTTGAAGAGGTGCGGCGGACCCTCGCGGCGCCACTGGTACTCGCCTCCGTTGTCGAGGCCGCGGTGCGGATCCTCGATGCCGTCCTGCGGGTAGGCGCTCTCGTGGCGGGCCGCGGTCTCGGCTGCGACGACGTCGAGTCCGACGCCGCCGAGCTGCGTCTGCGTGCCGTGGAAGTACTCGTCGACGAGTTCCTGCGACAGGCCCAGGGCCTCGAAGGTCTGGGCGCCGCAGTAGGAGCTGACCGTGGAGATGCCCATCTTGGACATGATCTTCAGGACGCCCTTGCCGAGGCCCTTGAGGAGGTGCGCGACGGCGGCTTCGGCCGTGACGCCGGTGATGTCGCCGTTGCGGACGAGTTCCTCACAGCTCTCCATCGCGAGGTACGGGTTCACGGCGGACGCACCGTAGCCGATCAGGACCGCGACGTGGTGGACCTCGCGGACGTCGCCGGCTTCGACGACGAGGGAGGTCTTGGTGCGGTTGGCGCTCTTGAGCAGGTGGTGGTGCACGGCGCTGGTCAGCAGCAGGGACGGGATGGGGGCCCACTGCGCGTTCGAGTCGCGGTCGGACAGCACCACGTACTCGACCCCGCGGTTCAGCGCGCTGGACACCTGCTCGCAGATCTCCGCGAGCCGCGCCCGCAGGGCGGCCTCACCGCCGTCGTGCCGGTACAGGCCGCGCACGCGGACGGTCAGCCGGTCGCCGTCGTCCGTCTCCAGGTTGGCGATCTTCGCGAGTTCGTCGTTGTTGATGACGGGGAATTTCAGGGCGATCTGCTTGGAGCGCACCTGCCCGGTGGACAGCAGGTTGCCGTCCGGGCCGATGGTGACGCCCATCGAGGTGACGAGCTCCTCGCGGATGGAGTCTAGCGGCGGGTTAGTCACCTGGGCGAAGGACTGCACGAAGTAGTCGAACAGCAGCCTCGGGCGCTTCGACAGTACGGCGATCGGAGTGTCGGAGCCCATCGCACCGAGCGGCTCGGCACCGCTCTTCGCCATGGGGCCGAGCAGGATGCGCAGTTCCTCCTGCGTGTAGCCGAAGGTGCGCTGGCGACGGTTGATCGACGCCTTGGTGTGGATGACGTGCTCGCGCTCCGGGAGGTCCTCGAGCTGGATCAGGTTCTCCTTGACCCACTCCCCCCACGGGTTGGCGGCGGCGACCTCGGCCTTGATCTCCTGGTCCTCGATGAGGCGGCCTTCCTCGGTGTCGACGAGGAACATCTTGCCGGGCGAGACACGGCCCTTGCGGACCACGCGGGACGGCTCGACGTCGAGCACGCCGACCTCCGAGGCGAGGATGACGAGGCCGTCCTCGGTGACCCAGTACCTCGCCGGGCGCAGGCCGTTGCGGTCGAGGACGGCGCCGACGAGGCGCCCGTCCGTGAAGGAGACCGCGGCGGGTCCGTCCCAGGGCTCCATCAGCATGGAGTGGTACTGGTAGAAGGCACGCCGGGCGGGATCCATGGTGGCGTGGTTCTCCCACGCCTCCGGGATCATCATCATGATCGAGTGCGTGATCGGGCGCCCGGAGAGGGTGAGCAGTTCGGCGACCTCGTCGAAGGACGCGGAGTCCGACGCACCCGGCGTGCAGATGGGGTACAGCTCCTCCGGCGAGTCCCCGAGCAGGGGGTTCGCCAGCTGCGACTGCCGAGCGCGCATCCAGTTGCGGTTGCCCTTGACGGTGTTGATCTCACCGTTGTGTGCGATGGTCCGGAACGGCTGGGCGAGCGGCCACGACGGGAAGGTGTTGGTGGAGAACCGTGAGTGGACGATGCCGAGGCGCGTCTTGAAGCGCTCGTCCGACAGGTCGGGGTAGAACGGCTCGAGCTGCGCCGTGGTCAGCATGCCCTTGTAGACGATGGTCTTCGAGGACAGGGAGGGGAAGTAGACGCCGTACTTGTTCTGCGCGCGCTTCCGGACCCGGAAGGCCTTCGCGTCGAGGTCGGCCGGGTCGCCGTCCGCGGGCGCCAGGAAGAGCTGGACGAAGTGCGGCATGCAGGCGCGGGCCATCGCACCCACGAGGTCGGCGACCACGGGGACGACCCGCCAGCCGAGCACCGTCAGGCCCTCGGACTCGGCGAGGAACTCGAGGCCGGCGCGCACCGTCTCCTCCTCCTTCGCCTCGGACGGGAGGAACGCCGTTCCGACGACGTAGGAACCGGCGGGAGGGAGCGGGAAGTCGACGACGGCCCGGAAGAACTCGTCGGGGATCTGGGTCAGCAGGCCCGCGCCGTCGCCCGTGCCCTCGTCGGCGCCCACGGCTCCGCGGTGCTCGAGGTTGCGCAGGGCCGTCAGTGCGGCATCCACGATGTCGTGGCCCGGCTCGCCGCGAAGGGTCGCGATGACGGCGAGGCCGCACGCGTCCTTCTCGTTCTCCGGGTCGTACAGGCCTGTGGCCTCCGGGATGGAGGCGAACCGTGTGAAGGGCGACTCCACGGCAGGGGCCTCGGAGGGCGTCGTATCCGGTTGTGTCCCGGTCGACTTTCCTGGCGTCAAAGCAGTCATCGAAAGGATCCTTCCCCCATGATGGAGCGTCGGGAGGGGACAGCCTTGGCCCCGCAGGCACCGCTGTCTGGGAGCGGTTGCCGTTCTTGTATCGTGTGCCCATCGCCTGGCCGGCGCTGCCCGGCGCTATTGGCGGGCAATGGGTGTAGTCGTCCTGCGCCGGTCGGGGGCGGTGTCGGTGCGGGCAGGAAGGTTATCCGGCCGTCGCACCAGGGTCCACAACAGTGTGGTGTCGCGTCCTTGAGGGGCGGTGGCCCGGGGACTGCTTTCGGGGGCCGAGTCCCGCGGCTCCGCTTTCGCGGGGTCCCGGAACGCGGATCGTCACTCAGGAGCCGTTTGTCTCGGAAAGATTACCACGATCATTCCGCGTGCTCGGCCCTTTGTCCGCTGGGTGGGCACCTGTGGCTGAAGCGTTACGGGACCCGCGCGGGGAAGCTGCTTCGGCAGCTTCCTGCGACCCGGCGCCGCCGTTCCGCGAGGTGTCGGTCCCGGCGGATCCAGGCGTGTCCCCCGGGTCGGATCCGGCCGTCGGACCGGTCTCCGCGGAGCGGGCACCGGAGGTACCGGCCCCGGCCCCGCCGGCAGGCCCGTCGGCCGATGCGCCTGCCGATGCATCAGACGAGGCGCCCAATGCGGCGTTCGCCGATGCATCTGCCGAGGCGTCGGCCTGCGGCTCCCGGCCCGGGAGGTAGACCGACGGCGCATCGACGGGACGGCGCTTGACGGCGAGGAACACGAGGATGGCCAGGGAGACCACGAAGACCGCGATGCTCGTCCACACATTGAGCCGCTGCGTCACGCCGAAGAGCGTGACCATCTCGGCGTCGTCGATGCGGAGCGTCTCGATCCAGACGCGTCCCAGCGTGTAGTACGCGGCGTAGAGCCAGAACATGCGCCCGCCGCGGAGACGGAACTTCCGTGCCAGCAGCAGCAGGAGCGCTACTCCCGCGAGGTTCCAGAGGAGTTCGTAGAGGAAGGTCGGGTGGAAGAGCGTGCCCGGTTCCTGATCGATCGGGAAGTTGGCGTTGTCGGCATCGATTTCCAGGCCCCAGGGCAGGGTGGTCGGCGCGCCGAAGAGTTCCTGGTTGAACCAGTTCCCCAGCCGGCCGACGGCCTGTGCGAGCAGGACGCCCGGAGCCCCGGCGTCGGCGAAGGCCGAGAGCTTCACTCCGGCCCGTCGTGCACCGATCCACGCTCCGACGGCGCCGAGGGCGATGGCGCCCCAGATACCGAGGCCGCCCTGCCAGATCTGCGGGATCCGGGCGAGGTCGCCCTCGGGCCCGAAGTAGGCGTCGGGCGAGGAGATGACGTGGTAGAGCCGGCCGCCGATGATGCCGAACGGGATGGCCCAGATCGCGATGTCCCACACGGCGTCAGCGGAGCCTCCGAAGGAGACGAAACGCTTCTGCGTGAGGATGAGCGCGAGGATGATGCCGGCCAGGATGCACAGCGCGTAGGCGTGGATGGTGACCGGGCCGAGGCTGAAGCTCGCCCACCCGGCGGGCGGGCTCGGGATCGACGCAGCGAGGCCGATCACGAGGATGCCTTGGGCGTCCCGGTGCTCAGTTCGCGCGTGAGTTCGGCGACTGCTGCCACTCCGCCGTCGCGCAGCGCGGCCACGAGGGCCGTGCCGACGATGACGCCGTCGGCGTAGGCGCCGATCTCACGGACCTGCGCCGACGAGGAGACACCGAGGCCGACGCACACCCGTTCGGCGCCGGCACCGTGGGCGGCATCGACCACCGCGCTGGCCGCGGCCCCGACGGAGGACCGGGCACCGGTCACACCCATGACGGACACGGCATAGACGAATCCCCGGCTCGCGTCGACGGTGTTCTGCATGCGCTGGGGCGACGTGGAGGGCGCCACGAGGAAGACGCGGTCCAGGCCCAGCTCCTCGGAGGCCTCGAGCCACTCGGCGGCCTCGTCGGGGATCAGGTCGGGCGTGATCAGCCCGGCTCCGCCCGCCGCCTTCAGGCGCTCGGCGAAGTTCCGCACGCCCATCCGCATGACCGGGTTCCAGTAGGTCATGACGAGGACGGCCGCATCGGTGCTGCGGGTGATCCCCTCGACGACGTCGAAGATCTGCGGGACGGTGAAGCCGTTGGCCAGCGCCTCGACCGTCGCCTCCTGGATGACCTGGCCGTCCATGACGGGGTCGGAGTAGGGGATGCCGATCTCGATGAGGTCCATCCCGTTCTCCGCCATGGCGATGCCGGCGTCGATGGTGGCCTGGACGTTGGGGAAGCCCGCCGGCAGGTAGCCGATCAGCGCGGCGCGTCCCTCGCTCCGTGCCTTCTCGATCGCGGCGGCCGCCTTCGAACCGTCCGCGATGGTCCCGGCGTGCCGGCCGACGGGAGCGTCGGCGGGGTGGTCGGCGGTGCGGTCGCTCGTGCGGACGGTCGGGCGGTCCGTGGAATGCCTGGTCACAGCTGTTCACCCTCCTGGGCGATTTCCTGCTCGGCACTGTCGTCCGGAAGCAGATCGAAGTAGCCCGCGGCGGTTGCCACGTCCTTGTCGCCGCGGCCGGAGAGGTTCACGATGAGGACCCTGTCCGACGCCTGCTCCCCCGGCCCGAGATCGGCGGCGAGGCGCCGGCCGACCTTCATGGCCCCGGCGAGGGCGTGTGCTGTCTCGATGGCGGGGATGATGCCCTCGGTCCGGCTGAGCAGCTTGAACGCCTCCATGGCCTCCGCATCGGTGATGGGCTCGTAGTTCGCCCGTCCGATGTCGGCGAGGTAAGCGTGCTCGGGCCCGACGCCCGGGTAGTCCAGCCCTGCGGAGATCGAGTGCGATTCCATCGTCTGCCCGTCCTCGTCCTGCATGAGGTAGGAGCGGGCTCCGTGCAGCACGCCGGGCCGGCCGAGCGTGATGGTCGCCGCGTGGCGGCCGGTCTCGACGCCGTCACCCCCGGCCTCGAAGCCGTACAGGGCGACCTCGCGGTCGTCGAGGAAACCGTGGAAGATCCCGATGGCGTTGGAGCCGCCACCGACGCAGGCGCACACGGCGTCGGGGAGCTTTCCGGTCTGCTCGATGATCTGTGAGCGCGCCTCCTCACCGATGACCTCGTGGAAGTACCGCACCATGGCCGGGAAGGGGTGCGCGCCGGCAGCCGTTCCGAGGAGGTAGTGCGTGGTCTCGACGTTGGCCACCCAGTCGCGCAGGGCGTCGTTGATGGCGTCCTTGAGGGTCTGCGAACCGTTGGTGACGGGGATGACCGTCGCACCGAGCAGCTGCATGCGTGCGACGTTGAGGGCCTGCCGGCGCGTGTCCTCGGCGCCCATGTACACCACGCACTCGAGGCCGAGCAGCGCGGCCGCCGTGGCGCTCGCGACGCCGTGCTGTCCGGCACCCGTCTCGGCGATGACGCGCGTCTTGCCCATGCGCTTGGCCAGGAGGGCCTGGCCGAGCACGTTGTTGATCTTGTGGGAGCCGGTGTGGTTGAGGTCCTCGCGCTTGAGGAAGACGCGCACGCCGCCACAGTGCTCGGCGAAACGCTGGGCCTCCGTCAGGAGGGACGGCCGGCCGGCATAGTTCTTGTTCAGGTCGGCGACCTGCGCCGTGAAGTCGGGGTCCGCCTTGGCCTTATCGAACGTGTCCTGCAGTTCGTCGAGCGCGGCGATCAGCGACTCCGGCATCCATCGTCCGCCGTAGGAACCGAAGTAGGGACCGGGGGCGTGGCGCAGGCTCTGGTCGTGGCTGAGGAATGCCTCGGCCGTTCCGGCGTCGATGGTGTCCGCTGCTCCGGCCTCGGCGCCGTCGCGGCCCGTGCCCTGGTGCGTATCGGTCATGACTTCAGCGTTCCTGTCCTGTTGGTGCTGACCCGGGCGGTAGTTCCTCCGGGTGGTGAACCGGTGATGACCGGTTCGTTTCCTGCTGTCCTGGGCCGCGCCCCGCGCCGCAGCAGGTTCGAACGGTGTCAGCTGCGCGCTGCCGCTCCTCTGCTGCTCCAGGCGGTGCGACCAGCCCGACGGAATTCGTCGATGGTCGCCGACGGGTCCTGGTGGCGGACGAGTGCTTCCCCGACCAGGACGGCGTGGGCGCCGCTGGCTGCGTAGTCGGCGACGTCGGCGGCGTCCCGCACACCCGATTCGGCGACGACCACCGTGCCGGACGTGATGAGGTGCGCGAGTTCGGCGAAGACGCCGCGGTCGATGTCGAGGGTCTTCAGGTTGCGGACGTTGACACCGATGATGCGTGCTTCCGCCGCGACCGCGCGCCGGACCTCGTCCGCCGTGTGGGTCTCCACGATCGCGTTCATGCCGAGCTGGTGGGTGAGGGCGAGGAAGGACCTGAGGTCGTCGTCGGAGAGTGCCGCGACGATCAGGAGGACGACGTCGGCGCCGTGCGCGCGGGCCTCCCAGATCTGGTACTCGTCGACCGTGAAGTCCTTGCGGAGCACGGGGAGCCCGACGGCGGCGCGGACGGCGTCGAGGTCGGCGAGGGACCCGCCGAAGCGCCGCTCCTCGGTCAGCACCGAGATGACGGCTGCGCCGCCCTGTTCGTAGGAGGCGGCGAGGGCGGCAGGGTCGGCGATGTCGGCCAGCGCGCCCTTGGACGGGCTGCTGCGCTTGACTTCGGCGATGACGGCCAGCGAACCGCCCTCACCCGCACCGAGGCTCCGGAAGGCGTCGAGCGGAGCCGGAGCCGCGAGGGCCGTGGCCCTCACGTCCTCGAGGGGCAGGGCCCGACGGCGCTCCGCGAGGTCCTCCCGGACGCCGTCGATGATGTCGTCGAGGACCGTCATCTAGTGGCCGTTGTTCTTGAGCTTCGAGCCGCCCACGCCGTAGCCGATCTTGCGCAGGACGAAGCCGACGATCAGGCCGACGACCATGATGCCGATACCCACCCAGAAGAGCAGCGTGCCGAAGTCGTGGTTCCCCTCGGTGCTGGCGAAGATGTAGGCGAAGGAGGAGAGCGCGGCACCGGCGAGCATGATCAGCACGCACGTCCACGCAGCGGGGCTGTTGCCGTGACCGATCGTCTCGTCGCCCATCTGGGCGTGGTTCGCGGGGGTGTTGCGGGTAGCGGCGCTACGGGTGTCGGATGCCATGGGAAATCTCCTTCGAACGGGTCTCGTCCCATTCTGCCATCGATGCGGCGGCCCGGCGGAACGATGACCGGCCCTTGGGAGGTGGCGGAGACCGGCATGGCCTGCGCGGGAGGGGCGGACCTAGCCCGTGGGGTCGTTGCCGCGCGAGAGTTCGTCCCAGCTGTCGATCTCGTCGGCGTGGGCGCTCGTGCGGCGGGTGGACGGACGCCCGGTGCCGGGAGGAGTCACTCCGGGCGCGTCGCCCTCCGGGTCGGGGTGCGACGCCGTCGCGCCGGAACGGGCGCTCGTCGGCACGTCGGAACGGTCGCTCGTCTCGGGCTGGTCGCTCGTCCGAGCGTCGGAACGGGCGCTCGTCGGCGCACCGGAACGGTCGAAGTCCCGGGCGCCGTCGGAGTCCGGCGCACCGTCGGGCACGACGCCGGGAGGCACGTCACCGGTCGACGGGTCGGGCGCACCGGGCTGAAAGGTTCCTGCGGGCGCCTGCGGGGACCGGGAAGCACCCGCGTCGTAGCGCCTGTTCACACCCCAGGTGCGGCCGGCGAGCACCACCCACGCGGCGGCGAGGATCAGCAGGACGCCGGCGGCCACGGCGAGCCAGGGCAGAGCGCTCGCGGTGGCCTCGGCTCCCGCGAGTCCGCTGACGCCGATGGCTGTGCCGATGGCGGGTTCGGCAGCGGCCTCGGGATCGAGGGCCACGGAGGCGCTGGACAGCACGATCCCGAGGCCGGAGAGCACGAGGATGACGGCGATGATCCAGCGGGCCAGGCGGCCCGCGATCGAGACGGCGAGGGCGGCGGCAAGCGCGACGAGCGCGAAGGCCGTGACGGGGGTCGACGCGTCGCTGCCCGGGATGGTGAGGTCGGGCGTTTGGACGGCGTCCTGCGGCAGGCGCACCGTGAGCCAGGTCTGGGTGGTCGAGCCGAAGGCGAGCAGCGCGAGGAGGACGATCCCCATCACTACGACGCCGCGGCGCGTGAAGCGGCGCGGAACTGAAGGCTCGGAGGTGCTCACGGGGCCTCCGCGGTCGCCGGTCGCAGGCCCGCAGCCGTCAGCGCCGCCCGGAGGGGCGCGGCGGCCTTGTTGACCGTTTCGAGCGCTTCGGTTTCGAGGACCGAGTCCGCGACGATCCCGCCGCCGGACTGCACGTACGCCTTGCCCTCGCGTAGGAGGGCCGACCGGATGGCGATCGCCATGTCCATGTCCCCGGCGAAGTCCAGGTACCCCACCACTCCCCCGTAGATGCCCCTGCGGTGCGGCTCGACCTCGTCGATGAGGCGCAGCGCCCGGGGTTTCGGCGCGCCGGAGAGCGTTCCAGCGGGGAAGGTCGCCGCCAGGACGTCGTAGGCGCTCTTGGAGGGCGAGAGCCGGCCGACCACGGTGGAGACGAGGTGCATGATGTGGCTGAACTTCTCCACCTCCATGAACTGCGTGACGTCGACGCTGCCGGGCTCGCAGACCTTGGACAGGTCGTTGCGGGCCAGGTCGACGAGCATGAGGTGCTCCGCCTTCTCCTTCGTGTCGGCCCGGAGTTCGACGGCGAGGTCGCGGTCCTCCTCGGTGGTCCTGCCGCGCGGCCGCGATCCCGCGATCGGGTGCGTGATGACTTCGTCGCCCGTCACGGTGACGAGGGCCTCCGGGGAGCTCCCCACGATGGAGTAGGCCCGCCCATCCGCGTCCTCGAGGCTGAACAGGTACATGTAGGGGCTGGGGTTGGTGGTGCGCAGGATGCGGTACACATCGAGGGCGGAGGCGTCGCACTCGATCTCGAAGCGGCGGCTGATGACCACCTGGAAGACCTCGCCGTCGACGATTGCGCGCTTGCCGCGCTCGATCGCCCGCAGGTAGTCGGGTTCGAACCAGGACTCGCGGACGCGGTCCATGGACGCCTCGGCGCTCGGCGCGTCCTCGGCCATCACCGAGATGGCGGGTTCGGCGGGTTCGGCGAGCTTGGCGAGCATCGCGCGGACCCGTGCGACGGCGTCGTGCCATGCCTCGTCCACGCGGGCGTCGGTGCCGTCGAAGTTGATGGCGTTCGCGACGAGGGTGAGCGAACCCTCGGAGTTGTCGTGGATGGCCAGGTCCGAGACGAGGTTCATCGCCAGCTCGGGCAGGAGGAGGTCGTCCTCGGGCGGGCTGGTGAGGCGTTCCCACCGCCGGACCGCTTCCCAGCCGACGAAGCCGACCATGCCGGAGGTGAACGGGGGAAGCTCCTCGAAGCGCTCGGTCCGCAGGGCCTCGACCGTCAGGCGGAGCGCCTCGACGGGGTTCCCGCCCACGGGGACTCCCGCCGGCGGCTCGCCCAGCCAGTGCGCCTCCCCGTTCCGGGTGGTCAGCGTTGCGCGCGAACGGGAGCCGATGAAGGAGTAGCGCGACCAGACACCTCCGACGGCGGCGGATTCCATGAGGAACGTCCCGGGCTGCCCGGCGGCGAGCTTGCGGTAGATGCCGATCGGCGTGTGCGCGTCGGCGAGGACCTTGAGGTGCACGGGCACGACGCGCCGGGCCTGGGCCAGTTCGCGGAATTCCTCGAGTGTGGGGCGGATGGTGCCCAGCTGCTGCATGGAGTCAGAGTCCTTCTGCGTCGGTTCGGCTCGCGGTCACGGCAGGCAGGGCCCGGCCGTCGAAGCATGTGCGTGTGCCGGTGTGGCAGGCCGCGCCCTCCTGGTCGACCGTGACGAGCAGGGCGTCGCCGTCGCAGTCGAGGGCCACCCCCTTCACCCACTGCCGGTAGCCGGACGTGTCGCCCTTCCGCCAGTATTCGGAGCGGGACCGCGAGTAGAACGTCACCCGGCCGCTGGTCAGCGTGCGCCGGAGTGCCTCCTCGTCCATCCAGCCCAGCATCAGCACCTCGAGTGTGTCGTACTGCTGCACGACGGCGGCGACCAGCCCGGCGTCGTCCTTCTTGAGGGCGTCGGCGATGGCCGGATCGAGGAGCGGCAGCTCCCCTGCAGGGCTCCGGGGCGAGGAGGTGGAAGGGTCGTTCGGGGAGAAGGTGGAGGAAGGCATCACCTGTGATTCTAGTGCCGTCCCCGTCGCCGCGCGGCGCGCCCGCCCCGTCCCCGGCACGACATGCTAGTTTCAGCAGCTATGCACTACGTAGCCCCGTCCCGCGAGGTCCTGGCCGAAACACTTCTGGCAGCCGGCCACGACGCGCCCACCCTGTGTGAGGGCTGGCTGACGCGCGACCTTGCAGCGCACCTCTACCTGCGCGAGCACAACCCGGCCATGGGACTGGGGCTCATCCCGAAGCTGGCAGGTTTCACGGAGCGGCTCGTCCGGGAGACGGCGGAACGTGCGGCCTCGCCCGCGGGCTACGAAGCGCTCGTGGACCGCTTCCGGGCCGGACCGCCCGCGCTCTCGCCGATGCGCGTCGGCGCCGTCGACAGGAGCGCCAACCTCATCGAGTACTTCGTGCACACCGAGGACGTCCGCCGTGCCACCACGCGGTGGGCCCCGCGGGCACTGGACGAGGACTACGCGGATGCCCTCTGGGAGGAACTGCTCAAGCGCGCGGCGCTCCTGTACCGGGGCGCGGACCTCGGCATCGTCCTGGTGCGTCCGGGCGGTCCGCGGCACGTCGCGAAGCGCGCGCCGGTCTCCGTGGCGATCATCGGTGATCCGGGGGAACTGCTGCTGCACGCGCACGGCCGGCGGCAGCAGGCGCTGGTCACCTTCGAGGGCCAGCCCGACGCCGTTGCACTGCTCGAGACCGCCGACGTCGGACCCTGACCCTCCGAACCCCGGAGACCTTCCGGGACCCGTCGGGGCTTCCGACGCCGCGTGGGACGCGGCAGGGTGCCCGGCCGGGACCCTGAACGTCCCGGTCCGTCAGCGGACGGGGAAACCGGCCTCGCGGATGGCGGCCTTGACCTGCGCGATGGCGTCCACGGGCCCGAAGTGGAAGACGGACGCAGCGAGCACGGCGTCGGCTCCGGCCTGGACCGCCGGCGGGAAGTGCTCCGGCTTGCCCGCTCCGCCGGAGGCGATCAGCGGAACGCCGACGGCGGCCCGCACGGCGCGGATGAGCTCCAGGTCGAAGCCCTCCTTGGTGCCGTCGGCGTCGATCGAGTTGAGCAGGATCTCCCCCACGCCCCGATCCGCCGCCTCGCGGGCCCAGGCGACGGCGTCGATCCCGGTGCCCTTGCGGCCGCCGTACGTCGTGACCTCGAAGCCGGACGGAGTGCTGGCGTCGCGCGTGCGGCGCGCATCGAGGGAGAGCACCAGGACCTGCGCCCCGAAGTGCCCGGTGATCTCGTTGATGACGGCGGGGCGCGCGACGGCGGCCGTATTGATCGAGGCCTTGTCCGCGCCGTAGCGCAGCAGGCGGTCGACATCGGAGATCTCGCGCACTCCCCCGCCCACGGTCAGGGGGATGAAGACCTCCTCGGCGGTCCGGGCGACGACGTCGAACGTCGTCTCCCGGTTGCCGGAGGAGGCGGTGACGTCGAGGAACGTCAGTTCGTCGGCGCCCGCGCGGTCGTAGCGGTGGGCGAGTTCCACGGGGTCGCCGGCGTCCCGCAGGTCCTCGAAGTTGACGCCCTTGACCACACGTCCGGCGTCGACGTCGAGGCACGGGATGACACGGACTGCGACGGTCATGGCTGCCCCTCCCCTAGATCCGGCAGGCGTGGATGGTGCTGACGAGGATGGCGCGGGCGCCGAGCTCGTACAGCTCGTCCATGACGCGGTTGGTCTGGTTCCGCCGGACCATCGAGCGCACGGCCACCCAGTCGGAGTCGCGCAGCGGCGACACGGTCGGGGATTCGAGACCGGGTGTCAGGGCGGCGGCCTCGTCCACGAGGTCCTTGCGGATGTCGTAGTCCATCATCACGTACTGGCGTGCCACGAGGACGCCCTGCAGGCGTCGCAGCAGCACGTCCAGTCCGGCGGGGGGCTCCACGCCGGCGCGGCCGATCAGCACGGCCTCGCTCTTGAGGATCGGCTCGCCGAAGATCTCCATCCCGGCGGCACGAAGCGTGTTGCCCGTCTCCACCACGTCGGCGATGGCGTCGGCCACGCCGAGGCGCACCGAGGATTCGACGGCGCCGTCGAGCCTGACGACGGCGGCGGTGATGCCGCGTTCGGCGAGGTAGTCCTTCAGGAGTCCCTCGTAGCTCGTCGCGACGCGCTTCCCCTCGAGCTGCGCCACCGACGAGAAGTCGGCCACGGGACCGGCGAACCGGAAGGTCGAGGCTCCGAAGCCGAGCTGCAGGAGCTCCTCGGCCTTCACCTGCGCGTCGAGGAAGAGGTCGCGGCCGGTGATGCCGACGTCGAGGGTTCCCGAGCCGACGTACACGGCGATGTCGCGCGGACGGAGGAAGAAGAACTCGATCTCGTTCTCGGGATCGACGAGGACGAGTTCACGGGGGTCTCGACGCTGGCGGTAGCCGGCCTCGGCGAGCATGGACGAGGCGGCCTCGGAGAGGGCGCCCTTGTTGGGAACTGCTACACGGAGCATGGGGATCTTTCGCTGGAGGGAGGAGGTGCAAGCGGGGGCCGCGGGCGGGATGCGCCGGCGCGGCTACAGATGCTTGTAGACGTCCTCCAGGGTGAGTCCCTTCGCGATCATGAGCACCTGCAGGTGGTAGAGCAGCTGGGAGATCTCCTCGGCGGCGTCCTCGGTGGACTCGTACTCGGCGGCCATCCACACCTCGGCGGCCTCTTCGACGACCTTCTTGCCGATGCCGTGCACGCCGGAATCGAGCTCCGCGACGGTCCGCGAACCGGCCGGCCGTTCCGCGGCCTTCGCGCTGAGTTCCTCGAACAGGGAATCAAAGGTTTTCACGTCCCCTAGGCTATCGGCTCGCGGAGCCGACCCGTTCCTCCGCGTCCCTGGTGTGACGGACGCCTCCGGGCTCACCGCGTCCACGACCTCAACACGGCGGCCGTCGCCAGCGCCGCCGAGACCGCCTCGTGCCCCTTGTCCTCGGAGGAGCCCGGCAGGCCGGCGCGGTCGAGTCCCTGCTGCTCCGTGTCGCAGGTGAGGACGCCGAAGCCGACCGGCACGCCCGTGCTGACGCTCACGTCGGTGAGGCCCGACGTCGCGGCCTGGCAGACGTACTCGAAGTGGGGCGTGCCGCCACGGATGACGACGCCGAGGGCCGCGACGGCGTCGAAGTGCGGCGCGAGGCGGGCTGCGGCGACGGGAAGCTCGAAGCTTCCGGGGACGCGCACCTCGGTGACCTCGGCTCCGGCCTCCGCTGCTGCGCGGCGTGCGCCGTCGAGCAGTCCGTCCATGATCTGCGTGTGCCAGCTCGCAGCGATGATGGCGAGGCGGAGGGGCACGCCCTCCGTGGTCAGTCCGCTGATGTCGATGCTGGGTGCTCCGTGGCCGCTCATGGCTCTCCTTCGGGTGGTATTCGGTGGGTGGTATTCGATGGGTGGTGCTGCTGAATGGTGCGTGGCGCTGGTGCGTGGTGCTGGTCGGGTCGGACCGTGCGTCTGCCGGTGGCGCGATCAGTGCCGCATGGCCGGCCGCCCGTTCCGCCCTGCTGGTTCAGGCGCCGGCCGCGTCCGCCTGCCCGTCGACGGCGTCGGAGGCGTCTCGCTCCCGCAGGTACTCGACGAGGTCCTCGATCGAGACGAGCGGGATCCCGTGGTCGTCGGCGAAGCGGCGCAGGGCAGGAAGGCGCAACATGTCGCCCTCGTCGTGCACCAGTTCGGCGATGACGGCCACGGGGCGCTTGCCGGCGAGCCTGCTGAGTTCGACGGAGGCCTCGGTGTGTCCGGGCCGCTGGCGGACGCCGCCGTCGGCTGCGCGCAGCGGAAAGACGTGGCCCGGCCGGGTGAGGTCGGTGGGGACGCTGGCGGGATCCGCCAGCACCCTCATGGTGCGCGCGCGGTCCGCGGCGCTGATGCCCGTGCTGACCCCGATCGCGGCATCGCAGGAGACCGTGTAGGCCGTGCCCTTCGAGTCCTCGTTCACGGCGGTCATCGGCGGCAGGAGGAGTCGGTCCGCGTCGGCACCCGGCAGCGGCACGCACAGGACGCCGGAGGTCCAGCGGATGGTCCAGCCCACCAGCTCGGGCGTGGCGTCCTCTGCGGCGAAGACGATGTCGCCCTCGTTCTCCCGGTCCTCGTCGTCGACGACGACGACGGCCCGCCCCGCGGCGATGGCCGCGACGGCGTCCCGGATGGGATCCAGTCGGATCGCTGCCTGGTCTTCGGCCGCTGCACTGTCCTCGGCAACTGCACTGTCGTCAGGCACCGCGCTGCCTTTCGTCACTGCTTCGTCCTCCGTCACTGCGCTGTCCTCCATCACTGCACTGTCCTGGGCTACTGCACTGTCCTGGGCAACGGCGCTGTCCTGCGCCACTGCACCGCCCTCCGTCACTGCTCTGTCCCGGCGCCGCGGTGCTGCTGCGCGTCCACGGCGGCGAAGCCGAGCAGGCGTTCGGCGTACTTGGCCAGCACGTCCATCTCCAGGTTGACCGGGTCCCCGATCGACTTCGCACCCAGGCCGGTCTCCTTGAGCGTGGTCGGGATCAGCCCGACCTCGAACCACTGCCCGGTCTCCTCGGGTGCACTGACGGCGGTGACCGTCAGCGAGACGCCGTCGATCGCCACGGAACCCTTCTCCGCCGCGTAGCGCCCCAGCTTCGACGGCAGCCCGAAGCGGAGCCGGTGCCACGCACCGAGGTCCTCGCGCTCGAGCAGCACACCGATGCCGTCCACGTGCCCCTGGACGACATGCCCGTCGAGGCGTCCCCCGGCGGGAACGCACCGCTCGAGGTTGACCGGCGCGCCCGGCTGCAACTCGCCCGTGGTGGTCCGGCGGAGGGTCTCCCCCATGACGTCGACGCCGACGCGCCCGCCGTCGAGGGTGACGGCCGTGAGGCACACGCCGTTGACCGCGATGGAGGCCCCGGGGGTGAGGTCCCGGCCGGTCTCGGGCGCTTCGAAGACGAGGAGGCCGCTTTCACCGTCGGCTGCGAGCTCGAGTGAGACCACGCTGCCCTGCTCGGACACGATTCCTGTGAACACTGGTACTTCCTTCGGGAGGGGATTGATTGCGGGCGGGGTCAGGCCGGGTCGTACAGGGTCAGGCCGGGGTTGGTGAGGTCCGGCCCGGGCTTGAGGGCGGGGGTCGCAGGTGGACCCGGACGTCAGCACCGAGCTGCTGCACGGCCGGGCCCCCGGCGCTGTCGAGGCGCCAGCGCTCCGCCTCGCCGAGGGTGGTGACGCCAAGCTCCGGGAAGGCGGCTGCTCCGTCACCAAGGATCAGCGGGGCGACGTAGCTGAACAGCTCGTCCACGACGCCGGCCCGGAGGAAGGCGGAGGCGACGCGCGGGCCTCCCTCGACCATCAGGTGGCGGACCCCCCTGCCGTACAGCTCACCGAGGGCGAGATGGACGTCGCGGGTGGCCAGGTGGAGGAAGCCGGGCCCCCTGATGGCGGCGTCGTCCGGCACCGTCCCCTGCCCCAGGACCACCCGCAGGCGCGGACCGCCCCGGGCAACCTGGCTGTCCTGCGCGCCGTCCGTCCGCGCGGTGAGGCGGGGGTTGTCGGCGAGGACGGTCCCGGTGCCCACGAGGACGGCATCGGCCAGAGCCCGGATCCTGTGCCCGTCGGCGCGCGCCTCCGGGCCGGTGATCCACTGGCTGGACCCGTCCCGGGCGGCCACACGACCGTCGAGGGACTGCGCCGACTTCAGGGTGACGAAGGGGCGTATACCGGCGAGGGCTGCGGTCCAGCGGTCGTTGAGGTCGCGTGATCGAGCGGCCTCGAGACCCCCGACGCAGTCGATGCCCGCACCGCGCAGCCGGTGGGCTCCTCCCGCTGCGGCTCCGTTGACATCGTCGGCGGCGTAGACCACGCGGGCGATGCCCGCCTCGATGAGGGCTTCGCTGCAGGGGCCGGTCCGGCCGGTGTGGTTGCACGGCTCGAGGGTGACCACCACGGTGGCCCCGCGCGGGTCGTTGCCGCGGCTACGGGCGTCGGCGAGGGCTGCCGGTTCGGCGTGGGGCGTGCCCGCGCCCCGGTGGTAGCCCTCTCCGAGCACGGCACCGTCCGCGCCGAGGACGACGGCACCCACGAGGGGATTGGCGCCACGCACGCCCTGACCTGCGAGTCGGAGGGCACGCAGCATCGCCTCCGACTCCACTGCGGTCACTGGCGGAGTGCTCATCGCAGCGTCGGGTCGGGCAGGAGCGTCTCGATGCTGGGCTTCGCAGTGCCTTGGGCACGTGCCCACACGAAGAAGCCCACCAGGGTGAAGGCGCCGTAGAACAGGTACATGAAGGCGCTGGCGTAGTAGCCGGCGCTGAAGAGCAGAGGCACCCCGACGATGTCCACGGCGACCCAGACGAGCCAGAACTCGACCCAGCCCTTGGCCATGCCGTAGGTGGCGAGCAGGGACCCCACGAAGGTCCACGCGTCCGCCCACACGGGCTCGTAGGACCCGAGCATGCGGAAGAGGGGGGTCAGCAGAAAGGTCCCGACGATCAGGAAGGCGACCATGCCGAACCGTGTCCTGGTGCCGGCCCACCGGGGCGTGACCGCCTGTCCCCCGCTGTGCCGGCTGGCCTGCCACTGCCGCCAGCCGTAGACCGAGACGGCGATGAACATGACCTGGCGGCCGGCCTGGCCGAGCAGGTTCGCGGTGCTCGCGGCGCCGAAGAGTGATCCGAGGAACACCGTCAGGAGCAGGAGGTTGCCCACGATGCCGGCGGGCCAGGCCCAGACGCGGCGGCGCATGCCCCCGAGGGCGCTGAGGAGCCCGAAGACGTTGCCCACCACTTCGCGCAGCAGGAGGGAGCCACTGCCTACGGGGATGCGGGCTTCGAAGAGCCACTGCAGAAAATCCATGCCGATCCTTCGCCGTTACGACGGCTCCGGGCGATGGCAGCAGGAGGACGCCACGGCAGTGCCGCGACGGGATGGGCGCCCGGTGATCGGGCAGCCGCAGACCCCTGCTGTTCGTGCTTCTCCCATCCAGACTTTAACTGTCGGTCCCGGAATTCCACCGGCTCAACCGTCTGCCTCCCGCGGGTGCGGAAGGACGGACGGGTCGCGGACTATCACCGCCGGTTCGGACTTACACCGACCCCGGAGCACGTACTGGTCCTGATTATTTCACAGCAGACCCGCGGCACCGGCTCTTCCGTCACATTTCGTCCGAGAGCGGACCGGCCGGATCGGCACGCGGGCCGGATGCGGGACAGGGCACCCCGTGCGGGGTGCCCTGTCCTTCGACTGCACGGTTCCGATCCCGCGGTCGCGCAGAGCGGTCGCGAGCGCGGAGCGGTCGCGCGCCTGGAGCGGGAGGTCAGCCCTCGGTCTTCGGCTTGGCGTCGACGCCGGCTTCCTTGCGCTGCTGCGCCGTGATCGGCGCGGGAGCGGCCGTCAGCGGGTCGTACCCGCCGCCCGACTTCGGGAAAGCAATGACGTCGCGGATGGAATCCGCACCGGCGAGCAGCGACACGACGCGGTCCCAGCCGAGCGCGATGCCGCCGTGGGGCGGCGCGCCGTACTTGAAGCCCTCGAGCAGGAAGCCGAACTTCTCCTGGGCTTCCTCGGCGCTCAGGCCCATGACCGCGAACACGCGCTCCTGCACGTCGCGCCGGTGGATACGGATGGACCCGCCGCCGAGCTCGTTGCCGTTGCAGACGATGTCGTACGCGAAGGCCAGGGCGTTCTCGGGGTCCGTGTCGAAGGTGTCCAGGAATTCGGGCTTCGGGGACGTGAAGGCGTGGTGGACGGCCGTCCACGCGCCGGCGCCGACCGCGACGTCACCGGCCGCGACGGCGGCGGAGGCGGGCTCGAACATGGGAGCGTCGACGACCCACACGAAGGCCCAGTCGCCCTCCTTGATGAGTCCCGTGCGTCGTCCGATCTCCACGCGCGCCGCACCGAGGATGGCGCGCGAGGAAGGCGTGTCTCCCGCCGCGAAGAAGATGCAGTCGCCGGGATTGGCGCCGACCGCCGCTGCGAGGCCGTCCCGTTCCTTGTCGGTCAGGTTCTTGGCGACGGGACCGCGGAGGCCGCCGTCGTCGTCGATCAGCACGTAGGCGAGGCCCTTGGCGCCGCGCTGCTTGGCCCATTCCTGCCAGGCATCGAGCTGCCGGCGGGGCTGGGAGGCTCCTCCGGGCATGACGACGGCCCCGACGTAGGGAGCCTTGAAGACGCCGAATTCCGTGTCCTTGAAGAACTCGGTCAGCTCGGTCAGCTCGAGGCCGAAGCGCAGGTCCGGCTTGTCCGAGCCGTACTTGGCCATGGCGTCCGCGTAGGTCATGCGGCGGATGGGCAGCGGTACCTCGACGTCGATGAGCTTCCACAGCGCCGAGACCAGCTGCTCGCCGAGGGCGATGATGTCGTCCTCCTCCACGAAGCTCGCCTCGATGTCGAGCTGCGTGAACTCGGGCTGGCGGTCGGCGCGGAAGTCCTCGTCGCGGTAGCAGCGGGCGAGCTGGTAGTACTTCTCGAACCCGCCGACCTGCAGGAGCTGCTTGAACAGCTGGGGCGACTGCGGCAGGGCATACCAGGAGCCCGGCGCGAGCCGTGCCGGCACCAGGAAGTCACGGGCTCCCTCGGGCGTGGATCGCGTCAGGGTCGGTGTCTCGATCTCCACGAAGCCGTCCCGGTGCAGGAGCTCACGTGCCACCCGGCTCGCCTCGGAGCGCAGGCGGAGGTTGGCCTGGGGGCCGGGCCGACGGAGGTCGAGGTAACGGTGGCGCAGGCGCGCCTCCTCCCCGACCTCGACGTGCTCGTCGATCTGGAACGGGAGGGGGTCGGACGTGTTGAGGATGGTCACGGTGTCCGCGATGACCTCGATCGCACCTGTGGGCAGTGCCGGGTTCTCATTGCCCTCCGGCCGCTGCTGCACGCTGCCGACGATCTGGAGGACGTACTCGTTGCGCAGGGTCGAGAAGACGTCCTCCTCGCGCACGACGACCTGGGCGACGCCGGAAGCGTCGCGGAGGTCGAGGAACGCCACCCCGCCGTGGTCCCGGCGGCGGGCCACCCAGCCTGCCAGGGTGACCGTTTGTCCTACGTGCTCGGGCCGAAGGGAGCCCAGTTCATGCGTGCGGAGCACAGCATTCCTTCCCACAGATAAGTTCGATGAGTCGCAGGCGGAACTGCACCTGCCTAGAGTTGGTTCAAGCCCGTCCAACTTTACCGGTCCCGGTCTGGCCGCCCGGACAGACCGGCAGCGCGCCGGCCGCACCCGCCCCGTCCCGTCCTCGTTGTCGTTGTCGTCCCGTCGCCCGCCCGCCTGTCCGGCGGTGCTGCTTCCGATCGAGAGGAGAACCATGTCCCAGGAACCGGGACTCCGCCGCGCGATGGGCGGCTTCGATGCCACGACCGTCGGGATCGGCGCGATGATCGGCGCCGGCGCGTTCGTGGTGTTCGCCCCGGCCAGTGCCTCCGCCGGGGCGCTCCTGCCCCTGGCCGTCGTGATCGCGGGCTTCATCGCCTACTGCAACGCCTCGGCGACCGCCTCCCTGGCCGTGCGGTATCCCACGAGCGGTGGCACCTATGTCTACGGGCGTGAACAGCTCGGTCCCTGGCCCGGGTTCCTCGCCGGCTGGGCGTTCGTCACCGGCAAGCTGGCGTCGTGCGCGGCCATGGCCCTCACGTTCGGCCTGTATGCAGCGCCGGGTGCCGAGAAGGCCGCGGGGGTCGCCGCCGTCGTCGGGCTGACGCTCGTCAACCTCCTCGGGGTCACCCGCACCGCGCTCGCGACGCGCGTCATCGTCTCGCTCGTGGTGCCGGTCCTCGCCTTCGTGGTCGTCGTCGCGTTCGCCTCCCCCGCGGCCTCCGGCCCGGCCGCCGCCGATTCCGAAGGGGCGGTCGGGGTCCTGCAGGCAGCGGCTCTGCTGTTCTTCGCCTTTGCCGGGTATGCGCGCATCGCGACCATGGGCGAGGAGGTCCGCGAACCGCGCAGGAACATCCCGGCGGCGATCTTCGGTGCCCTCGGCTTCACGTTGCTGCTGTATTTGCTGCTGGCGCTGTCCCTGTTGCACGCCTTCGGGCCGACCCGCCTCGCCGGAACCACTGCTCCGCTGCGGGAGGTCTTCGACGCATCCACACCGGGCGCAGCCGCCGGCGTGGGCGGTGGGGTCATCACCCTCGCGGCTGCGCTCGCGAGCCTGGGCGCCCTGCTGGCCCTCATCGCCGGAGTCGGCAGGACGAGCCTGGCGATGGCCCGCGGCGGAGACCTGCCACGGGTGCTGTCGCGGATCTCCGCCCGGTACTCCGTGCCCTGGGTCGCCGATATCGTGACGGCCGTCGTCGTCGTGGTCCTCCTGCTGGCCACCGACGTGCTGACCGTGGTCGGCTTCTCAAGCTTCGGCGTGCTGCTGTACTACGCGATCGCGAACATCGCGGCCTTCACCCTCACCGAGAGGCAGTGGTACTCCCCGCGCTGGCTGAACACGGTCGGCGCAGCCGGTTGCCTCGTCCTGGCCTTCACCCTGCCGGCGACGTCGGTACTCACCATGCTCGGGGTGCTCGCGGTCGGACTCATCGTCCGGGCCGTCGTCCTGGCGCGGCGGAGGGCAGTCTGAACGGCCGGCCTTGCTGCCCCGGCCAGGTTCAGCCGGCTGCGGACGAGGGGGCTCCGTTGCTGATCCTGGCCTGGCCCACCAAAAGTGGCCGCGACACGCGAACGGCGCGACGCCGGACGCTCCAGAAGGCGCCTAGCTGAGCGCGTCGCAGATGGCTTCAACCGTTCCCTCTGCGGTCACGTCGAACTGAC